>VFJN01000010.1 GCA_009886035.1 Actinomycetota bacterium
CCCTGCTCCTCCCAGGCGTACCAGTCGCTGCCCGCCACCGCGCCCTCGGCCTGGGTGGCCGATGAGGCGGTCCCCCAGATGAACCCCTCCGGCCAGGTCATCGTCATGGCCGGCAGCCTCCCATGTTCGGGGAAGGCCCAGCCAAGAGGCTAGGGGCGGTTGGCTAGTTCCGCGGCGAGGTGGGTGAGGGCCTTGACCCAGGCGGTGGTGTCGTGGGCGCCTTGGAGGGTCCATTCGCCCTCCACCACGAAGGTGGGCACGGCGTTGATGCCACTGCTGCGGGCGTGGGCTCGCTCGGCGCGCACGAAGTTGGCTTCCTCACTGGAGGCGAGGAGGGTGCTGGCTCCGCCTCGGTCGAGACCCGCCGCCGCCGCCACCTCGGCCAGGGCGGTGGGGTCGGCCACATCCACTCCGTCGGTGAAATAGGCCCGCAGCAAGGCACCCTTGAGGGCGCGTTGGGCATCGGCTCCTTCGCGGTGCAACGCCCAGGCCAAGAGTCGATGGGCATCGAACGTGTTGGCTCGACGCATTCCTCGCCAGGCAAAGTCGATGCCGAGCTCGAGTCCGGCTTCGCTCAGTCGGGCGTGGGCCGCTTCCACCCGCGTTCGGTCCCCGTACTTTTTGGTCAAATATTCCTCCAGTGGCGGGCTGTCGCCGCCGGTGGGCACGGTGGGGTCGAGCTCAAAGGAGCGGTAGAGCACCTCGACGGCCACGCCGGTCTCGCTCACCGCCCGCTCAAACCGCCGGACACCCACATAGCACCAGGGGCACACCACATCGCTCCAGATCTCCACCCTCATGATCTGTGCAACCGGAGTCCCTCGGACATTCTTCCCCGGTACGGTGTCGGCATGTCTGGTGCGCCGAGATTCCGGTACTCGAAGTGGGATGGCTCGCAAGTGGGCTTCGATCTCGATGCCGATGCGGTGCTCGAGGAGATCACCGACGACCTGCTCTACCACGGCGATTTACACGCCGCCCTGCGCCGGATGATGCAGCAGGGCTTCCGCGACCGCAACGACGAACAGGTCCTCGGCATGCGCGATCTCATGGAGCGCCTCCGCCGTAAGCGGCGCGATCAGCTCGAGCAGTACGACCTCGGGGGTGTGTACGAAGAGATCGCCGAGTCGCTGCGCGAGGTGCTGGATATGGAGCGTGAGGGCCTCGATGAGTTGGCGCGCGAGGCCCGCGACAGCGGCGATGAGCGGCGGCAGGAGATCACCGATCAGGTGGTGGAGGAGCGGAACCTCCAACTCGACCTGTTGCCCCCCGATCTGTCCGGCATGGTGGCGCAGCTTCAGGAGTACGAGTTCACCTCCAGTGAGGCGCGGGAGAAGTTCGATGAGTTGATGGATCAGCTGCGTCAGGAGATGGCTCAGAGTTACTTCAACCAAATGTCCGGGGCCATGCAGGAGATGACCCCCGAGGCCCTCCAGCGCATGAAGGACATGCTGAACGATCTGAACGACCTGCTGGCCTTGCGGGAGTCGGGCGCCGACACGCAGCCGTCTTTCGAGCAGTTCATGGAGCGCTACGCCGATTTCTTTCCCGAACATCCCGAAACGCTCGACGAACTGCTGGAACTGATGGCCCAGCGCATGGCCGCCATGCAGTCGATGATGAACTCGATGTCGCCCGAGCAGCGGGAACAGCTCCAGGGTCTGTCGGAGTCGCTCATGGAGGACATGGACCTCCGCTGGCAGATGGATCAGCTCGGCGGTCATCTCCGTTCCTTGTTTCCCGAGATGGGCTGGGAACGTAAATACGATTTCTCCGGTCAGGATCCCCTGGGGTTCGCCGAGGCCGCGCAGCTCCTCAACGAACTCGGGGATTTGGACCAACTGGAGCAGATGATGCGAGGGGCCTCCTCTCCCGGTGCCCTGGCGGAGGTCGACATCGACCGAGCCCGCGATCTGCTCGGCGATGATGCCGCTCGCAGCCTGGAGCAGTTGGCCCGCCTGGCGGAGCAACTCGAGCAGGCGGGGCTGATCAATAACAAAGAGGGCAAGCTGGAACTCACGCCGAAGGGTCTCCGCAAGATCGGGCGCAACGCCCTCTCGGACCTATTTTCCAAGATGGCGCGCGACAAACTGGGCCGTCACGAGGTGGAGCATCGCGGGATCGGTCACGAGCGCACCTACGACACGAAGCCCTACGAGTTCGGTGATCCCTTCAATCTGCACATCGAGCGCACGGTGCGGAACGCGGTGCGGCGCAGTGGTGGCGGCACGCCGGTTCGTCTCACTCCGGCGGATTTCGAGATTGAGCAGACCGAGCAGACCGTGCGCAGTTCCACCGTGCTGATGCTGGATCTGTCGCTGTCGATGCCCATGCGGGACAACTTCTTGGCCGCCAAGAAGGTGGCGATGGCGTTGCACTCGTTGATCTCGATGCAGTTCCCCCGCGACTACCTCGGGATCGTGGGCTTCAGCGAGGTGGCGCGCATCATCGCTCCCGAGCAGTTGCCCGAGGTGTCCTGGGATTTTGTGTACGGCACGAACATGCAGCACGGGTTCCAGTTGAGCCGCCAACTTTTGTCCCGCCAGACCGGCACCAAGCAGATCATCATGGTCACCGATGGTGAGCCCACCGCTCATTTCGAGACGGGCATGGCCCAGCCCTTCTTCAGCTACCCGCCGGTGCAGGAGACGATCGACGCCACCTTGCGGGAGGTTGCTCGGTGCACCAAAGACAACATCCGCATCAACACCTTCATGCTCGACGCCACCCCGTACCTGCAGACCTTTATCGAGAAACTCACCAAAATGAACCGGGGTCGGGCTTTCTTCACCACGCCCGAGACGCTCGGCGATTACGTACTGGTCGATTTCATCGAGCAGAAACGGGCCATGCGCACCGGTCGGGACCGCCGACCTGCCTAACCCCCGCGGCGTGGTTCACCGCGCCGATCGGGGAACGAACCTCGGCCCGCCGGTGGCGGCCCCTCGGCCGCCCCTCACCGCCGATGCCAGATGTTTGGGAGTTTCCCTTGCGTATTCCCGCTGAATCAGCCAAGATCACACTGTTGTAACTACAGATGTGGTATCCGCCGGCCGGCTGATACCTGTCTCTGAGGAGGAACCGTGCTTCTGCCCCTTTCTGTCGAGCCTGAGGACCGGTCCTGGCAGGACTACGCCAACTGCCTTGGCGTAGATCCTGATCTGTTCTTTCCCGAGCGCGGCGCGTCTACCCGAGAAGCGAAAGAGGTCTGCCGCGGCTGCGTCGTGCGGGAGGATTGCCTCGAGTGTGCGCTCGTCAACGGTGAGAAGTTTGGGATCTGGGGGGGGATGAGCGAGCGGGAGCGTCGTCGCCTGCGTCGTGACCGAGCCCGTGCCAGGACCGCCTCCACCGCTTGATTTCGGCCGGTCAGCCGGGGCGAGTTGCCGAGCGCGCCTCGATCGTGCGCTCGTCGCTGAGATCGAGTTCGGCCCATCGAGCGGTGGGCACGCTCATGAGGACCGACCGCGGGAGGAGCCCAACGAGTTCGGCTCCCACCACAATGGCCCCAGCCTGGGCGGCCCGTTCGACTACGAGGTCGTAGGCCTCGGCAGGTCCGATGGCGGAGGGGTCGATGAGGTTCATCGACACCTGCACGCCGGTTCCCACCGCCAAACCCAAGGCGCGAATCCCCGGACCGCGGATCACCTTGGCCACGGCGGTGGCGGTGGCCACGTCCCGGTTGATCCACACGTTGTAGGCCACCAGTGGTCCTCGGACTCCCACCGCGGTGGCGCCCGATCGGGGGTGCGGGTGACCCGGACCAAACTCGGGTGCGATGGTCTCGAACGCGCCCCGACGCACCTCGGGCAGGGAGCGTTCCGGCCCGTAGAGGAAACAGGGGATCTGCTCGGTGCGGGCGAACCAGGCGGCGAATTCATGGCGTGCCCGGGTGGCCTCGGCGGTATCGCTCGGTGTGAGGGCTACGAACGGAACCACATCAACCACCCCCAGCCGCGGGTGCACCCCGTGGTGATGACGCAAGTCGATGAGGGCCACGGCGGTGGTCGCCACTGCCCGGGCGGCCTCTTCGCCGGCGATGGTGAGCACCGAACGGTGATGGTGGGGATCGGTGTGGACGTCGAGCAGGGCGGCACCGGCGGCGGCCCCCAGGGCGGCGATGACGCTGGGATCTCGGCCCTCGCTCACGTTCATGACACACAGGACCATCTCGCCAGCCTCGCGCGGTCGGCTCCAACCATTGCGAACTTCACCGGGGATGGTAGGTTGTGCGGGTGCCTCAAGGACCGGAACTCATCATTATCTTGGTCGTTATTTTGGTGCTCTTCGGGGGCTCCAAGCTCCCGGGCCTCGCTCGTTCACTGGGTCAAGCCCAGAATGAGTTCAAAAAGGGCCTGAAATCCACCGACGACGAAACTGATCCGCCGGCGGCCTGATCAGCCCACGGGCTGAGGGTTAGCCAACGGAAGCGGGTGCCGCGGCGCCCCTGCGCTTGAGGATGCGTCGTCGTTCTCGCTCTGAGCAGCCACCCCATACCCCGTGGTCGATGCGGTTGGCGAGGGCGTATTCCAGGCATTGGGTCTGCACAGGGCAGTCGAAGCAGATCTTGCGGGCCACGTCCACGCCAGAACCGTCGCGCGGGAAGAAGGTGGACGGGGGGAGGTTCGTGCAGAGGCCGGTGGCCATCCAGACCTCTTCGAGCGAGCGTTCCATGGGGTCACCTTTCGGGGGGGGGATCTCTTATGTTGTACGGATCTACGGGGGCGTTGGTTCCCCCATCCTGAAATATTTCCGGAAAATCCGCTGCCCGCGGTCACATCGGGCTGCTGTGAGGGAAAGATGGAGAGATGGGAACCAACGACAGCCACCCGAACGAAGACGCCACCCCCACCCCGGATGCCGCGCCGCCACCCTGGTCGGCGCCGGAACCGCCGGAAGCCGCCGAGGGTGCGCTGACCACCCCGGATGCCGCGCCGCCACCCTGGTCGGCGCCGGAACCGCCGGAAGCCGCCGAGGGTGCGCTGACTACCCCGGATGCCGAGCCGCCGGTCCTGCCGGCCCCGCCGGCGTGGAGCCAACCCGACGACGAACTCGCCCCGGCCGGGCCCGCCGAGCCCTCGCCGCGGCGGCCCTTCAGCGCGGCGAAGGCAGCCGTGGTCGGTGCGCTGGTGGGCGGGCTCGTGGCCTCGGTGGTGGCGTTCGGCCTCGCCACCCTGGTGATCGACAACGACTCGGGCGCGAGCCCCACCGGCCCACCGGCCACGCCGATTGTCTCCGCGTCGGGGAGCCTCGACATCCAGGCGATCCTAGCCAAGGTGCAGCCCTCGGTCGTGACGATCGAGACGAGTCGCACCACGTCCCAAGGTGTCTTTGATGGCGCCGGGTCGGGGGTCATCCTCAGTCCCACTGGCTTGGTGCTCACCAACGCCCACGTGATTGGCGGCCTCAGCGAGATCACCGTGGTGCTTCCCGATGGGACCAGCCATAAGGCATCGCTGGTGGGGGCTTCGCCCAGCGATGACCTGGCCCTGGTGCAGGTCGAAGGCGTGGACGGCCTCGTAGCCGCCGAACTGGGTTCCTCCGATGACCTTCGCGTGGGCGATGAGGTCATCGCCATCGGTAATGCGCTGAACCTGGGCGGCGATCCCACCGTCACCCGCGGCATCGTGTCGGCCAAGGACCGCGATCTGACCGCCCAGGGAGAGCAACTCTCGCAGTTGATCCAAACCGACGCCGCCATCAACCCGGGCAATTCCGGTGGTCCCCTGGTGAACGCCGCCGGCCAGGTCGTGGGCATCAACACAGCCATCGTGGCCGATGCCCAGAACCTCGGATTTTCGATTGCCATCGACCATGCCCGCCCCGTCATCGAGAACCTCAAGGCCGGCAAGGGATCGGTCAATCCCGATCAGGCCTTCCTCGGAGTTTCTTCGATCGAACTGGCCGATGTGCCCGCTGATGTGCAAAAGACCTTTGCGGTCACCGCTAAGAAGGGGGCGTTCGTCTCCGAGGTGGTGCCGGGCTCGGCGGCCGATGATGCCGGCCTGGCGGTCGGCGATGTGATCGTGGCCGTGGGCGGCCGCGACATCAACGAGGCCGCCCAGGTCCGTGACGAAATCCTCGACCGCCAGCCCGGGGATCGGGTGCAGATCAGGGTGATCAGAAAAGGTAAAGAGCAGACCCTGAAGGTCACCCTGGGTCGTCGCGGCGATACCTGACCTGGGAATTTCGGTCCCCCAACCGCTAGGTTGCAGCCCCATGTCTGATGTCGCCGCCCAGCCGCCCACCCCGCCTGTTGCCAACGCGCGGGTGGTCTATCTCGGTCCCACCACGCCCCACTGGCGGATTGATTCCGACTTCGGAGATCGCTCCGTCATCGATGAGTTTTCTCGCCGGGTGATGGCCCGTCTCGTCATGCTGCCGCCCCACGACCCGCAGTTTCGTCGTAATCGTGAGCGGGTGATCCGCGATGCCGAGCGTGAGAACATTCTTCTCGATTGGGATCTAGGGCTCCCCGAAGACGCCGACTGATCGCGGCGTCAGTCCTCGGTACGATCTACACCATGCCGGTGACCGATACGTCAGATCAGGGGATCCGCTATCTCAACCGGGAGCTGTCCTGGCTCGATTTCAACGAGCGGGTGCTTGCCCTCGCCGAGGATGAGCGCGTGCCGTTGTTGGAGCGGGCCAAGTTCCTCGCCATCTTCAGTCAAAACCTCGATGAGTTCTTCCAAGTGCGGGTGGCAGGGCTCAAGGAGCAGGTGACCGCCGGCATCGGTGCCCCCTCGCCCGACGGGCGCAGCCCGGTCCAGCAACTCGACGAGGTACGTCATCGAGTGGCGAGCCTGGTGGCCCGCCAAGCGCACCTCTTCTTGCACGAGGTGGTGCCGGCGTTGGCGGCGGTGGGCATCGGGTTGTCGAGTTGGGACGAACTCGACGGTGACGACGAGAAGTTTCTGGTGGAGACCTTCGAGCAGCGCATCTTCCCGGTGCTCACGCCCTTGGCGGTGGATCCCGGGCATCCCTTTCCCTATATTTCGAACCTATCCCTGAACCTGGCCATCGAACTTCGCGACCCGATCACCACCGAGCGACGCTTCGCTCGTGTGAAGGTGCCGGATCTGCTGCCCCGCTTCGTGGTCATGCCCGACGGGGAGCGCTTCGTGCCGCTCGAGCAGGTCATCGCCGCCCATCTGGACCAACTGTTTCCTGGCATGGAGGTGGAGTCGCGGGCCACCTTCCGGGTGGCTCGCAACGCGGATCTCACCTTGGAAGAGGAGGAGGCTGATGATCTGTTGGCGGCGGTGGAGATTGAGTTGAGGCGTCGGCAGTTCGGCCGGGCTGTTCGGCTCGAGATCAGTGCCGAGATGCGCGACGAGGTTCGGAACCTGTTGCAAAGCGAACTGGATCTCCACGACGAGGACACCTATCAGGTGGCGGGACCTCTCGATCTCGGAGGGCTGTGGTCGGTCCACGGTCTTGACCGGCCCGAGTTGAAAGACCCGGTGTATAAGCGGGTGAGCCCGGCCCGCCTCGACAGCGGAGAGGATGAGCGCCCGGATTTCTTCGCCGTGCTGCGCGAAGGCGACGTGCTCCTGCACCATCCGTACGACTCGTTTCGCACGACGGTGGAGGAGTTCATTCGCCAAGCCAGCACGGACCCCTCGGTGCTGGCGATCAAGATGACGCTCTACCGCACCTCGGGCGACAGCCCCATTGTGCGATCCCTTATTCGGGCCGCCGAGCGGGGCAAGCAGGTGGCCGTCCTCGTGGAACTCAAGGCCCGGTTCGACGAGGGAGCCAACATCGAGTGGGCCAAAGCACTGGAAACCGCCGGGGTGCACGTTGTCTATGGGCTGGTTGGTCTCAAGGTGCACACGAAGACGGCTCTGGTGGTGCGCGACGAGCCCGATGGCGTTCGTCGTTACTGCCACGTGGGCTCGGGCAACTACAACTCCAAGACGGCCCGCATCTACGAAGACGTGGGGCTCCTTACCGCCTCGCCGGCCATCGGGGCCGACCTCACCCAACTGTTCAACTATCTCACGGGCTACGGACGCGATGTTGCCTACACCAGCCTGTTGGTCTCCCCCCACGGGACACGTCCCGGGCTCGATAGCCTCATCCGCAACGAAATCTCGGTGACGGAGGCGGGAGGCCAGGGTGCCATCACGCTGAAGATGAACAGCCTCGTGGACACCAAGGTGATTGATGCCCTCTACGCGGCTTCCCAGGCGGGGGTGGCGATCGACCTCATCGTGCGCGGCATCTGCTGTCTGATACCCGGCCTGGATGGGTTGTCGGAGAACATCCGGGTGCGGTCGATCGTGGGGCGGTATCTGGAGCACTCCCGGATCTATCGCTTTGCCAACGGGGCCGGCGAGGGCGAAGCCAACTATCTGATCGGATCCGCCGACCTCATGCCGCGCAACCTGGATCGGCGGGTAGAGGCGTTGGTCCCGGTCACCGACCCATCTCTGCAGGCTCGTCTTGATGAGATCCTGGCGGTGAACCTGAGCGACGACACCTTGGCGTGGACCCTCGATGCCGACGGCGACTGGAATCATGTGCCCGTCCTCGGCAGGGTGGACACCCACCAGTGTTTGCAGGAAATCGCCCAAACGCGGATCCGTCGACTCGTCTGAGGGTTCGGTCGAGCGGCGGCGGCACTGGAAGTGTTTTCTCTGCGTTTACCTTGCCCATCCCCCCACGGCCATCGAACGGCCTACCTTCGGCTGGGCGCCCCACGGCAGTGGCGTCGTGGTCGAGGAAGAGTGATGTTTCGCATGGGCATGAAAAGGGTAGTGCTGGGTTCGGTGCTGGTGGTTGGCGTGCTCGCCTTCGCCGCCTGCTCAAGCGACAAGAAGACTGACGCCCAGGGCGGCGCCGATGCGTCCGACTGCCCGGTGGCCGATGGTGCGGTCAGCGTTTCGGGTTCCTCCACAGTGGAACCGATCTCAGCCTCGGTGGGCGAGAAGTTGCTCGACTGTGACTCCGGGGTACTCGCCACGGTTGACGGTCCGGGTACGGGCGACGGATTCTTACTCTTCTGTAAAAGCGAGACCGACATCTCCGGCGCCTCCCGGCCGATCAAGCCCGCCGAGGCGGAGGCCTGCGCCGCCAACGGCGTTGAGTTCATCGAACTGAAGATCGGGATCGACGGAATCGTTCTTTTAACCAACCCGGCTAACGATGCGGTCGATTGCCTGAGCCTGGCCGACCTCTACGCGTTGGTCGGTGCCGAGTCGCAGGGCTTCGGCAAGTGGTCGGACGCGGCCCCTATCGCCTCGGCACTGGGCTCGACGACCAAGTTCCCCGCCGCCGACCTCGACATTACCGGCCCTGGCGCCGAGTCGGGTACGTACGACTCCTTTGCCGAACTGGCGTTGAAGGGCCCCGGCGAGGCTCGGGCGGCGTCGGGGAACATCTCCAAGGATGATGCAGCCGTTATTCGTCCCGACTACTCCTCCCAGTCGGACGACACGACCATCATCGCCGGCGTCGAGGGTTCGGACACCAGTTTGGGCTGGGTTGGTTCGGCCTTCGCAACGGAGGCGGGCAAGAGCGTGAAGGTGTTGGGCGTGTCGGCCACCCCGGCCGATGGCTGCATCCTGCCCACCGCCGGAGCAGTGGCCTCGGGTGAGTACCCACTCTCTCGCCCGTTGTTCATCTACGTGAATGCGAAGAGCGCCGCCGAAAACAAAGCCGTGACGGCCTACGTGGATTACTACCTCTCGGCGGCGGGGATCTCGTCGGTGTCCGAGGTGGGCTATGTGGAATTGGATCCCACCGTGCTGCAGGAGTCTCGGAAGACGTGGGAGACCAGAACTGTGGGTACACAGCCAGGATGAACCAACATCGCCTGTTCATGGGAGCGAATGGCTCGCTGGTTGGGCAGCGACCTCGGTGACCGATCTGTTCACGCGGTGGGGCCTGGTCGACAAGGGTGATCGATGACCGACGCGATGAGGTCGCCAGGGACGCTCCTGCTGGCTGAACTCGGTGGGGATGCCCGCCGTATGCGCAAAGAAGCGGTTGTGCGGGCGGCGTTGACGGCGGCGGCGTGGGTGTCGATCCTGGTCAGCGTCGGGATCGTGTACGCCTTGGCGCGCCAGACGATGGCCTTCGTCACGAAGGTGGAATGGTCCACCGTCCTGTTTTCCGATGGGTGGTTCCCGCGCCAGGGTGTTTACGACCTTCGTACCTTGCTCGTGGGCAGTCTGTTGGTCACGGTGATCGCGATGATCGTGGCGCTCCCGGTGGGCTTCGGTTCGGCCATCTACCTGTCGGAATACGCCCGGCCCGGCGTACGGCGATTGCTGAAGCCCAGCCTTGAGGTGTTGGCCGGCCTCCCCAGCGTGGTGTTGGGGTTCTTTGCCATTTCGGTGATCTCCCCTTCCATCGTTCGCCGGTTGTTCGACGGCGCCAGTTTGTTCAACCTCACGGCGGCCGGGATCGCGGTGGGGATCCTGTCGGTTCCCCTCATCGCCTCGGTGTCCGAGGATGCCTTGCGGGCGGTACCCGACGCCCTTCGTGAAGCTAGTTACGGGATGGGGGCCCGTCGTTCCACCACGGTGATCCGAGTGGTTGTCCCCGCCGCCGTATCCGGCCTCGTGGCGGCCGGGATTTTGGCGGTATCGAGGGCCATCGGCGAGACGATGATCGTGTTCATCGTCGGTGGGGCGGCCGGGAACCAGAGCTTTTCACTCGATCCACTCAAGCCGGGGCTGACCATGACGGCGGCGATGGCCACCCAGGCCCAGGGCACCGATCAAGTGTCGGGTGCAGGCCTTACCTTCCAGAGCCTCTATTTCGTGGCTGCCGTGTTGTTCCTGGTGACCCTCGCCCTCAACGTCCTCGCCGGCCGCTTCGTGCGCCGCGTGCGGCAGAGTTACTAGGCGCCTCATGCCCCTCACGACGCTCGGGGTTGGCGGCCGCGAGGCCACCGAACGCATCGACCGCCAGATCAAGAGCGGCCGAATCGATTTCGGTGGGCGGATGTTCGCGGCCATGTTGTTCTCCTCCCTCGCGCTGGCTCTGCTCGTGCTGGTGGTCCTCTTTGCCGACGTGTTCGGTACTGGCATCGGGGTGTTCACCACTCGAGCCGAGAGCTTCCTCTCGGGTGGTCTGCGCACCAAAGCAGACTCAGCGGGGGTCTTCCAGGCCATTCGGGGCACGTTTTGGATCGCCGTATTC
Source organism: Actinomycetota bacterium (assembly GCA_009886035.1). Taxonomy (GTDB): domain Bacteria; phylum Actinomycetota; class Acidimicrobiia; order Acidimicrobiales; family VFJN01; genus VFJN01. The sequence continues at coordinate 11,155 of VFJN01000010.1, forward strand.
ACGGTGGTCCTCGCCTTTCCGATTGGGGTTGCGACGGCGGTCTATCTGGAGGAGTACGCCCACAAGGGTCGCCTGACCCGCTTCCTCGACCTCAACATTCGGAACCTCGCCGGGGTGCCCTCGATTGTGTACGGCATCCTCGGACTGACGATTTTCGTGAAGCAGCTGAAGTCCTTTACGGGGGGCGCCACCCCGATTTCGGCTGGGGTCACCCTGGCAATCCTCGTGCTTCCGATTGTGATCATTACCTCCGCCGAGGCCCTGCGCTCGGTGCCGGGGGCGCTGCGGGAGGCTGGTTATGGCGTGGGGGCTACCCGGTGGGAGGTCTGCCGTACGCTCGTGTTGCCCTACGCGCTGCCCGGGATCATTACCGGAACGGTCTTGGCCCTCGCTCGGGCGATTGGTGAGGCGGCTCCGATCCTGCTCATCGGGGCCGTGACGGGGCTTCTGCCCGGCCAAGAGGGTCTGTTGGACCCGTCGCAACTCACCGAGCGCTTCACTGCCCTGCCGGTGGTGATCGCCGACTGGGCCCGTACCCCTCGGGCGGGCTTTGACGAGTTGGCCGCCGCCGCCATCATCGTCATGTTGGTGCTGGTGATGGCCATGAACACTTTCGCCATCATCCTGCGAAGTCACTTTGAGAGGAAGAGGCACTAATCAATGGTGATGACGGCCAAGCCCGTAGAGTGTGGCCCTGTGGAAGAAATCAGCCTCCCCAGTTCGATGGTTGTCGCCCCGTCGGCGCCCCTACCCAAGGTGGTCTTTGGGGCCCGAGATGTGTCGGTGTACTACGGCGACTTCCGGGCGGTGCGGGATGTCAACGTCGACGTCTATGAGCACCAGATCACCGCGTTTATTGGGCCGTCGGGGTGCGGCAAGACCACCGTGCTCCGCTGTTTCAACCGCATGAATGACTTGATCGACGCCGCCCGGGTGGAGGGCTCGGTGACGTACGGCGGCGTCGACCTCTACCACCGGGATGTGAACCCCGTGGAGGTGCGGCGGCGCATTGGAATGGTGTTCCAGAAGCCCAATCCGTTCCCGAAGTCGATCTACGAGAACGTGGCTTACGGCCCGAAGGTGGCGGGGATCAAAGGGAACATGGACGACATCGTTGAAAAAGCGTTGCGTTCGGCGGGGCTTTGGGATGAGGTGAAGTCGCGTCTGAAGGTTTCGGGCATGAGCCTCTCGGGTGGACAGCAGCAGCGGCTTTGCATCGCCCGGGCCATCGCTACCGAGCCAGAGGTGCTGCTGATGGACGAGCCGTGCTCGGCCCTCGACCCCATCGCCACGGCTCGGATCGAGGACCTCATGCAGCAGATCAAGAATGAGTTCACGATTGTCATCGTCACTCACAACATGCAGCAGGCCGCCCGGGTAAGCGATCGCACCGCGTTCTTCACCACCGAAGTGAACTCTGAGAGTGACACCCGCACGGGTCTGCTCGTAGAGGTTGATGAAACCGACAAAATATTCTCGAAACCCAGTGACGAGCGCACCGAGAACTACGTCACGGGGCGATTTGGGTGATGGTGCTACTGGGGCTCAGTGTCGTGATGCTGGTGGGTGCGCTGGGGCAGGTACTGCTGAAGGAGCGGCGTCTCGCCGAACGCCTCCATCGGGTTGCCGAGGTGCTCTCGGAGGAACCCCTCACCGCCGGTAGCGGCTTAGCGGGGGCGACGTTGGCGATCGAGCGAGTTGCGGATCACACGCCGCTACGGATCCAGGAGGCCGTCGCGGGCGAAACTCGATTGCTGCGCGCCTTGGCCTGCATCCCGCAGGGAGTGGCGATATTCGATGGGGCCGGGACCGCAGTGTTCCGAAATGAGGTGGCGGCGCAGTACCTCGTCATCCATCAAGGCAATGCGCTGGTGGAAGAAGCCATTACGTCGCTGGCCGCCGCTGCCGTCGGGCCCGACCCCGAGGTCCTCCTGCGGCGCACCGTCGACCTTTTCGGCCCTCCGCGACGCATCGTGGTGCTCCAGGCCTGGCGTCTCCTGGAGGATGACCGCCTCACCGGGGTGCTGGTGGTCATCGATGATTTCACTGATCGCCGACGCCTGGAGGCGGTTCGACGCGATTTTGTGGCGAACATCAGTCATGAACTGAAGACCCCGGTGGGTGCCCTCGCCCTCCTGGCCGACACCCTGCTCACCGAGGAGGACCCGGTGGTCTCTCAACGCCTGGCGGAACGGTTGCTGGAAGAGGCCTTTCGGGTGAGCCACACCATCGATGACCTCCTGGAACTCTCCCGGATCGAGGGGGACGACGAGCCCAAGCGGGACGAGGTTGTGGTCGGCCTGTTCATCGCCGAGGCCGCGAGACGCGTGGGGCCTGCCGCCGAGCAGCAGAGGGTAATGATTGAAGTGGCGGAGATCGACCCCGCGCTGCGCGTCTCGGGCGATCGCCGTCAACTGGTTTCGGCCGTCTACAACCTTTTGGAGAACGCGGTGAAGTATTCCGATGAGGGGTGCGCGGTGCAGGTAGAGGCTCGGACAGAGGATGGTTGGATGAGCATCAGCGTGGAAGATCACGGGATCGGGATTCCGCGCCGCGACCTCGAGCGTGTATTCGAGCGGTTCTACCGGGTCGACAGCGGCCGCAGCCGGGACACGGGGGGCACCGGCCTAGGGCTTGCGATCGTGCGTCATGTGGCCGACAACCATCACGGTCGAGTGTTAGCCGAATCCATGGAAGGCGAGGGCACTGTGGTCACATTGAGTCTTCCGGCGTGGGCCGGCGAGGGCGTAGCGTGAGCGCGTCGGGAGCCATCATTCTGGTGGTGGAGGATGAGGAATCCTATGTGGATGCCCTCACGGTGGGCCTGACACGCGAAGGCTTCCAGGTTCGGGTGGCCCGAGATGGCCTTGAGGCCCTCGCCATGTTCGATGCGGTCACGCCGGATCTAGTTCTCCTCGATCTGATGCTCCCGACACTGTCGGGCATTGATGTGTGTCGGGAACTGCGGCGGCGTTCTCTCGTGCCGATCATCATGGTGACGGCGAAGTCCAGTGAGATCGATACGGTCGTGGGGCTCGAGGTGGGCGCGGATGACTACATCGCCAAGCCGTATCGGCTGCGCGAGTTGGTGGCTCGGGTGCGGGCCGTTCTGCGGCGCAACGGGGGGGATGTGACCGATGTCCTGCTCAGCGAAGCCTCCTTGCGGGTGGGCGATGTAGCACTCGATACCGACCGCCACGAAGTGGTGATTCGCACGGAGGTGGTGAGCCTGCCGCTCAAAGAGTTTGAGTTGCTGGAAATCTTGCTGGCCAATGCTGGCCGGGTGCTCACGCGGGAAGTGCTGATCGATCGGATCTGGGGTTTCGACTACGTGGGCGACACCAAGACATTGGACGTTCACATCAAGCGGTTGCGCGCCAAGGTGGAGATCAACCCCTCCTCGCCAACGAGGATTGTCACGATTCGCGGGCTCGGCTACAAGTATGTGGTTCCCAAGACGACGCTCTGACGGCGGGCACCAGGGCCGGCTTGGCCGCCCTTACGATGGGGTAGATGTCTGATCCGGCCGGCTGGCAACCCATCTCTGGGTCCTCGTCGGTTCCCCTCGCCTTCCAAACGTCACCCTTTGCCCGGTTGGCTCGGGCGCACGCTCTCTCCTCAGTGGGAGATGCCCTCGTAGCGATCGCCCTCGCCAACTCCCTGTTTTTTGATCTCGACCCCAACGCGGCCCGTTGGAAGGTCTTTCTCTATCTCGCCCTTTCGGTGGCTCCGCTGGCGTTGGTGAGCCCGCTCATTGGCCCGGCTCTGGATCGGTCGGTGGGTGCTCGACGCTGGGTGATCGTGGGGGCCAATGCCGTTCGGGCGTTTGCCTGTTTGATGATGATCGGCGATCTCTCCGGGTTGCTGCTGTTCCCGGAGGCCTTTCTCGTCTTGGCGATGGGGAAGGCCTATGGCGTCACTCGGGCGGCGTTGGTACCCACGGTCGTCCACGGGAACGCCGGCCTCGTGGAGGCCAACTCGAAGCTGCAACTGCTGTCGGGGTTGGCCGTACCGGTGGCGGCGATTCCGGCGGCGATCGCCTTCGCTCTTGGCGGTTCCGAGGCCATTTTGGTGATTGCGGTCATGGCCTACGCGGCCGCTACCTACGCGGCGATGTGGATCCCCCCCACCCGGGTGGCCGACGCCCCCGCCACCGCCGCGGAGGTGGCGGAGTTGCGCGGCATCGGGGTGATCCTGGCGGCCAACGCGATGTCGGTGATCCGCGGCCTGGTGGGGTTCCTGGCGTTCCTGCTGCTCTTTGGCTTTCGTGACGGCCCCCACTGGCACCTGTGGCTGGTGTTGGGCAGCACCGGTGTGGGCACCCTGGTGGGCGCCGCGTTGGCCCCGGTTTTGCGCCGGACCTTCACCGAGGAGCGGATGTTGACGGCGTCGCTGGCGTGGGCGGCGGTGGTGGCGGTGGTGGCGGCCTGGATGGGAGCCATCGGCTGGGCGGCCATGCTGGCGGGTTCGATGGCGGCGGTGGCCAGCAGCGGTCGGCTGGCTTTCGATTCGTTGGTGCAGCGCGACGCGCCCGATGCCAATCGCGGTCGGTCCTTCGCTCGTTTCGAACTGCGCTTTCAGGCGCTGTGGGTGGTGGGGGCATCGATTCCCGTGCTGGTAACGATTCCGCTGCGCCTGGGGTACGCCGCGGTGGGCGTGGTGGCGGCGTTGGGCCTGGGTGTCTACCTCAGCCGGCTGCGAGCGAGCCGCCGGGCGGGGGTAAATCGTCGCCCGGCGGGGCCGGGGATTCCGCCGAACCAGCACCAACCCGCCGAGGCCGCCACCGGCCGGTTGGAGGGCACCGCTTCCCGGCGGGGCCGGTGGTTGGGGGTTCACCGACCGCCGGATGGTGGCCCTGGCGCACTGCCACAGACCGTTTCCGGCGAGCCGGACTAGAGGTCGATTCGGGCGAGCCAGAGCCCCGGTGCGTCAACTTCGGGGGGGGTGGGTAGATGGCTGGCGTCGGTCCAGAGGCGGCGGAGACCGGCCTCGCCACTCCGCTCAAGGACCCCGCTCACGAACGCGGCGCCGCGGTCGTAGGTGGGCTGGGTTAGTTCGAGGCCGAACAGCCGCTCCACGAAGCGGTCGGGTTCGGCGGCTTCCACTCGACGTCTGCGGGTGGCCTCACTGATCATCCCGTAGTTGGTGACGAGGCGAGTGCCCACCACATCCACCACGTGATCGACCACTCCGACGACCACCGCAACGTGGGCCTCCAGCGCGGGCCGCATGGCTTGTTGGGCCGGCGAGGTGATGGCGCCGAGGATCACTTCGGGGGAGCCGAAGACTTCCTGGAGGTGGTTCATAGATTCCGGGTTGGTGAGGTCGATAGACCCGAGCTGGTCCTCGATCGCCCCGGCATCGTTACGAAAGGAAGATACGTAGCTGGTGAGTAGGTCGTTCATCCGGTCGCGGATGTGGGGTACGCCGAACACGGTGTGGTGAGCGATCTCGTGCACGCAGGTCAGGAGTCGGATCTCCTCGGGGTTGATGCTCCATTCGGCGGCAAAGGCATCGAGGTTGGGGGCCAACAGGTGCAACTCGTCGGCCGCCGTCCCGATGATCGGGCGCGGGATCGGCAGGTCGTACTGGCCAAAAGAGCGCTGAGCGAGGTGGCCCACCATGGAGCCGGCGGTCATCGCCAGCATCATTGGCTGGAGCATCTGAAGCAGGCCGGCGAGCGGGTCGGGGGGTCCGTCCTCCGATGGGGTGTCGATCTCGGCGGTGGGGGATGGGCTGAGGGCATCGGCGAGGCGCTCCGCCAGCGGTCGATAGGCGTCCAGGGTGGCCTGTACCCAGGTGGTGCGGTTTACGGGGAGGACGGAAACCGACCGTCCGTTCACCGAGGTGGGTAGTTCCAATACCTGCGCCACGTTGAGTTCGGCCACCCGGGCGAGTTGCTCGATGCCGATGCGCTCGATCGGGTCCACGTTGGCTTCGCTTTGGCCGTCGGTGGCCACGTTCACCGCCAGATTGCGGGCATTGTCCCAGGCGCTGGCACCCTGCTGCCCGAGCATCCGGGCGATGTCGCCGAAGAGCGGAATTCCTTCGAAGGGATTCCCGAATGGACCCTGATCACTCACGAGGGCATCGTAGAGCACATGGCCCTTGATGTATCGCGCGGCGGATCCACCGTTCTCATCACCGGCGCCGCCAGCGCGCTGGGCCGACGCGTCGTCGCCCTCGTGGCGGCCGATGCGGATGTGGAGCGGGTACTTGCTCTGGATCAACGTCCCCTCGCCGATGTGCCCGCCCGGGTGGAGTCCCATGTGGTGGCCCTAGAGCAAGCCGATCTCAAGCGCCTGGCCCACGACGTCACCGTGATTATTCATCTCGCCCAGGCCACCGGAGCCGTTGCGGCCTCAGCTGGGGTGGCCGGTGACGGCGCGTTAGCGCGGCTCGTACTGGAGGCCGCCAGTGCGGTGGGAGCCGAGCATGTGGTCCTGCTCTCGAGTGCCACTGCCTACGGCGCCTGGGCTAATAACCCGGTGCCGCTCACCGAGGAGGCGCCGCTGCGTCCGAACCCGGGACTGTGGTCGGCGTTCGAGAAGGCTGAAGTGGAGCGAGCGGCGGGTGAGTGGCGTGACGACCATCCCGGGGTCACCGTCAGCCTCTTGCGGCCCACCGTGACCGTCTGCGCGCAGGGTAACGGCTGGTTGGCCCGGGCCCTGGCGCGGTCTTCAGTGTTGCCGGTGGTGGAGAACGAGCCGCCCGCGCAGTTCCTCGACGTGGCCGATCTGGCCTCGGCGGTGGACCTGGCGCGTCGGGCTCGCCTCAACGGTCCGCTCAATGTGGCCCCTGATGGATGGATCGATGGCGACACGGTGCGGGCATTGGCCGGCGGCGGGTTTCGCCTGCGGGCGCCGGAGCGGTTGGCGGTGCGCTGGGCGGGGCTTTGTTGGCGTTGGGGCCTCGGGGCCACCCCGCCGGAACTCTTGCCCTTCACAGCTCATCCCTGGGTGGTGGCCAACGATCGCCTCAAGGCGGAGGGATGGGTACCCATGTCTTCCAACGAGGAGGCCTATGTGGCGGCCCATGAGCCCGGACGCTGGGCCGCCCTGAGTGCGACTCGCCGCCGAGAGGTGGCTCTGGCGGCCGGCGGCGTGGTGCTGCTGGCCAAAGCGATGGGTATCGCCGCCATGGTCCGACGGCGTCGACGGCGTCGCTAGCGGCCCCCCCAGGGTTGTTCGCCCAAGATGACGGTGGTGTCGCGGTGTTCGCCGTCGCGCCAGTAGCCCACGGCGATCTGGTCGCCCGGGTGGTGATCGCGAACCGTCATCACGATCGAAGAAGCTGATTCCACTGGTTCGCCGTCGATTTCGGTGATGGTGTCATCGGCGGTGAGGCCGGCGAGGGCGGCCGGACTTTCGGCCCGCACACCGACAATCTCGGCGCCGCCCTGAAGCGCCAGGGTCTGCGGGAAAGTGGCGCGGACGTCGGTGCACTCGATGCCGAGCCATCCGTGGCTGGCGTGGCCGTTGGTAATGAGTTGCTCGGCTACTCGCCACACGAGGTTGATGGGGGTGGCGAACGCGAACCCGGTGGCATCGACGGCGCCGATCGGAGCGATGATGCCGATGACCGATCCGTTGGCATCAACGAGGGCTCCGCCACTCCCCGTCTCGCCTAGGGGGGTATCGGTTTGGATCATCCCGTGGAGCAACTCCTCCCCGGCAGGGACACTGCGCTCGACGGCGCTGATTACCCCCGACGACACCAACGGGGCACTTCCGCCCTTGAGGGGGGAACCAATGGCGACGCTGGCGGCTCCGACCACGAGATCGGTGGATGATCCGAGGACGGCCACGGGGAGGTCGTTGGCGGCGATCTGAACAACGGCCACGTCGGTGAAGGGGTCGCGGCCCCGTACCCGGCCCTCGAAGCGGCGTCCGTCGGCGAGGACCACCTCGATGGCTTCGGCGTCGTTGATCAGTTCGGCGCTGGTGACCAGCATCCCGTCGCTGCGAAAAATCACGGCGGTGCCCCTGATCGAGCCTCCCGGTTGGGTGAGCACGAGATGGGCCAAGGCGGGAGCGATGCGCTCGGCCACGACGGTGACGCCCCGGTCATCGCGTAACAGGGGCGAGGACACCACCGGGCTGACCGCCACGTTCTCCACCACGACGCGATCCACGACGTCGCGAGAGAAGGTGCCGGTGATGGCGAGGACACCAAGGGTGAGGGCGACCCCGGTCACCCCCGCCACCAGAGCCGTGGACCAGATCACTCGACGCCGGGTGGGAGCCGGCCCCGACGCAGGGGTGGCCGGGCCCGGCCCGCCGCCACCGGCGGTCTCCGAAGGATGGCGCCACAGGCGGTCCTCGGGGGGCAGGGGGGGATCGAAGCCGCGGTCGTCATCGGCGTCGTCTTGGGGCGGCATGACCGAAACGGTACCGGTGCCCTGCACCGAGGGGGCCGCGGGCCATCTACAGTGGGAGGGATGGATCGCTTCCGCGCCCCTGCGCCCGCAGTGGGGGATGATTGGGTTGCTCTTTCCGAGGAGGATCTGCCGGTGGCCGAGGCCGCCGCGTGGGTTCGGCGCCCCCATTGTGGGGCGGTGGTCACCTTTACCGGCACCGCCCGGGATCACTCACCGGGGCGAGGGGGTGTGCACCGTCTTGACTACGAGGCTTATGAGGAACAGGCCGTGATTCGGATGGCGGCCGTCCTCGATGATCTGCGGCGTCGGTGGCCGGCCGTGGGGCGAGTGGCGTTGCTGCACCGCACCGGGTCCCTGGCGGTGAGCGACGCCGCGGTGGTGGTAGCCGTGTCGGCTCCGCACCGCGTCGAGGCCTTTGCGGCGGCTCACTTTGCCATCGACGAACTCAAGCGCACTGTTCCCATCTGGAAGCGGGAGGCGTGGGCCGACGGTGAGAGTTGGGGCCTCGATTCCCAGGGGTTCACGGAGGTGCGGCCGTGAACGCGCTCGTGTTCCTTTCCATCGCGGTGGTGTTGTCTGGGGTGGGTTTCTTTGTGCTGTGGCTGCAGCATCGTTCACCGAAAACGATGAGCTCGGGCATCGAGGCGTTTCAACGGGAAATGGATGCCCTCGCCCCCCCGGGTGATGCTCCACCTCCTCTGCGACGCACGGCGCGGCCAGAACGTCTCGACGAGGAGGCCTGAGCGATGACGCGCGATCTCGCCATCGATCTCGGGACGGCCAACACCCTCGTCTACGAGCGGGGGCGCGGGATCGTCCTGAATGAACCCACCGTGATTGCCCTGAATGAACACACCCAAGAAGTGCTGGCCATGGGGCAGGAGGCCTGGAAGATGATCGGCCGCACGCCGGGCCACATCGTGGCCGTGCGTCCGCTGCGTCAGGGGGCCATCACCGATTTTGAGATCACGCAGCGGATGATTCGGCTCTTGCTGCATCGGGTGGGGGTGAGTCGTTTCAACCGCCCGCGGGTGGTGATCTGTGTGCCCTCGGCCATCACGGAGGTGGAACGACGAGCGGTGACCGAGGCGGCTCGCCGGGCGGGGGCGGCGGAGGCCCACCTCATCGAGCAGCCGATGGCGGCGGCGATCGGTGCGGGCATGCCGATTCACGAGCCGGTGGCCAACATGGTGGTGGATGTGGGGGGTGGAACCTCGGAGACGGCGCTCATCTCCCTCGGGGGGGTCGTGGCCCTCAAGGCGGTGCGGGTGGGCAGCTTCGACATCGACGCCGCTATCACTCAGTTCATTCGCCGCGAGTATGGGATCGCCGTGGGGGAGCGCACGGCCGAGGAGATCAAGGTGGCCATCGGTTCGGCGTGGCCGGTACGCGACGAAGTGAACGCAGAGGTCCGAGGTCGGGATCTCACGAGCGGTTTGCCCAAGACGATCATCCTGTCCCCGGAAGAGGTGCGATGGGCTATCGAGGAGCCGGTATCGGCCATCGTGGAATCGGTGGTGTCCTGCCTCGGTATGAGCCCCCCTGATCTGGCCCAAGACCTGATTCTCGATGGTCTGAAGTTGGTTGGAGGGGGCGGAATGTTGGCGGGATTGGATCAGCGTCTGGCCAACGAGACCGAGGTGCCGGTGCATCTCGTAGATGCGCCGCTGGAGTGCGTGGTGCTCGGTGCGGGCAGTTGTATCGAGTCCTACGACCTCCTCAAAGACATGTTCATGGGGAGCAATCGATAGAGCCAAGGGGGATCTGGCTTCGACCGCTTCCTCCTGCGCCCTCTACCGTGATCTCTTGTGGATACCTCTTCGCCCCGCTCGATGATCGCTCGTGCCTCGACCGCGCTGCTCGATGAGCGGCGGCAGCTGACCTCCGCCGAACTGGCCGACCTCGCCGGGGTGCCCGATGAGAGCGTGCCGGCGCTGGCGGCGCTGGCCCATGAGGTGCGCTTGTCCTGGTGCGGGCCAGAGGTGGAGGTGGAAGGCATCCTGTCGGCCAAGACCGGTGGCTGCCCGGAGGACTGTCACTTCTGTTCGCAGTCGGCTCAGTTCGACACGGTGGTGCAGGCCATGCCGTTCCTGGATCGCGATGAGGTGATGGCGGCGGCCAAGGAGACGGCGGCCATCGGCGCGTCGGAGTTCTGTCTGGTGTTGGCGGTGCGCGGGCCCGACGAAAAGACGATGCAGCGGCTGGAGGAACTGGTACCCGCCGTGCGGGAGGAGACCGGGCTCAACGTGGCTGTTTCCGCCGGCATCCTCACCAAGGCCCAGGCTGTGCGCCTGGCCAAGGCCGGCACGCATCGGTACAACCACAATCTGGAGACGGCGCGTTCGTTTTTTCCGAACGTGGTCACCACCCATGCCTGGGAGGAGCGCTTCGACACCTGTCGTCTCGTGCGCGAGCAAGGGATGGAACTGTGTTGCGGCGCGCTGTTGGGTATGGGCGAGTCGGTGGCTCAGCGTCTCGAACTACTGGATCAGTTGCGGGAGGTGGAGCCGGCCGAGGTGCCGCTGAACTTCCTCAATCCGCGACCGGGAACGCCACTGATGATTCGGAAACTGGTGGAGCCGCTCGAAGCAATTCGTTGGATCGCGCTGTTCCGCCTGGCGCTTCCTTCGGTGATCTTGCGTTACGCCGGCGGCCGTGAGGTCACCCTGCGAGAATTGCAAGCGCTTGGCCTGACCGCTGGGATCAACGCGCTGATCGTGGGAAACTACCTCACCACATTGGGTCGCTCTCCCGAGGAAGATCTGCAGATGTTGTCTGACCTGCGCATGCCGATCGGCGTGCTGTCCAAGGCCATCTGAGCGGTGCCCACCGCGGGCGCCGCCCATTGCTGCGGCTGTGGTCGCCTATCAGCGGAGTGCCCGGGGTGTGGACCCGCCCTCGACCCGCCTCGATTTTGTGAGGGATGTGGGAAGCGGCTCACCGTGCAGGTAACTCCAGGGGGTTTCTCGGCTCGTTGCAACCGATGCGGCGCGTCGCTTAGTCGCTGAGGTCCTCGGCGGCTTGCCGAACCTGCCAATCCCGGTCGTGGCGTGCGTGTTCGAGGGCGGCGTCCACGGCCTCGCCCTCGAAGGACGCCAAGGCCAGCACGGCCCGCCGGCGCACCGTGGCTTTGTCGCCCGTGGCCGTCAGTATGGCCGCCAGCCCGGCGTGATCGCCGATGGCCCCGAGGGCGGCGACCGCGGCTTCCCGTACCAGCGAATCATCGTGAGTGGTGGTGAGCAGGGCCAGCACGGCCACGATCCCCGCCTCGGGGGGTTGGCGCTCCCCGCTGGCCCAGGCCGCCACCTCGACCACGGTGGCATCGGCTCCGCTCAGGGTGTGGAGGAGCGACGGTGCTTGATCCCCGGGGAGCAGGGCCACTGCCTCACACGCCCGGCGAGCCACGGTGGCTTCCGTGTCCCCGAGGGCGGCTTCGAGATCGTCGCGGTGCAGGGCGCCCATGCGCTCGAGGGCGCCGATAGCGCTGGAGCGCACGCCGGGGTTGGGATGGATTAGGCCCGGACGGGCGGTGGCTTCGTCGCCGTCGTGTCCGGCGAGGACGACGGCGCGGCGAGCGTCGACGGCGGCGGGATCGGTCATAACGGCTCGTGGCTGGGCGTTGGGATGGGGACCAGCTCGGCGGGGCCGCCGATGCCCGCGAGTTCGCTGCCCACCGCCGCCCGGCGTGCCCCGGGGCGGGCGCGTCGCCTCCCGGGAGGGCGGCGGGGATCCCCGCCGAGCGCCGCTCCGGTGTCCTTCAGGGTGACTTCCTCCTGCCCGCGACTTGAGATGCGACCCAACAAGGACCACGCTGGACCGATGTTACCGTCGGAAAACATTGTGGCTGAAGAGAGTGCGGAAGACGGTGAGCCGCGGCGGCTTGGACGCGGTTGGTGGATTGCGGGCTCGGTGATGGCTGTGGTGGTGGCCGTGGTGGTGGCCGCCGCCTTGATCCCGGTGCCCTACGTGGCGCTGGGTCCGGGGTCGGTCTGGCCGCTGGACAGTCAGATCACGGTGGTGGATGCCAACAGTTTCCCGTCCGACCAACCGGTTGCCTTCACGACGGTGAGCGTGGGGTCCACATCGGCGCTGGAAGCGGCACTGGGCTGGTGGGACAAGGATGTTGACGTATTACCGGAGGAAGCCGTGCGGGGCGATCGGTCGGCCAGCGCGAACCGTCGCTACAACGCCGAGCTCATGGACACCTCGATCTCTACTGCCATCGCGGTGGCGGAGGGGTATCTCGGCGAGGACGTGAGGATCACCACCTCGGGAGCCATCGTGCGGGAGATCCAGGCGGATTCACCAGCCGCCGCGGTGTTGGAACTCGATGACGTGATCGTGACGGTGGATGACCAGGCGGTGGATGACATTGGTGAGCTCGGGACCTTGTTGCAGGTGGGGGGACCGGGAGCCTCCCATGCGTTGGGGGTGGAGCGACCGGCCGGCAGCACTACCCGGATCAAGGTTCAGGTCGTCACAGTGGCGGCGGAAGATAAGCCAGAGCGCGCCGTGATCGGGATTGTTCCCGAGGACCGAATCGTGGATTTCGATTTTCCCATTGATGTCACAATCGACTCCGACACGGTGGGGGGACCTTCCGCCGGCCTGGCGTTCACGCTGGCGGTGATCGACATCCTGACCCCGGGCCAACTGACCGGGGGGACGCGGGTGGCGGTGACCGGCACCATCGCCCTGGACGGCACGGTGGGGCCGGTGGGTGGTGGTTCGCAGAAGGCGACGGCGGTGCGACAGGCGGGCTACGACGTGTTCCTCGTGCCGACCAGTGAGTTCGAACTGGCGCAGGCCGCCGTGGGTGATGACGTGCAGGTGATCGCGGTGGACACCCTGGAGGAGGCCCTGGCAGCCCTTATCGACCGGGGGGGAACTCCAGCGGAGTTGCTGCCGCCAGCGGCTGGCCGCGGCGGCTGATTCACCCGTCCCCGTCCAACTCCGGGCGTAGTCGTAACATCGGAGAGTAATGGCCGAATCGATGGATAGCACCGGTATTGCCCGCAAGGATTTTGGCGTCGGACGCCGCGGCTATGAACAGCAGCAAGTGCGCGCCTTCTTGCATGAGGTGTCTTCGTTGGTCGAGCGCCTCCAGCGGGAGGCCGTGGCCCTGGAGGAGCGGGCCCACCGGGCCGAGGCTCGGCTGGGGATGTCGGAACACCCGGATGATTCGATGCTTCTCGAGATGTTGGGCGAGGAGACCACCCGGGTGCTGTCCTCGGCTCGCGACGCGGCGGCGGAGATCCGTGCGAAGGCCGAGGCGGCGGCCGAACGCATCATAGAGACCGCCACCAGCGAGGCGGCCTCCACAAGGTCCGAGGCGGTACGCGAGGCCGATCGGCGCCTGGCCGAGGCTCTGGCGGAGGGTGAGTCGATGCGCACATCGGCCCGCGTGGAAGTCGATCGTTTGAGCGCCGAAGCCACCGACGCCACCCGTCATCTCCGGGAGGAGTTGGCGGCGCAGGCCCAGGCTGCTCGCGATGAGCTTGATGCCGACCAGCAACGGGCTCTGGCGGAGTCCGTGGCGTTGGCTGATGCCGGTCGGATCGAGGGCCGCCAGATGGTGGCGGAAGCGCAGGTGGTGCGGGAGCAAGTGCTTCGTGATTTGGCGGCCCGGCGCAAGAAGGCCCGACAGCAGGTCGAGAAACTCAATGCCGGGCGGGAGCGATTGCTAGAGGCGTACGACGTGGTGCGGCGCACCATGGATGAGGCCACCAACGAACTGGTGGTGTCACTTTCCGATGCTCGGATGGCGGGGGAGAGTGCCACTCGACTGTTAGACGACGAGCCCGAACCCACCATCGAGCAACTCGAGGAGGAGGTGCGCAGCGCCGTATTCCGCGACCCGAACTTGGCGGCGGCCAAGGTGTCGGAGTTGGTGGAGGACATGGCAGACGATTCCCAGGACGCAGGCCCACTATCGGGTGAGGTTCCGGTAGTAGCAGTGGCGGTGGCGGAATCGACTCCGGAGGGGGAGGGTCCGTCGGCGACGGCGGTGCAGTCTGATGGTGGTTCCCCCGAGGCTGCCGACCTTGCTGAGCGGCGCGGCCGCAAGGGTCGACGCCGTAAAACCGGAGCCTTCGATGGTTTGCCCTCGGGAGCGTTGATCCGGGTGGAGCCACCCTCTGACAGCGAGGGGATTCGGATTCTCGACGAGCCCGCCGAGGCGGAGGAATCGGCGGCGGCACCGCTCGCGGTGGTCGAGGTCGTTGCCGCGGTGGAGGATCTTCCGGCCGCTACCGATGTGTTCGCCCGCCTCCGGGCCGATCAGAGCGCGGAGACGGAGACGGAACCGGCGGCGGTGGTGGAGACGGAGGTTGCCGAGGATGCGGAACCGGCGGCGGTTGAAGATCCCGCCGGTGTGCCCTTCCGGGAGCGCGAGGCGGCGATCGCGTCGATCGATAAAGAACTCAGTCGCCGGCTCAAGCGCACGCTGGCCGATGAGCAAAACGAGGTGCTCGACCGTTTGCGGCGGGTGAAGCCCAAGGGGGTGGATGATCTTCTCCCCCCGGCCACCGATCACGCGGCTCGGTGGGCCGAGGCGGCGGCGGCGGCCCTGTTGGACGCGGCTCGCGCCGGGGCGAATGGCGCGTCGCCGCCCTCGGTTGATGATCTGGTTGATGATCTGGCGATGGATCTCACGGCTCCGCTGCGAGATCGGATCGAACGCAGTTTTGCGGCCTCGGATGGGAACCTCGAGGACGTGGCCGACCGTCTGCGGGCGGTGTACCGGGAGTGGAAGGGCCAGCGTCTGAGCGAGGCATCGAGCCATTTCCTCACCGCCGCTTACGGCCGGGGCTCGTTCGAGCAGTTACTGCCCGACGAGGCGGTGCGCTGGGTGCTGGACCCAGCAGCGGCTCCGTGCCCAGACTGCGATGACAACGTTTTGGCCGGGGCGATCGGCAAGGGGGAGGAGTTCCCTACGGGGCATCGATGCGCTCCGGCTCATCCCGGATGCCGCTGTCTGGTGGCCGCGGCCAACCCCTGACCTGGCCCCGGTAGGCTCGCAGCCATGCGTGCCCCCAGTGACATGCCCCCCCGGGCGCCGCGATCGGCTGGTCCGGGTCGTGGCCGTACGTGGCTCGTCCTCGGAGGAGTCGCTCTTTTTTTCCTCGTGATGTCCCTTCGCGGCATCGCGGGCTTCTACACCGACTTCCTCTGGTTTGATTCTCTGGGTAAGGCCGGGGTGTGGCGGGGGGTGGTGGGATCGAAGGTGGTCCTGTCGCTGCTCTTCACCTCTGTGTTCTTCGTGGTCATGTGGGTGAACTTGGTGATCGCCGACCGGGTGGCCCCTCGGTTCCGACCGCCGGGGCCCGAAGATGAGTTCATCGAGCGCTACCAGGAAATCATCGGTGGTCATAACGGGGGGATTCGGTTAGGTATCGCCGGGTTCTTGGCGCTCATCGCCGGCACCGGAGTGGGGAGTGAATGGGACGCGTGGCTGCTGTTCATCAACGGGGGGAAGTTTGGGGTGGCCGACGCGCAGTTCGGCACGGACGTGGGCTTCTATGTGTTCAAGTTGCCGTTCCTCAGTTTCGTGACGGGGTGGCTTTTCGCCACGTTTTTGATCGTGTTCATCGTGACCACGGTGGCGCACTACCTCAACGGCGGCATTCGCATGAGTGCTGTGCACAACCGGGTCACGCCGCAGGTGAAAGTCCATCTGTCGGTGCTGCTGGCGCTGCTGGCGTTGGTGAAGGCGGGGGGCTATTGGCTCCAGCGTTATGACCTCACGGTGTCGTCGAGAGGTTTCGTGGGCGGAGCCGGTTACACCGATGTGAACGCGCAACTTCCGGCGATCAATTTGCTCTTGCTGATCTCGATAGTGAGCGTGTTGCTGTTCCTGGTCAACATCTTCCGCCGAGGCTGGACGTTGCCGGTGGTGGGCATCGGACTGTGGGCGCTGGTGGCAGTAGTGGCGGGGGCGATCTACCCGCAATTCATTCAGCGGTTCACCGTGACGCCGAACGAGCCGGAGCGTGAGCGCCCCTTCATCGAGCGAAACATCGAAGCCACTCGCGAGGCGCTGGGCCTCGACGCCGATGTTGTTCAGGTGGATCCTTACCAACTCGAGACCGACAAGAACAAGATCGACCTGGAGGCCAATGAGGCTTCTATTCGAAACGTCCGGATTTGGGATCCGTCGGAAATCGTGCTCGGTCGCACCTTTCCTCAGCTGCAGCGCGTGCGCGATTACTACCGAGTGAACGACGTGGACGTGGACCGTTACGAACTCGGTGGCGTGCCCACACAGGTGGTGTTGTCGGCTCGTGATCTCAATAGCGCCGGGGTGCCTCAGTCGTCTTGGGCGGCTCGACACCTCACTTACACGCACGGGTATGGGGCCATTGTGGCTCCGGCCAACGCGGTTGGGTCCGGTGGTGAGCCCAACTTTGTGGGGAAGGACATCCCTTACGTTTCGTCTTATCCCGAACTCACCCTCACCCGCCCCGAGCTGTATTTCGGTGAGAATCTCGACTCCTACGTAGTGGTGGGTTCCCGCCAGCGGGAACTCAGTTACGAGGACGACAGCGAGACTCAGTTCACTAGCTATGAAGGGGCTGACGGGGTTCAGATCGACAATTTCGCCAAGCGGGCTGCGTTTGCTGTTCGCTTCGGTGACGTCAATCCGCTGATCTCCGATCAGATCACCAAGAAGTCGAAGATTTTGTACATCCGGGATGTCAAAGAGCGGGCGGCGGCTCTGGCGCCGTTCCTCAAATTCGACGCCGACCCCTACCCGGTGATCGACGACGGCAAGATGAAGTGGATTCTGGACGCCTATACGACGACTGATCGTTATCCCTACGCCGAGCAGGCCGACACGTCGCAGCTCAGCGCGGGCAGCGGGCTCGATACGAACTTCAACTACGTCCGCAATTCGGTGAAGGCAGTGGTGGATGCCTACGAAGGCACGGTGGACTTCTACGTGATGCCGGTAGACGACCCGATCATCGATGCCTACCGTCGGGCCTTCCCAGATCTGTTCACCGACTTCGAGGAGATGCCGGAGGGGCTGCGGGCCCATCTGCGCTACCCGGAGGACCTGTTTCGGGTGCAGACCACCATGTGGGCCAGTTACCACGTCACGGATGCCGACGGCTTCTACCAGGGCAACGACTATTGGGATGTGGCGCGTGATCCCGGTACCACCGGGACCGTTGGCGGCACGCAAACCACCGATAGCGCCGGCCAGGTAACCACCACCCGGGATGCCCGCATCGAGCCGTACTACCTCTTCACGCAACTCCCGGGTACGGAGCAGCCGTCGTTCGTTCTCGTACGGCCCTTCGTGCCTATTTCCCGAGGCGACGACAACCAATTGCTCACGGCGTTGATGGTGGGTCTGAGCGACGGCGACAGTTACGGCAAGTTGCAGGTTTATGTGATGCCGCGCGGCGATCTTCCCAAGGGGCCAGCCCTCGTGCAGGGGGAGATCCAAAGCGACAGCGATGTGTCGCAGACCCAGACGCTGCTCGATGGGGGTGGCTCCAGCGTGCAGTTCGGTTCCCTCACGGCCATTCCGATCGATGGCGGTTTGCTCTATGTCCGACCGTTCTATGTGACCTCGGACCAGACCGAGGTGCCCGCTCTGCGGAAGGTGATCGTGTATTTCGGGGGGGAAGTGGTGATTCGCGACAGCCTTGATGAGGGGTTGGCGGCGATCTTCGGTGAGGCTGGGTCTACGCCTGTCGACCCCGGTGGTGTGCCGGCTGCGCCCCCGGGGGTGGGGACGTTGACCGAGCGGGTAGCGGCACTGTTGGTGGAGGCCGACGCACTTTTCACCGAGGCCGACGAGGCCTTGCGCAACGATGGTGATCTGGGTGGCTATGCGGATCTCAACGCCGAAGCGCGCCAGAAGATCGCCCAGGCCGAGAAACTCCTGAAGGAAGAGCTCGGCCAGCCCACTGATCCCGGGGCCACCACCACCACCGAGCCGTCGGCCTCGACGTAGCGGGCTGGGTCCGGCCACCGGGCAGGTTGCTGCCAGGGTGCGGTGCCGGTAGGGTCTCGGCTCCACACCAAGTCGTCGCGGGGTGGAGCAGTCAGGTAGCTCGTTGGGCTCATAACCCAAAGGTCGCAGGTTCAAATCCTGCCCCCGCCACCACCGCTAGCTCTCTCGAACCTTGACCTGATGAATAGGGGTCAAGGTTCGAGAGTTCTGCTTCTAGGCGTGGGATGAGGTCGTCGGCGAGAATGGCGGTGTAGGTGTCGCTGAGCCGCGCCTACGTGACGCCATCGAGGTTGACTGCGATGTAGTCGAAGAACGCCGGGTTGAAGTGCTTGCGTGGGATCGGTCCGTGCGAGTCCTAAGTGTTGGGCCCGAATTTTTCTGAGCCACCGCTTGGTGACACGGACTTCACTGCGGGCGAGTGTCACTCACCGGTGACGTACCCAGGCGGAGGGGTGCCAATGCTGCGGGAGTGGCGATGTCCAACCATCGCTCGACGTCCGCCTGTGTCGACTCGGTGAGCAACTGCCCCAGCAGCATGCCCTGAAACCAGGCACAGTAGGCGAGCGAGTCGAGTTCTGCGTTGATGAGGTGTCGGGACTTTGCGTCCTCGAAGAGCTCAGCAACCGTGGACGTCATCAAAATCTGGAACTGGGTCCCGGCAGATTGGGGTTTGCCGATGGACGCGACGGCCAACCGGACTCGCTGGGTCCGACGGGTGCGGTTCTCGTCGCTGGTCACCGCCCGTCGAAGCTGTCGAGCGATGTATTCACAGAACTCGTCGTGGGTCGTAGCTGCATAGCCGTCATCGAGGTGGCCCGGATCCTCAGAGACGGCGAGGCGTTCATGCACGATGGCGACCGCAGCTTCGATGAGACCTTTGCGATCGCCGAAATGGTGGTAGAGCGAACTGGACGATGCGTCGGCGGCGACCAGGATCTCGGTGATCCGCACTGCGTCGGCCCCGTTAGCCACCAGGACCGTAATCGTCGCAGCGAGAATTCGCTGGCGGGTGCTCCCGGCGGTTGGCAACGTAGTCACCTCGTGAGCCTACGGACTCACGCAAATAAGCAGCGAGTGCGGTGACCATTGACCACCAGCGCTGGGACCCGGATGGGACTACCCGCTCTAACCCAACGCCGCGGCCACCGGGATCGCGTACTGGAATGTCATTCCACTAATTCACCTGTAAATTCAGGCTGTCAAATATGGCAAACAAGGGCGAAAAGAGAAACGTTGTGAGTTTGAGGGCCTATTCAACAGTCGGGTCATCGGAGGCGGGGCGTCGAGCCCGTGGGGAGACCCATGGGAAGGCGGGGACCTGGCCACGTTGTTTGTCGGCCGGCCTGTTGACCTTGTCGCTGTTGTTGGTTGCCGGTTTTGGCGCTTCGGGTTCCTCCGGCTCGGCTGCTGACGGTCCATTGGGTGCGGCGTTGGGGCGGGCACGGGAGGAGGGTTCGTATCGCTTTCGTAGCGAGGTGACACAGGTGGCGTCGCCGTTGACGTCGGTGGTGGACGCGGGCCGGTCCGCATCCACCCAGTCGTTGGTGTTGGAAGGTGTCACCGACATCGATGCATCGGCAACGGAGCTGTCGGTGTCGGCTGACGGTGGCGGTCAGCCGTTGGGGTTGCGGATCGTAGACGGTGTGTCGTTTAAGCGCGATGGCGGCGGGTCGTGGGTCAAGGGGGCCGACCTAGGGGCTGACCAGGGTGCGCTCCCTGGCGACCTCATGGGCTACTTGGGTGCGGCGCGCGATGTGGTTGATCAAGGTGTGCAATCCAGTGACGGGCGCAAGTTGACGCGGTACGCGTTCGGGATCGATCCCAAGGCGTTCGCCTCGCTGGCTGCTGAGCAGTCGCAGCAGGCCGGTCGGCCGGCGTCGGCCGCCCCGGTTGCCATGACGGGTTCGGGTGAGTTGTGGGTCGATGGCGACGGGTTGCCGGTGCGGCAGCAGTTGTCGTTGACATTCCCCGGCGGGAACGGCGTGGGTACGACGTCGACGCAGATCTCGGTTGAATTCTCGGAGTTCGGCACCGCGAAAGTGCCGGGAGTGGCTCGTGCGTCGTCGTCATCGTGGCGTGTCGACGTGCTCGGCGGCGTTCGGCTCGAGGTGCTGCTGGCGCTGTCGTTGGTGATGTTGTTGGTGGTCGGGTTCGCGTGTTCACAGTGGCTCGGTTGGTCGATGGGATCGACGCGGTCGGCGTTGTCGATGCGGTCGGTGTCGCTGGTGGTCGTCGTTGCGCTGTTGGCCTCGTTGATGGTGTCCGAGACCGCCGACGCGGCTGCGCCCGCAAGGTCGTCGATGGTCACGGGTGCGTCGATGCGCAAACCGGTGGTGGCCCACTCGCGCGCTCCGTCTTTGGTCGATCCGCACCTCGACCGGCTGGCGTCGGCCGCTTTGCCGTCGTTGACGGGGCTGCAGGTCGGCGATATCACGACCGACACTGATGGTGACGGGCTGACGAACTTTGTAGAGCAGAGCATCGGCACCGATCCGGAGGACGCTGACACTGATGGTGATGATATCGACGACAAAATCGAGGTTGATGGGTTCACGGTGGCGTGCCCAACGACTACGGGTGTGGCGGTGCGCTGGTTCGGTGACCCGTTGGTGCCGGACAGCAACGATGACGGGGTCGTTGACGGCTCGGAGTGGGGTGTCGACTCCGACGGGGATTGCACACCGGACGTGTTCGACGACGACAACGATGGCGACAAGGTGCCCGACCGGGTCGACACGGCACCGTCAACGGTGCTCGGCAAGAGCATTGCGTTCGACGAAAAAACACCGTTGCATTTGGCGATCAAAGGCCTCGACGCCGTCAACAATCGGGCGACGTTCGTCGATTTCCAGGTGCTACCCACCGACGCCAGCCAACTGAAGTACGCGCCGCGCCCTGACGGCACGCAGAGCCGTCTTAACTGGCCTGCCGACACCGGTGGCCAGATTCTGGACTTGAACAACACTGTTGATGACCAAGACGTCACGTTGATACCAATGTTGGAAATCATCGTACCGAAGGATCACGTGCTGCCATCGGCCGCCGATCTCAACGCAAACAATATTAAAGTGGACGACGCTGCGAAGGACGGCAGCCGAACGGTGTATGTGCCGTTGACGGTCGTGCGTGATCCCGACAGTGGCGTCGATGTTGCCCTGGGTGGGCGCATGTTGTACTCCTCGAACGCAGATTGGAGTGCCGCGCAGGACGTGAAGTTGTTGTGGCTGGTACAGGTGAAGAACGACGTGCCATGCGATGCCGGTGCTGCTGACGCTGTGGCCAAGGGGTGCAAAAAAGTCGGTGACTCCGCCGTCGGTTACATCTACAATTCGCCGCAGATCATGCAGGCGTATTACGAGCCCTGGACATTGACCGGGTTGACCGTGAACGAAGAGCATGGCACGGACATGGCGGTCATCTACGAAGACCCCGCAGCAGATAACGACGTCGACAGCCACGTGCCGACGTGGGCTCTCGAGCAGGTGCTGACCGAGCGGATGTTGTCGGCGACGCCGGGCACCGACACCTTCGAAATCACGACCGACAACATCGCCGGGTTGATCGATCGCGACCTCAACGGGGGGTCGACGCTGTATGGCCTTCCGAACATCTTTCAAGTCAAGGTCGACTCCTACCGAACCATGGACGAGGCCGTCTTCACGACGGCGAGCGATGTGCTCCCCGACCTGGTCGCCCGTGTCTTCCCGCCTAACTCGGTCGCCCCGCCGTTCATGCCGTTGGTCACCACGGCGTACTCGTCGTCGTCGCGCAGCTTCGGTCTGGACGCCGGCAGCGGGTACGTCGATGTCGCAGCAAATGCAGTAACGATGTCTTTCACGCCGACGGACAGCGCACTCCAGGGCATTCCGACCCAGACGGTCGGTGCTGTCAAGTGGAATCCGTATTGCCTAGCCGGGGCCCAGGCCGCTTGGGTGCCGTGCGGCGCTGACGAGGTAGTCGCCGAAGTCGACCGCCAGTCCGCCGGCGAACCCATCTACGATCCCGACTTCTCCCCTGGCGATTACCCCGGCGGTCCAAACGTCGTCCCGCCCGACGTTCTCATCGACGGACCGGCTCCGGACCTCGCCGAAGGCCAGCGACAGTTGGCTCTCGTGCACGCGGTATCGATGATGACCGGGCGTTCCGTCACGACCCAGATCACCACGACCGATAACACGGTCACCGCGCTGCACGAGTCATACGCGACGGGCGAGCGTCTTAGTCGCGCCGGCGCCAAAATCGGCTTGTTAGGTGGCGAACAGGGTTACAAGGCTTTCGCAGGTTACCGGTATCGGGAAAGCCTGAAACTGCTTGGCGCGGAGCTGAGCAGACGAGCACAAAATACCAGCCTCAAAAAGTTCATCGGCGCCCGGTACGCTCTTGAGAGCTTCTCGGCCCCGCAGAAGCTGGTCGACTCGATCGCCGATAAAACAGTGATCAACCGACTCGTCGGCAGCCTGCGGACGATGTCAACCGGGCGAAAGGTCGGGGTCGCAGGTGGCGGCATTCTCGCAGTGCTGGGCCTCGGGGTGACCGTCGCGCTCGTCGACGCGCAAGACGACCAAGCACCCAATGAAACCTCCATCGCCAGTTCGACCGTCAAGACCGTACTCCTCGGATCTAGCATTTTCTTCGCGGCGCAGGCAGCCTCGGAGGTGATCGCGGTCGCAAAGGCGCTCAACGGGGTCAATCTCACGAGGAACCTGCTTGGTGCATCGACTGCCAAGTACCTGGGCCTGTCAATGAAAGGGGCCGCGGTCAGTGCTGTCGTCTTCGCCACCATCACCTGGGGCTTTTTCATCTATCAGATGACGAACGCCGGAGTCACGGCGTTCAGCTCGGAGTTCAACGCGGTCCTCGCCGAGACGATTGCGACAACGTTGTATATCGCGTTGCTAACGGTCTTGTCGCTCACCGTGGTCGGCAACTTGGTCGTCGCGCTGATTTTTGTGGTGGACGCGATCATCGGCGAATTCTGTGAGCTCTCCGACGGCAGCGATTGCGCCACCATTTCCTCCGCGGTCACCGATGCGATCACGATCGTGTTGTACGGGACCTCGCCAATGATCGATGTCAACGCATCGGATCTGGTGTCGGCGAAGGCACCGAAGATCACCTTGAGTAACCCGGATCTCGGTTTCGTGGCCGGCAATGCAGCATCGATTTCGGTGCCGGTGGAGACCACGGTCACCCATAAAAAGCCCGATGCGTGGCAGATGGCGTTCTACACGTGGATGTACTCGCGATCTAACATCCAATCAGCCGACTTCGAATACGGGATAAGCGCGCCGGGCGAAGTGACGCAACCCGCTGCCGTGGGACCGGGAACGTGGGACAGCGTCACCGCCCAGGGCAGCTGGTTGGGCAAGGACCTGTACCGGGCGACCCGGAGCGAGACCGTCGAGATCGCTGCGGCCGACGTAGTCACCTTCGACACCGCCGGGTTGAACCAAACGTTCCCGTACACGCTGAACTCGGCCTACACGGTGCCGACGTTTGAGTGCTGGACGGTGCCGCTACCCCCACCGATTCCGTTCGTGCCCGTGTGCTACTCCCGCACGCTCGACGACACTACGTCGAGCGACTTGACACCGTTGGTGTACGACATCCTGCCGAAAACATTGTCGGCGTTGTTGACCACGACCACCGCGCCCGACGGCGCGGTGAGGTTGGCGTGGGATCCGGCGTTCGAGCCGATGACCGACGTCGATGGCGACGGGCTGTTGGCGGCACGAGACGGCGGGTTGGATCCCGACGACACCAAGGTTGACACCGACGGCGACGGGCTGACCGACCGGCGCGAGCTCGAACTTCGTGCCGCCGGCACTGCGGTCGTGCCTGGATCGGCAGATGCCGACGGTGACGGACTCACCGATCTCGACGAGGTTGCGTACGGCACCGACCCGTCGGTGGCCGACACCGACAACGACGGCTTGAGCGACGGCGTCGAAGCCCGCCACGCCGACAGCGCCGGGGGTGTGAGCCGTGTCGCCGGTGGTTGGGACATAACCATCGCCAGCCGCACGGTACGCGTGTACTCCGATCCGTTGCTTAGCGACTCCGACTTCGACGGCATCAGCGATCAGGGCGAGAAGGAACTTGCGGCGCTCACCGATCCGGCTGATCGGGTCGACGAAGCGTTGCGCCCATATCACCCGGGCGTTGTGAACACGCCGCCGATCGGCATCACGCTCGACGTCCCGGGGGCGTCGGGGTTCGTCGCAGCCGGCGATACGGTCGACGTCGCAGCCGAGGTGACCGCATCGGTCGCGCTCGCCCCGAGCGTGCTCGATGTCACCGGGAGTGACGGGCAGGTGATGCCACCAGCGCTGCTCGATTTCGACCCCGGCACCTTCGCCGGAACCCAGGTCCGCCAGCAGACCATCCCGTTCACGGTGCCCGGCGGCGTCCCGTCGGTCACCGTCAATGCCGGTGTGCGGGCCTGGTTGCCCACGACCGGCCAACCAGTGACCTCACTGGCTACACGAACCGGAACTGCTCAGCTCCCTGTCAACTTTTTCTCCGGACTGTTCCCGCGCTCTGCGGACTCGACCAACCAGTTCGTGATCGGCGCCACGCTCCCCGGCACGATCGGCCCGAACGGCCCGAACGGCCCAGTCGTGCGGATGAATCCCCTCGCCACCGGTGAGCGATCAACGCTCGGAGGCGACGCCTATCCCGGAGCTGCTGTGTCATCGAGTGCGTGCAATGACGAGGGGACGTGTACGGCCCTCTGGATCGCTCCGAGCAGGCGAGAGGTCCTTGCTCGGACCGTTTCGGCATCCGGACAGATCATCAGAAACTGGACGATCGACGCCAACAGTGAAGACTCATTCTCCGGCGTGTCGGTAGCCAGCGACGGGCAAGGTTTCGAAGCCGCCTGGCAGGGCAATGGCACGAGCTACTTCGGTCTGGAGAACCCATCGATCTTGCCGTTCTCCGCGCCGCAGGTGCTGTGGGCGGGTGACCGCTATGTCGTGATCGGCCGGGACTATCCCAGTTACGACAATCCGTTTCCGTCCGCACTCTTGGCATACGACACGTCGACCAACAAGCAGATCGTGCTCGGCCAGTTCGACTTGCCATTTTCGACTCGCTTCGCGTACGACCCAGCAGCCGACGCGTTGCTGGTCGTTGGGCACGCCCTGGGTCGGACATTCGATGGGGTGGGCCCTATCGACGGTGTGCTGTGGTCTGATTTTTCCACGCGATTGAACTGCTCAGTGGGTTGCGCACAGCCGACCAAGGCGAGGTTGTTCGATATCGACCGCTTCAGGGACGACTACTACTGGGGTTCCGCCATCCCGGACGTGTCGTTCGACCCGGTGAGCAAGCAGTGGGTCGTGGGTGTCACAACGCTCTACCAGTTCCCTTTGAGGCGTACTCCTACCGAAGTGCGGTACTTCGGGCGGACTGATCTGGCCCGCGGTGCGACCTGGACAGGAGATAGCACCCCTTTGAACGAGTTCCGGAATGTGGCGTGCCCTGCGCCGTCGGCGTTACCGGTCGTCGAGCTGGGCTTCGAAGAACTGCCAGGAGCGACGCGATTCGCCGACAGCGCGCGCCCAGGGCTCGAGGCGGGCGCCGCAGGTGGCTACACAGCACCGCAGGCCGGTGCAGCGGGTGCTCCAGACGCGACCAGATCACATCTCGCGGCGCGGTTCGCCAACACATCAGATCGGTTGACGGTGGACACCCCTTCGCCGTTCCGCGACCCGACTCCGGTGTCGCTGGCGTTCTGGGTTCGAGTCGATCCGTCGACATCGCCTGCACCGTTCGAGATGGCCTGGGACTCGGCCAGAACGTTGCGGATCCGCCCGGACACCGGTGTGGTGAAGTGGCAGTGGGGGTTGAAGTCGGTACAGAGCTCGAAGACGCTCAACGACGGCAATTGGCACTTCGTCGTCGCTACACATTCTCCGACGACGCTTCGCTTGTCGGTCGACGGCATCGAGACGACGACATCGGCAGTCGGCTCGGAGACGTTCGAAGGTGTCCCTGAAAGCATGGATGTTTCAGGTGGCGGGTCACCCGTGACGGTGGACCAGCTGCAGTTCTACAACGCGGCCCTCGGCACCAAAGCGATCGAAGACCTGACCAACGGTGCAACACCGCAGTGCATGATGCTCATGCGGAACCCGGATCAAAGCATCGGTCAGTCGTTCTGGACCACCATTGCGTCCGTAACCTCCGATCCGCGTGGCGGGTTCCTGTCGGCGTCCGCGTCGCTGAAGCTGCGAATCGACAATGCTGCTCCGACATCGACCGTGGTGGTGCCTTCAGCACCGATCGGGGCCGGCACCTACCTGCTGGCCGGCACAGCCAACGATGGGCTCGACGGTTCCGGTGTCGCACAGGTCGACGTGCAAGTCGACGGCGGCGCCTGGGTATCAGCCGAAGGGGCCGAGAGCTGGGTGTTGCCACTCGACCTGAGTGACGGCAGCCATCAGATCCGTACGCGTGTCACCGACGCCGTCGGCAACAGCGCCACGTTTGGGCCCACGGTGTTGCAGGTCGACCTGACCGCACCGTCGGTGGCCCTCGTTGCGCTGGACCCAGCGGTGAGGCCGGTCACCGACGTCACGACCGGTGAGATGACGGTGACCCTGTCGGGCACGGCATCGGATTCGGTGAGCGGGCTCGCAGGCGGCCGCGTCGAGGTGCGCGTCGTTCCGGCGGATGCCGGCGATGTGCCTGCGGCGTGGCAACAGGCAACCGTGGCCGGTGGCCTGTGGTCGATCGACTACGTGGTATCGCCGACCCCTCGAGATATCTCGGGCGGCTACTCGGTGAGCGTCCGTGCGGTGGACTCGGTTGGTAACGCCACCGGCGACCAGGCAGCGTCAGCGGCGCTGGTGCTGGATTCGGTGGCACCGTCGGCATCGCTGTCGGCGGCGAAGCTGACGTTGGGTGTTCTGGCCGGCGGGACAGTACTGACAGGTGACGTGTCCGACGACGGTGTTGGTGTGGCATCGCTTGAGGTGTCATTCACGCCGTTGGAGTCAGTGGTCGATCCGTCGTTCGATCAGGCATCTCGGGTGTGGCTGCCCGCTCAGCTTGTGTCATCGTCCTGGTCGCTGGCGGTGCCGTCTGATGTCGAGGGGTACTTCCAGATCGATCTGCGTTTGCGTGACTCCGTGGGAAATGAGCGGATCACTGATCGGGCCTGGAGCGGCATCGTCGACACGCGGGCGCCGCGACTCAGCCTGACCGTCACACCGACGGGCAAATCCCGCCCGAAAGCACAGCGTTACGAGATCTCCTACGCCTGTTCTGCGAAGGATCTGTTCCTGGACGCGAACGCGTTCACGTGCCCGGGAAGTACGGCGGGACCGCTGGTGCGCGGCTTCCTTGATCCGTCGCCGCTGCGCGAAGCGCTCATGATGCTGTTCCCCGATCAGCCGATCCTGACCGATCTGTCGAGCACGTACGCGCTGTGGGAAAGCAGCGAGAGCCCGGATGTCACAATCAGCGCCTGCGACCTATTCGGGAACTGCGCCACCAACGCTGCGCCCGTCAGCGCGGCGGTCAGCAAGATGAGCGCACAGTCCCTTTTGCCAGCAGGACAACTCGCAACGCTTGCGGCTGCGCCTGTCGCTGTAGTCGTCTCTCCGACGGCTGGCCAGAATGTTGCGGCCAGCGGCTCGGTCGAGGTGGGGGTCGCTGTCGAGTCGGACTCGTCGATCAAGTCCGTAAAGTTGTATCTCGACGGTGCTCTCGTGACGACGCGTAACTTCTCAAGTGGCGTGGCAAAACTTCATGAGGAGGTCATGCCCGCTGCGTTGGCCGCCGGTGGACTTCACACGGTATCGGTGTCGGTCGAGGACTGGGGTGGTGCCACGGCAACATCGGGAAGCACCGAGTTCTTCGCCGACGTCAAGGCACCGACTGTCACGCTGGTCTCGTCGCCGATCACCCTTGGGCGCACTTGGGCTGTCGGGACCGATTTCCTTCGGTTCTCGGGAACGGTCGTCGATGACGGAACCATCGCCGCGGTGCAGTTTAAGGTCGGTGACGGCCGCTGGTCCGACGTGTCCTTCGGGGAAGGTCTCTGGAGTACTGCCGTGCAGGTGCCGGGCGCCGATGGCTCGACACTTGTGTACACCGTCCGTGCGATCGATCTCGCCGGTCGGATCGCCGCTGTCGGGGGCTCCGCCAGTGTTGACCTGGCCCCGTCGGGGGCCACGCCGTACGCGCGACCTGACACCAGGATCGCGAATGGGCCGCCGGCGACCGGCTCGGGTGATACCTCAACGTTCACCTTTGTCGGCACTGCCGGCGATGGCGCGGTGGCGGCGTTCAACTGCCGTCTCGACAACCTCCCTGCCGAGAAGTGCGCCACACCGTTCACGCTGTCGGATCTCTCCGCCGGCAATCACGCCCTCACTGTGACCGCCATCGACGAGTTGGGCTACACCGACCTCACACCCGATACGTGGACCTGGTCGGTGGCAGCCAGTGGTCCGCAGGCAGTCATCAATTCCGGCCCGGACCGTACGACCGACCGGCGCACCGCCACCTTCGGTTTCGGCCTGACCGGAGCGACGTTCCTTTGCGCCCTCGACGGTGGAACCTTCGCCTCCTGCGCCAGTCCGGTGATGTACAGCGATCTCGCCGATGGCGCTCACACGTTCGAGGTCCGCGCTCTTCGTGACGGAACCACCGGAACCGCGGTGTCGTTCGGATGGCGCGTAGTCAACGCCGCTCCGATCGCCGTCGACCAGAACGTGATCGTCAATCCCCCCGACTTTGCGGGGCGCGCCGTCACCTTGGTGGCCCGCGACGTCGATCCGGTCTCCTACCGCATTGTGAAGCGGCCCCAGCATGGCTTCCTCGAAGGCACCCCGCCGAACATCACCTACGTTCCGTTCAGCGGCTACGTCGGCACCGATAGGTTCACCTTCGAAGCCGACGACGGCCAACTCATCTCCGGCCTCGGCACCGTCGACGTGATCGTTCAGAAGGTGCCGGCGACGTTGTCCTATACGGGTACGTCGGGTGTGGCGTCGGGGTCGTCGATGACATTGTCGGGGTCGGTTTCGCCGAACGTGTGCTCCTCGGAGGGGATCATTTACAAGGTGAACGGTGTGACGGCTTCCGCGGGGATTTTCCCGGTGACTGCAGGGACCCTGTACGAGATCGAGATGAGCTACAGCAATCCGAACTGCGAAGCGCCGTCGGTGTACGCGATCGTGCTGGCCGGCTCGACCGGCGACTGGTCGAATGGTGGTGGTCAGTACAACGTGTCGGGGGCGGGGAAGATCAACTTCGGCTACACGGTGCAACGGACCAAATCCAGCACGGGCGCGACGCTGGTGTCGGGACAGATGCTGTGGAACAGCCAGAACGGCAAGTTCCGGTTCAAGGGCCTGGTCACCGGGTTCATCAAGACCACGACCGGGTGTACCACCGGAACGGTCTGTGGCCAGATCATCGGTACCGGCACCCTGCGCACCCGCGATGTCAACGGCGATTGGGTAGTGGTGGGTGAGAAAATGTCGTACAGGGCTTCGGTGGTCGATGCCGGATCGGCCAAGGTGTGTTCGAGCAAGAGGTCGTGCACGACGGTTGCCAAGCCGGACTTCTTCGGCCTCAACATCCTGGGCTCGACATTGAAAGGGGAGCAAGAAGCGGACCCCGGGGTTGCTCCGCCTACCGTGCAGTTGAGCGGCGGCAATATCGTCATCAGGTAGTACCTGAGTCGCTCGAGTCCCCTGGCGTTGAGACGACGTGGTGTCTGGTGTGGACGGGAAGTTCGATAGCAGTCCTAGAAGGTCCACCATTTAGCTGCAGTTGAAGGTCCAGGGTCGGAGGGTCTCCGACAGGGTCGAGGTTCAGCACGAGATCGAGGGTCCGGTACACCCGGGCCCTCGTTTCGCGCTCGGACTCGGCGAGGAGCCCCGCGATGCCAGCGACGAGCACGCACCACCATTTCGGCCTAAGTTGCCACGGGCTTCAGAGATGATCCGGGACCAAATCACCAGGGGGAACCATGCGACACAAGCCGACGACCTTCAGGGATCGGCTCGGCGCGTTGTGGGGCCTATTGACCATTAGCGATGAGGACTACACCGCCTACATGCGGTCCTACGGTGAACTCTTCGTGGACTCACCGGAGAACACCAAGGCCGACTACGACCAGGGCGTGGCGCTGCGAGGGTATCCCCAGGGGAGCAGCAACGAATTGGCCGAGCTCTACAAGGTGATCCACTTGTTGTGCACGCTGGGCTCGGTGGAAAAGATGTACATGCCGCCGACGATCGACCCGGAGCAGTCGGTGCTGCAGAACCAGATTCTCTTCGAGCGGATGGTGGCGGAGGACCTCCAGTTGCGCCCCGGTCACAAAGTGCTCGACCTAGGGTGCGGCTGCGGCGCCATAGCCGAGCACATGGCGGAGTTGACCGGGGCAACCCCCTACGGAGTAAACCTGGATTTGTCCCAGATCGAGAAGGCTTGGCGGAACCCGAACCTGCCGAGCAGCAACTTCGCCATGGGCGATTTCAATAAAGCCCTCGAGTTCGACGACGCCTCTTTCGACGCCGTGTACGCGATCCAACCGATGACCTACGTGAGCGATCACGACTTCACCTTTTCCGAAGTGTTCCGGGTGCTGAGGCCGGGCGGCCGGTTTGTGATCAACGACGTCGCGGCGCTCGACGCCTACGACCGCGATGACGAGCACCAGCGCACGTTGATCCAGCACTCCCGCGAACTGACGGTGTTCGGAGGGTTCTGGTACTACCGTTACTGGGAGGACTCCTACCGGGCGGCGGGCTTCGAGTTGGTGTCGTCGGTGGGGCGGCCGGCGGTGGAACTGATCAAGAAGGAGGTCGCCCTGTTCGACAAGTACGAAGCCGCGTTCAAGTTCCTGGCCAAGTGGCATCTGATCCCGAAGAAGACCGACACGCTGATGCAGCGCATGAACGCCAACAGCCAGTCCTATATCCAGGCCGAGGAAGAGGAACTTCTCACTCTCAACTGGCATTGCGTGGGCCAGAAGCCCGCCTAGGAGGCCACCGTGGTGCGGCCTGGCCCCGCCGGCCGCCCCGGCGACCCTTGATCGGCCGTGGCCGCCACGGTAACCATTTGTATGGATTCCCACTGGTCCTACCGTCTGCGGCCACGCACCGTCGGGGCGCTGAGATTGCTGGCCTGGGTGCCGCCGTCGTTGAGATTGCCGATCGCCGAGCGGTTCCTGCGTCGACCGGAACAGCCCGGGCCAGCGGCGGAACACGTGCTGCAGTACTTGGTGAGTTCAACCATCGACCGGGGCCGAGGGGCCGACGCCAATCCCGGCGCGGTGGCGTCCCGACCAGAGGCGGCACCCAAGAATCGGGTGAAGAAACCGGTCCTCGTGGGGCAAGCCGATTTTTTCTACAAGAGCCAATACCGTCAATACGCCACCCCCACCATGGGGGCCTTCGCCATGACCGCCACCGGGGTCCTGGCCGCCACCAGCGGGTCGCCCACGGGGGTGCTGTTTGGCCGCCGGCGACCCACGGTGGCGGCGATGCTCTCGGGTCATTGCGATACGGGTGCCGCGCCCATCGTGGTTCTCAGCGGCGAGGCGGTCGCACTGGCCGTCTTTCTGCCGAGTTGGGATTCGCCAACCGCCGCTGAAGAAGTAGCCCGGTGGGTAGGGGGGCAAGGACCGTTGCCCAGTCACTACGCCGATCTCGAAAGCGGCGTGCGGGTGGTGGGCGACGAGGGCGTGCCGCGTACGCGAGTGCGTCACCGCGCGGGCAGTGCCATCGGCATGGTCGGCGCCGCGTTGCGTTCGCGCCACCTCTCGCTCCTTGCGCTGCACCCCCATGACCCAGACGCGATGGGCCTGCATCTCACGTTGTTTGCCGTGGAGGCGCTCGACGCCGATGCGTTAGAGGAGCAATATTCCTTGCCCGCCGAGGAGATTGCGGCCCATCGCAGGGCGGCGAGCGACCACCACGAGTTCCTCGTGTTTTTGGTGGGTGGCACCGAAGAGGTGTTCACCCAGTGCTCGCAGAATCTCTTCGTAAAAGAGGCGCTCGACTCGCCCAGCGAAGATGAGGGGGTGGTGGCCACCGGGAATGCGGCGATCGGGGCGCCGTCGCTCGAGGGCTTCCTATCGCATCAGTTCGAGGCGGTGCAGATCACCGCCTCGGCCGATGGCGTGCCGGGAGCCTCGCCCCGAAATGGGCAGATCGGGCGTGCCTGCTTTGTGGGGCGTCGTTTCGGCCGGGCCTATCTCCTCATTCCGTATCACCCCGGCAACGCCATCCACGGGCACGCCGCCAAGATGTGGTCGAACCCGTTCAGTACCGTGGTGATCCCGGATGACCACACGGAGTTTCGGTGCGTGGCGCTCTCTGGAGCGAGTGGGATCTCATCTCACGCCAGCGTGCTGCGCCGGTTTGAACACGTGGCCGCATTGGCCGCACAGCCCGTTGGTGAAGCCGAGGCCACCACGAAAGAGCCGGTCTACTGGTTTGTGATGAGAATCGAGGAGGTCCTCTGGGAGCAGGAACGGTTGGCGGGGAACCGATTGGTGGCCGAACGAGCGGCCTGCACGATCAACGCCGAAGGCGAGGGCCGTCACACCAAGAAGCCCAAATACTTCGCCACCGCCGTGGCGGCGGAGTACGACATGGCATTGCAGCATCAGCGTGAATCAGCCGGTCGGCCGGTTGATCCCACCGGGGTCGTGCGGGACGCCTGGGTGGAATCGCTCGAGGGCGCCTTGGCCTTGCGCCGGGAGCACCTCGCCACCCTCGGCCCCGGTTAGGGGGCGTTATCGCCAGGGGTTGTCTCGGCGGCCACCAGCGGGGGATCGGCGGGCACGTCGGTCGATGGGCCTTCGATAGTGAGGTGCGGTAACCAGTGGAGCCACTTCGGAAACCACCAGGCGGCTTTCCCGAACAATTCCATCGCGGCGGGTACCAACACCATCCGCACGATTGTTGAATCGATGAGCACCGCTATGGCCATACCAAATCCGATGAGTTTGATAGTCGGACTGGCGTTGGTGACGAACGAGGCAAACACCACGATCATGATGAGCGCGGCGGTGGTGATGACCCGAGCCGTCTTGGCCACCCCGAGCACGACCGAGGTGCGGGGATCGTGGGTGCGATCCCATTCCTCTCGGATCCGAGACATGAGGCCGACGAAGCTCTTTCCCCAACCCCACTGGAACACGGCCACTACCACGCCGTAGGACGCCGCGATGGAGAGCAAGTTGAGAAGCGAGGCTTTCAACGGAACCAGCCGCGATCGGAAGACCAGCACCAACAACAAGAAGGCATCAGTCCCAACGCTTTCCTCTGCGACAGGCCGGTAGGCAACGACGAGTCGTCGGGTATGCCGAACTGGACGTGGAGGAACGGTGATGCCAGCAGCAACAGCACCGCTACGCCGCCGATCAGGGCGGCCCACGGCCGCTGAGACATGGCCTCCGCGAACCGGCCCCAAAAACTCTTGGCCGGGTCAGGATCGGCGTTGGTCGAACCGAACGGCAGGCGGAATCGGTCGATCTTGTGGTCGGCGAAACCGAGCAGCGCAGGCAACAGCGTGGTGGCAGCGAGGATCATGACGGCCACCCCGATGGCCGCCCCAATCCCCAGATTCTGGACCACCGGAATCGGAACCAACACGAGGCCCAGCAGAGCAATGCACACGGTGAGTCCGGCAAACAACGCGGCCTTCCCCGCCGTAGCCAAGGCTAAGGCGGCCGCATCGTGGGGCTCGTAGTCCTCGGCAATGAACTGGCGGTACCGGGTGACAATCAGCGGTGATGCACGGAAATGAACCGTCCGAGCCGTCCCAGGAAACCAAGATTGGCCGGAAGGCGAGGACGGCGGCTGGCACCTGAGGCTGGGTTCGTCGCATTCATGTACCAAATCTAGTGAATCACATACGGGCGACCGAGGAAGGTGGGGGAATCCGCCGATGTCACCGCAGGGCGGCGAGTAAGCCACTAGCGTTAATCCCACAGATAGCTGGCCTGTGATGTCAATCAGCGCTGAAACGGAGATTCTTCAATGACCATGACCCCACTGCGGGCTGCGACCGCAGCTGCTTTAGCCCTGGCGCTTTTTGCC
>VFJN01000152.1 GCA_009886035.1 Actinomycetota bacterium
CGGCCGTGACGATTCTTCGTCGTCCGCGGCTTGAAGGTGTAGCCCAGGAAGTCAAACTGCTTGTGCTCGTAGTCGCCACGTCGATTCGCATCCACGCAGTACACCACTCGCGTCTTCTCCGGGTGCATCGTCAGGCGGCACTCAGCCAGCCTCTTCTTCAATTGCTCTTGCAGGTCTTCGGCCTGTTGCCGACTGTCGCAGTGACAGATGATGTCGTCGGCGTACCTTTCGAACGGTACCCCTGGATACTCTCGTTCCATCCATTTGTCGAAGGCGTAGTGCAGGTACAGGTTGGCCAGCAATGGGCTGATCACCCCGCCTTGCGGCGTGCCCCGCTCGCGCTCTTGGACCGTGCCATCGGGCATCAGCACACCGGCAGCAAGCCAGCGTTCGATGTACAGCACTTCCCAGCTCGCGCCCAGGTGCTTTCGCACCGCCTTCATCATCAGCGTCCAATCGATGTTCTCGAAGAACGCCTGGATGTCCAACTCCAGCACCCAGTCTTGCCGCCAGCACCTCTGGCGCGCCACCCGCAGCGCATCGTGCGCCGAGCGACCTGGCCGGTACCCATACGAATCCGCATGGAACACCGGCTCCACCAGCGGCTCCAGCCGCCTCTTGACCACCATCTGCGCTATGCGATCAGCCAGCGTCGGTATCCCCAGCGGCCGGGTCTTGCCCGGCTCCTTGGGTATGTCCACGCGCTTGACCAGCGGCGCCATGTAGCTGCCCGAGGCCAGACGGTTCCAGATCCGGTACAGGTTCTTGCTCAGTTCCCGCTCAAATCTCTCCCACGTCACCCCGTCAACACCTGCGGCACCTCGGTTGGCCTTCACGCGCTTGTACGCTTCCCACACCTCGCGCTTACTCACATCAAACGGCTTTGCCGGCTGCTCGCGCCTCATCCCCTTGCGGGTTGGGCTGCATACCTCCGGCTGGACGACGGTGCCCCTTCGGTCCAGTCCCATTACAGAACCTTCCTCCCTACTACGCGCACCTCCGCCCCCGTGTCCCGCATCGGTACTCTGGCTCTTGTGGTGTCAGCCACTTGAGCTTCTCCCTTCACATCGGGACGACAGGTTCTCACGTTCCTCACTGAAGCCTGATCCTTGTTCACGCCGCCTTCATGCCGGGCGCCAGTCGAGCACATCTCAGGCTCGCCTCGACCTTCATCCCGGGGTACCGCACCGCCCCCGGTTACGACGCCGTTTAAGGGAATTTCGACACGTCTGCAGCGGTTCACTTTCGTTCGTCTCCAAGGACCTCACCTGACGCAGTCACGCTGCGCCTTTTCCCGCAACGCTCACCACCAGGACTCTTTACCCCAGCAGCTTGCGGTGGTTTGGAGCCCGCTCCTGACAGCCGGCTCCGGGGGGCCTGCCCCCATCTTCAGCAAAGCACCACACTCACAGCCCCATACAAGTCTCCTTTCCAATATGCTGTCGAGCATGTTCGTGACACACGTGCAGCCTAACCCCTCGCTCAAGCCGAGCGCCAACGGCAGGCCACCCGGGCCCGCCAGCAGGGTTGGCACATTTTCCTTCTGTCGGGCCCGGATGGCATGCCGTCGTGTCCGGCTTAACGCGAA
>VFJN01000094.1 GCA_009886035.1 Actinomycetota bacterium
AAGATGATCATCATCGTCCAAAAGAAATTAAGGAAACTGCCAGTCATCTGAAATTCTCCAGTTCGTAGGTGAGTACATCGCCACTCACCCAGCGGTGCCAAGCGCGCTGATCGAGGCAAAGGTGAGCGGGCCTTAGATTCTACATTGATTCCGTCCCCGACGGGTTCCTATCAGACCAGGCTGATGACCAGACCGAACTGGGCGAGGTGGTAGGTGATCATCACCGTCAGGCGGGCGTAAGGGGTTTCCTTCAGGAATCGGTTCCAGGCAATCAACGCATCGCTGGCATAAAACAACAGCGCTCCGCCAATGGCCGCCCGACTTCCCACCCCGATGGCGCTGGCCACCATGGCCGAGATCACCATCATGTAGGCCACCACCGGCCCGGCCAAGGAGGGATCGGGACCCGCTCGAATACCCCGCAGCAGGATCGGGCCGATCACCGCCAGGGCCGCCACCACGAGCGCGATCCCCTCGAAGAATCGGAGCGCCACCACCCCTTCGATGTGCAGACCAACGATGTAACACAAGTGGCCCAGGAGGAACGCGGCCAACCCGCCGACGAACAGGTCGCGGGGCACCATGAGGAACACATCCCCCACGAGACAACCCACCAACGCCACCACGAACCAGGCACGAGCGGCGGCGCTGGTGGGGTCGAGCGCCAACGTGGCGCTGATGAGCAGCACCATGGTCAGCGGCTTGGCCAGGTATTCCAGGGGCACCCAGCCCCGGTGCACGGCGGTCCAGTCCGCCATCGCGGCGGCTAACGCCAGGGCCAGGAGAAGGAAGGCGGACCCGGTCACCGGGCGATCACCCACGGACACCGGTCGACCCCCACCGGCCCAGCCTCGCATGCCCCGCTGACCGGCACTGGCCTAGTCGGTGGTGAAACCGGTTTCAGTCGGTGGCGGCCGCCACCGCGAGGGCATCAGACCACGAGGCACCGGTTTCCACCAGCGAACGCCACCGCATCACCTTGGCGGGCTGGTTCATGCCCAGCACCCCCACGATACGGCCTGCTCGTCCATAGAAGGCCACGAAGCGGCGGTCCTCCAGACGACCAGATACCACCTCAACGATGTCGTCGGGCGAGGCCAGGCCCGCTAGTTGGATCTTGCGGTCGTATTGGTCGCTCCAGAACCACGGCACCGGTGTGTAGGGCGTCGCGTCCCCCAACAGGGTGCGGGCGGCGTGCTCTCCCATCTCGATGGCGTTATCCCAGTGCTCTACCCGCATCACTTCATCAAAGCGTTCGTTCGGCCACCGGGCCACGTCGCCGGCGGCCACCACCCCGGGTGCGGCGAGGCAGGTGGCGTCGCACACAATCCCGTTGTCAAGGGTTAGGCCGCTTCCCTCCAACCACTCCGTGTTCGGGCTCACGCCGATGCCCACCACCACGAGGTCCACCTCCAGCACACTTCCGTCGCTGAGGCGGATCCGCTCCACCCGATCGGATCCCTCGATCAGCACCACCCCCACCCCAAGGTGCACGTCGACGCCATGATCGCGATGGAGGTCGGCCACCACTGCGCCCATCTCGGGTCCGAGGCTGCGTTCGAGCGGAACCGCTAACGCCTCGATGAGGCTCACTTCAATGCCCAGGCTGCGGGTGCTCGCGGCCACCTCCGCCCCGATGAACCCGGCCCCCACCACCACCACTCGACGAGGTCCGGCCGCCAACGCGGCGCGAATGGCGATGCTGTCGTCGAGGCTGCGCAATGTGTGGACCCCCTCGAGATGATCGGTGCCGGGGAGTCGCCGGGGGGTTGCCCCGGTGGCGATCACCAGGCCGTCGAAGGCCAGCCGTTCCCCGCCGCCGAGGAGCACCGCACGGTCCGGAAGGTCGAGGCCGGTGGCGCTTTCCCCCAGGCGCCATTCGAGGCCGAGGTCGTCGATGGATCCCGCCGCCACCGCCAGGGTGGTGGACTCGGGAGGCTTGGCCCCGGTGAGCACCTGCTTGGACAGTGGCGGACGGTCGTAGGGACGGTGGGGCTCGTCGCCCACCACGGTGATGACCCCCTCGTGCCCCCGGGCCCGCAACTCCTCGGCGGCCCGTAGGCCGGCCAGGGAGGCCCCCACGATCACAATTCGGTCAAGGCTCATCGCCGAGCGCAGCTAGCCCTCAATGACGATGGCCTGTTTCGGGCAGCGGCGCACCGCTTCTTCCACCTTGGCGCGCAGTTCCTCCGACGGCTCGTCCTGCAGCACGTAGAGGAAGTCGTCGTCCCGCACCTCGAATACTTCGGGGGCGGCGGTCATGCAAAGGGCATTGCTCTCACAAAGGTCGTAATCAACAACGATGCGCATGGGTTCTTCTCCTCGGGCGACAACGGATGCGGATGGCGCACGCGGAACCTACTCTGCGGGAGCCATGCCGCTCTCTTCCGACTGCCTCCGGCTCGCTGACGCACGCCGGATCGCCCTCCATGCGCAGGGGTTCAGCGATCCCCCGCCCCGGGGCCGTGTCGACCGTCGCCTCTTCCGACGGGTGCTGGATCGGGTGGGTGTGGTGCAGATCGACTCGGTGAACGTGCTCACCCGGTCACACGAACTGCCGTTTCTGGCCCGCCTGGGGCCCTATGACCGACCGGCCTTGGCGGCGTGGCTGTGGGGCAGCGGCGAGGTCTTTGAGTACTGGGGTCACGAGGCCTCGCTACTGCCGGTAGCCCTTCACCCCTGGCTGCGGTGGCGGATGAGCGAGCAGCACCCCTGGGGTGGAGTGCGCTCATTCCAGACATCCCATCCAGGCCTCGGTGACGCGGTGCGGGAGGCTGTGCTCGAACACGGGCCCATCGCCCTGGGAGACCTCCATCAGCTTGGCGATGCCATCAAACGTCCGCCGCCGCAACCCGGGGCGATGTGGAACTGGACGCCGGCCAAAAAGGCCGTGGAATGGTTGTTCTGGAACGGGGAGGTAGCGGCCCTTCGTAACCCCCAGACCTTCGAGCGGCTCTACGCCGCCCCCGACCGGGTGATCCCCGCCGCCACCCTGGCCCAGCCCACGCCCTTGGCCGAGACCGCCATGAAGCACCTGCTGCTGCGGGCCGCCCGCAGCCTGGGGGTGGCTACCGCCCGCAGCCTCGCCGACTACTACCGTCTCGCCATCGTGCCCGCCCGTCGCCTCGTGGCCGAACTCGCCGCCGAGGGGGCCCTGCGACCAGTAGCGGTGCAGGGATGGCGCCAGGAGGCCTTCCTGCACCCCGATGCCCACATGCCCCGGGCGGTGCCCACCTCGGCGCTGCTGTCCCCGTTCGACTCCCTCATCTGGGATCGTCAACGCACCCAGGACCTCTTCGATTTTCGCTATCGCATCGAGATCTATGTGCCCGCCGCCCGACGGGTGCACGGCTATTACGTACTGCCGTTTCTTCGCAACAGCGCGCTGGTGGCGCGAGTGGACCTCAAGGCCGACCGAGCGACGGGGACACTGCTCGTGAGAGGCAGTTATGCCGAGCCCCCCTTCAATCCGGAAGCCGACCTGCCGGCCCTGGCCGACCGGCTCCGGGAACTGGCGGGCTTCCTTGGACTGAGCGAGGTGCGGGTGGAACGACGCGGCGATCTGGCGGCGGCGCTGGCGGCCGCCGTCTAGATCCGGGTGAGCACGTCGCAACCGTCGGCGGTGACCACCAGCGTGTGCTCGAACTGGGCCGTGCGCTGCCGGTCGACGGTCACCGCCGTCCAGCCGTCGTCCCACAGGTCGTGATCCCACGCCCCGATGGTGATCATCGGTTCGATCGTGAAGGTCATGCCCTCTTCGATCAGCCGGGTGAGACGGGGCTCGTAGTAGTGCGGGACGTGCAGATCCGTGTGGAACTGCTCACCGATCCCGTGGCCCACGAAACTGCGCACCACGCCAAACCCATTGGCCTCGGCGTGTTCCTGGATGGCCGCCCCAATCACGTTGAACGGACGCCCGGGCCGCACCTGGGCAATGGCCCGGTCGAGGCACTCGCGGGTCACCTCTACGAGGCGGCGACTCGGCAAATCCACCTCGCCCACCAGGAAGGTGGCGTTGGTGTCGCCGTGCACGCCGTCGAGAAAAATAGTGACGTCGAGGTTCACGATGTCGCCGTCGAGTAGCGCCCGGTCGTCGGGGATGCCGTGGCAGATGACCTCGTTCACCGAGGTGCAGAGCGACTTCGGGAATCCGCTGTAGTTGAGCGGACTGGGGTAGCCGCCGCGGTCGATGCACGCCTCATGGCACCGCGCGTCGAGTTCGTCGGTGGTGACGCCCGGAGCCACCGCCGCCCCCGTCTCGGCCAACACCTCCGCCGCCGCCCGGCCGGCCACGCGCATCCGCTTGATCACGTCATCGCTTTGGACGGGATTCTCCGGGCGCCGCACGGGTTGACCAGACTCGGCGTAGGGCGGTCGGCCGATCTCGGGGGGCACAC
Organism: Actinomycetota bacterium; assembly: GCA_009886035.1. GTDB lineage: Bacteria > Actinomycetota > Acidimicrobiia > Acidimicrobiales > VFJN01 > VFJN01. The sequence goes on from VFJN01000094.1 coordinate 4,398, forward strand.
TTCGCATGGGGCTCTGGCGGCCCGGCGCGATGTTGTGGCTGCTCACCTTGTGGCACCGCTTGAACTTCTTGCCACTCCCGCACCAGCAGGGGTCGTTGGCCTTGAGGCTTCTCGGGGCCAGGGGGGAAGGGTTGGTCACGGTTCCTGAGGCTATCGGTGCCACCATGGGACGGTGCCGTCTCTTGATCCGTTGCCCACCGTGCGAGTGGAGGCCGTCGAAATCCTGCGGATCCCGATGCGGCTCACCACCCCCCTGCGCACCGCCGCCGGGACGGTCAGCCAACGAGATGTGGTGCTGATCCACGTGCTGGCCCAGGAGGCAGAGGGGTGGGCCGAACTGGTGGCCGAAGCAGAGCCCACCTACTCCCCCGAGTTCACCGACAGCGCCATCACCGTGTTGCTCAACCATCTCCTGCCGCGGGCCGCCGCCGGCCCGATGGGTGATGCCCTGGCCCTTGGTCCCCATCTCGATGCCGTGCGAGGCCATCCGATGGCGCGGGCCGCCCTCGAACTGGCGATCCTGGACGCCCAATTGCGCCAGGCCGATCGTTCACTGAGCAACTGGCTGGGCGCCACCGCTACCCACGTGCCGGCCGGGGCGGCCCTCGGGTTGCACGAGCGAGTGGAGGATCTGTTGGCGGAGGCCGACGCCGCCGTGGCGCTCGGGGCCAGCCGACTCCGGGTGAAGATCGCCCCGGGATCGGCTGCTGAACCGCTCCGTGCCTTGCGAG
>VFJN01000179.1 GCA_009886035.1 Actinomycetota bacterium
GGGGAGCGCTTCTCGAGGAACGCGCTGATGCCCTCGCGGGCATCAGCGGTGCCGGCGTTGACGGTCATCGTGGCGCGGGCCAGCTCGTAGGCCTCGGCCTGGGGGAGGCCAGCCTGGGCATAGAAGGTCTGCTTGCCGAGGGCCAGCACGAGCGGACTGGCCTCGGCGATGCGCGTGGCCAGTGCGGTGACGGCAACGTCGAGGTCGTCGAGCGGTACCACCTCGTTCACCAGACCCCAGGCGGCCGCGGTGGGCGCGTCGATCAGGTCGCCGGTCAGCAGCATCTGCATCGCCCGCTTCGGACCGATAGCGCGGCTCAACGGCACCATCGGGGTGGAACAGAAGAGACCGATGCGCACCCCGGGCGTGGCGAAGCGCGCCCCTTCCTCGGCAACGGCGAGGTCGCATGACGCCACGAGCTGACAACCGGCGGCGGTGGCGACGCCGTGCACGCGGGCGATCACCGGCTGGGGGATCGACTGCACCGTGGTCATCAGCTCGGTGCAGGTGGCGAACAGCTCGGCGGAGGTTGGCGTATCGCACTCAACCAGCTCGGTCAGATCGTGACCAGCCGAGAATACGGGACCGGCGCCGGCGATCACCACGACGCGTCCTTGCACGGCCAGTAGCGCGGCCTGCAGTTCCCGCATCACCTCAAGCGACAGCGCGTTGCGCCTCTCGGGTCGGTTGAGGGTGATCCGCGTGATCGGCGGGGAGTCGTCGACGAGGAGGTGCGGCCAGGTGCTCACCCGCTCGACCGTACTGTCGGTCACTGAGGGGTGGCGAGGATCTTACCGGGGAGGCCGCCGAACCTGGCCTGGTCGGCCCCGGCCCCGGCCCCCCACGCCGAGGCTTACATCAGTTTGGAGGAGGTGGCGCCGTCCCATTTGGTGAGGCTGGCGCCGGTGACGCCCAGGGCGCCCATCTGGCCGAGGAAGGTGGCCATGTGGGCCGACGCCATATGGGTATCCATGGCCTCGGCCGAGGCCCACTGCTCGGACACGTGGAAACAACCCGGGTCGCTGAGATCGGCGGAGAAGGTGTACCGCTCACAGCCATCTTCCTGCCGGGTGGCTTCCATGCACACGCCCATGGCGGCCACGGCATCATCGTGCTTGGTGGGGTCGAGGTTGATAACTCCGGTGACAAGAATCAAGGTGGACATCGGCATGTCTTAGTCGCAAACGGTTTCGTCGCGCCACGTGAGCGACTACGTTCCCAGCCCATGACCTATCGAGTGATTCAGTGGGCCACGGGTACCGTTGGCATCCACGCCGCCCCGGCCATCGCCGCCCACCCCGAACTTGAGCTCACGGGCTTGTGGGTTCATTCCGATGGCAAAGCCGGGCAAGACGCCGGCGAACTATGCGGTGGACCGGCGCTAGGGGTGCTCGCCACCCAGGACGCCGAGGCCTTGCTGGCTTCCGGTGCTGATTGTATTTGCTACACCGCCAACTCGGACTTACGGCCCGATGGCGTGATCGACGACATCGTGGGGATGCTCGCCGGAGGCATGAACGTGGTGAATACCTCGTACGTGCCCCTCCTCTATCCGAAGGCGGCGGGTGAGGGCGTATACGACCGCCTTCAGGCGGCTTGCCTCGAAGGCGGCACGAGTTTCTACACCTCCGGCATCGATCCGGGCTTCGGCAACGCGGGCATCACCATTCATGCCCTTGCCTTGTGTAAAGAGGTGCGCACGGTTCGAATGCTCGAGATCGTGAACTACGCCACCTGGGACAATCCCTTCACCATGTTCGAGATCATGGGATTCGGGAAGCAGGAACCGTCGCAGTCTCTCCTGCTGTCGCCCGGCTCGATTGGGCTGGCCTGGGGGCCGGTGCTGCACCTCGTCGCCGAGGCCATTGGTCTTTCGCTGGACTCGGTGGAGGAAACCCACGAGATCCTCCGGGCCGACGAGGACATCACGATCGCCTCGGGCATCGTGACCAAGGGCACGATCTCCGGCATGCGGTTCGAGATCATCGGCATGGTCGACGGCGAGGAACGAATCGTGGTGGAGCACGTCACGCGCCTCCGGGATGCGGATGCCCCCGAGTGGCCCCAGGGCAGTGGGTACCGGATCCACGTGGAAGGTGAGCCGCATCTGAAGATCGACTTGGAAATGTCGTCTGACCTTGGCGATCACAACCACGCCGGTTGTTTGGCCACCGCCATGTATGTGGTGAACGCCATTCCCCACGTGGTGCGGGCCGCCCCGGGGGTGCTCACCATGCTCGATCTCCCCGTCTACAGCGCCACCGCTCGCTGAGGACCGGGGGTCAGCGGCGGCTGGCCTCTTCGGCGGGCTACCGCAGAAATGGACATGCGGTGAGGGTCATTGCTCGCCAGTTGTCTTGATTTTCATCGCCCCCGGTAGCCTTGTCCCGTGTCCATCGGCATCCGACCTATCCCCACCCCCGATGGCCGGACGGCTGAACACGTGGTGTTGCTAGATGGGCGCGGGTTCCCCACGGGGACGACCGCCAAAGCCACCGCCCATTCCGCCACCACCCCCTTTCATCTCGCCTTCTCCTGTTATCTGGTGCGCGCCGATGGGTCTGTGCTGCTCACCCGCCGGGCCCCCACAAAGACAACCTGGCCCGGCGCGTGGACCAACGGCTGCTGCGGGCACCCCCAGATGGGCGAGACGCTGCGGGAGGCCGTCACCCGGCGCGTGGCTGAGGAACTGGGCCTACAGATCACCCATGCCGTGGTTGCGGTGCCCGATTTCGTTTACCGGGCCGCCATGTCCGACGGCACGATCGAGCACGAACTCTGTCCTGTCGTCGTGGCCGAGGTCGTGGGGGAGCCCTGCCCGAATGCGGCGGAGGTCGACGATCTGGCGTGGATCTCCTGGGAGGAGTTGCAGGCTCGGGTGGCCTCGGACCCTCAGTCGCTGAGCCCGTGGTCGGTAGAACAGGTGCGGGAGTTGTCGGAGCGGGCGCGCCACCCACTCGAGTTGCTCACCGCGTCCGGCTCGCCGAACGGCCGGGGTCTGATGGACGCTCGGGTACTCGTTGATTCGGGCTGGGGACAGGCCTCCGATAGGTCCTCCACTGGCCCCACCCGTGGGGGTGCCCTGGCGGCGGTGCAGGGTCCGTTGCGGGAGTTGCTCGAGCAATTCCTCGACCGCCAGGCCTCGGAGATGGAGGCCATCGACCCCCGCTTGGGCGAGGTGGTGGCCGAAGTGCGCGCGCTGGTGGACGCGGGGGGCAAGCGGCTGAGGCCGGCCTTCGTGTGGTGGGGTCATCGGGCCACCGGCGGGCCGGAGGACCCTGCCGTGGTGCAACCGGCGGCGGCGGTGGAACTGCTCCACACTTTCGCTCTGCTGCATGACGACGTGATGGATCGCTCCGCCACCCGTCGCGGGCGGCCGAGTGCCTACGCGTCATTTGCGGCCGGCCATCGCCAAGCGGCCCGCCTGGGTGATCCGGATTGGTTCGGCTGCAGCGCCGCCATCCTCGCCGGTGACCTCACCTACGTATGGGCCGACGAGTTGTTCGATGGCACCGCCATGGCGCCGGCCGCCGTCGCCCGGGCCCGCGTGGTGTTCACCACGCTGCGAAGCGAGGTCATCGCGGGGCAGTACCTCGATCTTGTCCTCGCCGCCGACAGCCAGGCCGACGAGGAAGGTGCCCGGCGCGTGGCCCTGCTCAAGTCGGCCCGATACACGGTGACCCGCCCGTTGTTGCTGGGGGCCGCCCTCGGGACCGCCGTCGATGCCGAACGGGTGGCGCCGGCTCTTACTCGCTACGGCGATGCGGTGGGCATGGCCTTCCAGATGCGCGACGACATCCTCGGCCTCTTTGGCGATGCGTCGATCACGGGAAAGAGCACCCTCGACGACCTTCGGGAGGGCAAGCGCACCTTGCTGATGTTGCGTGCCCTGCGCATGGCGAACCCCCTCGAGCGGTCTTACCTGCTCGCCCACCTCGGTGACCCCGAACTCACCCCCAACGAGGCCGATAACGTGCGGTCTATCGTGGCGAGCACCGGGGCTCTGGCGAGCGTGGAGATTCTCCTGCGAGCCGAGTACGGCACCGCGGTCGAGGCGGTCGACGACCTGCCGGGCCCGGCGCGCGCCGCTCTCATTGAGATGGCCGACCTCGCCATCCAACGCCGCACATGACCAAGCGCGTCGTTATCATCGGGGCTGGTTTGGGGGGGCTTTCCGCCGCTTGTCATCTGGCGGGCTCCGGGCATGACGTGACCGTGATCGAGGCGGCTTCGATTCCCGGCGGTCGGGCCGGGTCGTTGGCGAGTGAGGGCTTCCGCTTCGACACGGGGCCATCAGTGCTCACCATGCCCCACCTCATTGACCGCTGTTTCGAGGCCGCCGGGGTAGACGGCTCGGCGCTGCTCACGCTGCGGCCCGTCGACCCGATGTATCGGGCCTGCTACGCCGACGGATCGGAATTGCGGGTTCGCCACGGCCGCGAGGCCATGACCCAGGAGATCGCCTCGGTATGCGGTGCCCGGGAGGCGGCGGCGTTCGGCCGCTTCTGCGACTGGCTTTCTACGCTCTACCGGATCGAGATGCCCACCTTCATCGAGCGCAACTTCGACTCGCCGCTCGATCTTGCTCGCCCGATTTCCCCGGCTCTCGAACTGGTGCGTCTCGGTGGGTTCCGCCGTCTCGCCAAGGTGGTGTCCAGCTACTTCGACGACGAACGCCTGCGGAGGATCTTCACCTTCCAGGCCATGTACGCCGGCCTGGCACCGTATGAAGCCCTGGCCATCTACGCCGTCATCACCTACATGGACAGCGTGAATGGTGTGTTCATCCCGGAGGGCGGCATGCACGCCCTCCCGGTGGCGTTGGCAGCCGCGGCCGAGCAGGCGGGTGCCACCTTCCGTTACGACACCCGGGTAGATCGCATTCTCTTGGCGGAGGGCACCTCGGGTCGGGTGACAGGGGTGCGCCTGGCCGACGGCGAGGTGGTGGAGGCCGAGGTGGTCGTGGCTAACCCGGATCTTCCGGTGGCCTATCGCACGTTGCTGCCGGGTACTCCGATGCCGCTCATGGCCCGCCGGGGCGACTACTCACCGTCGGCGATCGTGTGGCACGTGGGGGTGCGAGGCGATCTTCCCCCGGGTACCGAGCATCACAACATTCACTTCGGCCAGGACTGGGATGGCGCTTTTCGGGCGATTCTGAAGGATGGCATCCGGATGCCCGATCCGTCATTGCTGGTGAGTGTGCCGTCGCTCCACGAGCCCACGATGGCCCCGGCGGGATCCCACGCCATCTACGTGCTCGAACCCACCCCCAACCTCGATGGCAAGGTCGACTGGATCGCCGAGCGACCCCGATTGCGTGACGGCCTCCTCGGTCACTTGGACCGCCTTGGCTACCCGACCGACATCGTGACCGAGCAACTGCTGGACCCGCTGGATTGGGAGGCACAGGGTATGGAGCGAGGGACGCCCTTTGCCTTGTCGCACAAATTCCGCCAGACCGGCCCGTTCCGACCCGGGAACCTCGAGAAGCGGGCCCCGGGGCTGGTATTCACCGGATCGAGCACACTTCCGGGTGTCGGCGTGCCGATGGTGCTGGTGTCGGGCATGCTGGCAGCCCAACGAGTGGAGGCCATGGGGACAGCATGACGGTAACGCTCGACGAGAGCTACGCGCGATGCCGCGAGCTGAACAAGCGGTACGGCACCACCTACTACTGGTCGACCTTCGCGCTGCCGCGAGTGAAGCGACACCACGTATGGGCCCTCTACGCCTTCTGTCGCCATGCCGACGACATCGTGGACGACCTCGGTCCGGCCTCGGTTGAGGCACGGGAGAAGGCGCTTACCGATTTCGGCGACCGCTTCTTCGCTGATCTGGCCGCCGGCGCGTCGGTGGATCCAGTGCTGAAAGCGGTGGTCCACACCGTGCGGGCCTTCGATATCGACACCAACTGCTTCCGGCGCTTCCTGCGGTCGATGGCCATGGACCTCACGGTGGCGGGCTACGCCACCTGGGATGATCTCCTCGTCTACATGGATGGCTCCGCCGCCGTGATCGGCGAGATGATGCTGCCCATTCTCGAACCCTTGCGGCCGGAAGCGCTTCAGCATGCCCGGGATCTGGGGAATGCCTTCCAACTCACCAACTTCCTTCGTGATGTGAGCGAAGACCTCGACCGGGCGCGGATCTACGTGCCTCAGGAAGACCTCGATCGCTTCGGTGCCGATCCCCGACGTCGGGTGGTAGACCCTGCCTGGCGCCAGGTGATGGCCTTCGAGATCGAGCGGGCCCGAGATTTGTATCGCTCAGCCGATGTAGGGGTGGATCTCCTGCCGCGGTCGTCGTCGCGTTGCATCCAGGCCGCTCGCACCCTTTACTCAGAGATCCTCGACCGGATCGAGGCGAACGACTACGACGTGTTCACCCAGCGCGCCACCGTGCCCACCTGGCGCAAAGCCAGCCTCGCGGTCCGCCTGATGCGGTGACCATCCTCACGACAGGCTTCGTGGTGATGGGACTGGTGGCGGGCACTGTATTGCTGTGGCGTCTGCCGTTGGTAGGGGCGGCGCAGGGCACGGGCCGGGTGTCGGTGATCGTGCCCGCCCGCAACGAAGCCGCCAATCTGACGAAGTTACTGGCCAGCCTCGCCGCCCAGAGCCACCGCCCCTTGGAGGTGTTGGTGGTGGACGACGGCTCCACTGATGCCACCGCCGCGGTGGCCTCCGCCGCCGGGGCCACCGTGATCTCAGCCCCGGCGCTTCCGGCGGGATGGGCGGGCAAACCGTGGGCCTGCCAGACGGGGGTGGACGCGGCGAGGGGCGATGTTCTCTTGTTCCTCGATGCCGACGTTCACCTCGCCTGTGATGCCGTGGACCGACTGCTGGGCGCGGCCAACGATGGCCTCCTCTCGGTCCAACCCTTCCATGAGGTGGAGCGGCCCTATGAGCAATTCTCCGCCTTCCCGAACGTGGTGTCGTTGATGGCGTCGGGGATCGCCGCCCTCCGGCCTTCGCCGCACCCGGGCCTCGCGTTCGGTCCTTGTTTGCTCACCACTCCAGCCGACCTGCAGGCCGCCGGGGGGTTCGCCTCGGTGGCCGGAGAGTCCATTGAGGACATCGCCCTGGCCCGCTCGTTTGAACGGGTCGGGTTGCCCGTCCGCTGTTTTGGGGGCGGCGACATGGTGCGCTTCCGCATGTACCCACAGGGGGCGGCCGCGTTGATCGAGGGATGGGGTAAGAACCTCAGCGGGGGGGCCCGACGCGCCCGGCTGCTTCCGCTCCTGGGGACGGTCACCTGGGTGTGCGGGGCCGTATCAGCCTCCATCGAGGCGGTTTCGACTCGCAGCGTGTGGTCGACGGTCGTCTACGCCATGGTGGCGGCGCAAATGGGGTGGATGTTGCGGCGGGTGGGGTCGTTCCGGTGGTGGGTGGCGGCGTTGTTTCCGATTCCGCTCACCGGCTTCATCGGGCTGTTCGTCTGGTCGTTGCTGCAGCGCGTCGGGCGCCGGAGCGTGACCTGGCGGGGACGGCAGATCCCCGTCTGATGCCGATCTTGTTCAGTCTTAGCGTGGTGGGCCTGTTGGTCGCCAACATCCTGGGGTCGGTCGTGGTTCACTCCCTGACCGGGCTCTATGTGCACCGATTGCCCCTGACTCGGCTCGAACGCGACGGATGGCTGCTGCGGCCGCGGCGGTGGGAGCAGGGCGGGGCCGTCTACCAGCGTTGGTTTTCGATCCGCCACTGGAAGGACCATCTTCCCGAGGCGGGTGCCCTGTTCGCAGGGGGGATCAGCAAGCGTCATCTCTCCATGGATCTTGATCGCTTCGTCATCGAGACCCGTCGGGCCGAGCGCGGTCATTGGATGGCGATGACGGCCAGCCCCGTCTTCGCCCTGTGGAACCCTCCGCTGGGGGTGGCCCTGATGGTTGGCTACGGCGTGGTGGTCAACGCGCCGTTCATCGTGGTGCAGCGCTACAACCGTCAACGTGCCCAGGGCGTGCTCACGAGCCGGGCCCGTCGTTCTCGCCGCTGATCGTGACCCATCCCGCCCGACGGGACGCGGGTGGGTTCAGGGCACCGATCGTTCGAGAGGATCATGGGCGGGGGTGTGGTGTCGGCGACGGGATCGCAGCAGGGGAAGCAGCATGCCGTAGGGCTCGGCGCTCGTCTGGTGGTGGATCCGGTGGGCATCTCGGAGCCACTCGAGATAGCTCAGGTTCCGAACCCGCAGCGGCAGCCGATGATGGATGTACACCTCGTGCACAAACAGGTAGGCGGCGCCGTAGGCCGTCACTCCCAACCCCACCCACCACATGGCCGTCCACCCCCCGCTGGCCAGCGCAAAGAGCAGCACTCCCACGCCCGAAAAGCCGAGAGGGAAGAGGTCGTTTCGCTCGAATCGGCTCACCGGCGGGAGGTGGTGGCCGCGATGCCAACTTATGGCGAATCCGTGCATCACCCATCGGTGGCCGGCGTAGCTCACGCCCTCCATGAGCACGAAGGAACCCAGCACCAGCCAGACCGGATTCATGCGCGGGCCTCCTCGTCGATGGGGGTGGTGGTGGCACGGGAACGACCCAGCCAGTCCCAGGTGAGCATGACGGCGGTGAGTAACGCAAAGGCGTAGGCGTACTCCTCGAGGGGAATGTCCCAGATCGGATAGAGGCCACTGGTGTCCGATGGCCGGTAGATCACGATCGCCGCCGACTGTTTGGTGAGCCATCCATCCACCGGGATCATGAAGCCGAAACAGATGGCCATGGCGATCCAATAGGCCGTCTCCTTGAACAGCCCGGAGCGGAGTACAACAATCTCGATGAGAATCACCACGAGTGCCGCGCTGACCGCCAGAGTGGGGTAGATGGGCATCAGGGCCGGCTTCGCCTCGGCAGGATGCTGCGCACGGTTTCAAGGGTGAGGAGTCCGCACACCGGGATGATGGTGAAGAAGAGCAGTTCCTCAATCGCCATTCCGCCCGGGAGGGTGACCCCCACGGTGTAGCGAGGGCTAAAGGACCAGGTGCCCGTGTTGGAGGCCCACAGATCCCAGAGAACGAACAGGGCGAAGGCGGGGAGCAGGGAGAGGAACAGTTGGCGGGGCCGCCGCCACACCCGTACCCCGAAGAACAGTTCGAGCGGCAGAGTGATCAGCACACAGGACCCCATGAGGAACAGGTACTGGAGCCGATCCATGGGGATGAGCCTACGGCCCCAGCTGCGCCACCAAACCTTTGGGGCACGCCAGGATCTCGTGGACCCAATGCCCCCGAGTCGAGTGAAACGGCCCGGCTACAGGTCGGGGAGGCCCATATCGAGATTGGGCTGTTCGATGCCGCCGTCTACCTCCACGATTTTGCCCGTCATGTAGCCCCCCGCCGGGGAGGCGAGAAAGAGCACCGTGGCGGCGATTTCCTCCGGCTCACCAATGCGCTGGAGGGGGGTGCTCTGCTCCATGGCGGTGCGCAGGGCATCGTCCTCGAGCACGATTTCGAGGGCGGAAGTGGCGACGGATCCCACCGCGATGGCGTTGACCCGAATGCGGGGGGATAGGTCTTGAGCGGCGAGGCGGGTCCAGTGGGAGAGGCCCGCCTTGGCGGTGCCGTAGGCCACGAAGCCCCGGCCGGAGGTGCGCCCCATCATGGAGGAGATGCCCACCACGGCCCCGCCGCCGCCGGCGAGCATGTGCGGCACCGCGGCACGGGTGAGGGCATGAGCGGTGGCGACGTTCCAGGAGAATTCCCGAACCAGTCGCTCGGGCGAGGTGTCCATGAAGGCGCGCGGCATCGACCCCCCCACGTTGTTCACCACAATGTCCACCCGGCCCAGTTCCGCGTGGGCCGTGTCGGCCAGACCGGCGACGGCGTGGAGGTCGCTTAGGTCCGCCGGCACGACCACCGCCCGGCGGCCAAGGGCCTCGATGCGCCCCGCTACTTCGTTGAGTTGCGCTTCGGTGCGCGAGGACAGCAGCACGTCGGCCCCCGCTTCGGCCAGCGCGATGGCACAGGCCGCCCCGATGCCTCGACCGGCGCCGGTGACGATGGCAACCTGATTGTCGAGCCGGAAACGATCTTGGATCATGAAGTGGACCCTAGTGATTCAGGCGCGTGGGTTCGACCTCACGGCCGGGGAGGGATGGGACCTCGGTGTGATGGTGGTCACAGGCGGCCCCGATGGTGCGGGTTTCGGCCACCCCCCTCTTAGCCTGAGGCGGTCCGGCAGGCGAACCACCCCTCGCTCTGTTCCCTCGCCCCCGGAGGTCATGGTGTTCGCTCGTCTCGGCTCGTGGTGTTTCCGGCGCCGACGCATCGTGGCCCTGCTTTGGGTGGCGGGCATCGTGATGATGGGGGCCACCTCCGGGGCCGTGGGTAGTCGGTTCGGGCCAGGTTTCACGCCCCCTGGATTCGAGAGCACCCGGGGCATCAAAACGCTGACGGATGCCTTCGGCGGGCAGGGGGCAGGCGATGGGGGCACCATCGTCTTCCGAGCCGACCGGGGCATCGATGACCCTGAGGTGCGGGCCGCCATGGAAGGCCTGTTCACGGCGATCACCGCCATCGGCGCCGACCCGAACATTCTCATCGACACCGATCCCGCCACCGCGACCCTCTCCGCCGAGGTGCGGGAACGCCTCCGCAACGCCGATCTCACCGTCGTGAAGGGGATAAGGGTGGCGAGTCCCTATTCGCCCGCCGGCGCGTCGCAGGTTTCCTCGAAGGGGGCGGCGGCGGGCAAAGTGGCCTTCGCCACCATCGAGGTTCCCAATCAACGGGGTGACGCCAGTGCCGCGGGCCGCGTCCTCGAGCAGATGCTGCCGTCTATCGACGGACTGCAGGTGGAACTGGGTGGGGCCGACTGGGCCACGTTTGCCGAGCCCTCCAGCGAGGCCCTCGGTGTGGCGTTCGCCATTGTGATCCTCGTGCTGGCGTTCGGCTCCGTGCTGGCGATGGGCCTACCGATCGGCGTGGCGATGGCGGGGATCGCAGCGGGGTCGATCATCGTCACGCTGCTGTCGAACCTGCTCGTGATGCCCGATTTTGCTCCCTTCCTCGGCATCATGATCGGCCTCGGCGTGGGCATCGACTACGCCTTGTTCATCGTCACCCGCTACCGGGAGAACCTCCATCACGGACACCCCCCGCTCGAGGCCGTCACCATCGCCATCGACACCGCCGGTCGGGCCGTGGCCTTCGCCGGGGTGACCGTGGTGGTGTCGTTCCTCGGGATGGTGCTCATTGGTATCAGCTTCATCCAGGGCCTGGCCGTGAGCGCGGCGGTGGTGGTGGCCCTCACGGTGCTGGCATCGCTCACGCTGCTCCCGGCCTTGCTCGGCTTCGTGGGTGAACGCATCGAGGTGACTCGTCGTCGGGGGTTGATCGCCACCGGGTTCGTGGCGCTGGCGCTGGTGGGATCCGGCCTGCAGGTGCGGCCGCTGTTCATCGCGGGTCTGGCCCTAGCCGGCCTCACTCTCCTCGGCAGTCTGGTGCTGGCCCCGCTGCGACAAAAGGTGCGGGCTCGGTCGCCCAAGCCGCTACCGGAAACCCTCGCCTACCGTTGGAGTCGCGTCATTCAGCGTCGTCCCTGGCCGGCGGCGGTGGCGGGGACGGTGGTGCTGTTACTGCTGGCGACTCCCGTCCTGGCCCTTCGGTTGGGTTTTTCCGACGAAAGCAACTTCTCTTCTGACACCACCACCCGCCAGGCCTATGACCTCCTGGTGGAGGGGTTCGGTCCTGGGTTCAACGGGCCGTTCTTCTTGGCGGCGAGTGTGGAGAAGGCCGCCGATGAGGCCACGCTGGCGGCGATTACCGAGGCCGTGGCCGCCGACGCGGGGGTCGTGTTCGTATCGTCGGCCGTGCCCGACGATCCGGCGTCGCCCCGCGCCTATCTGTGGTTCGTTACCCCCGCCACCACTCCCCAGGACGCCCAGACCACCGCCCTCGTGCACCGGCTGCGCGACAAGGTGTTGGTGAAGGGCGAAGCGGCCCTGGGAGCCGAGGTGGCCGTCACCGGTTCAGTGCCCACCACCGTGGACTTTTCTGACCTGATCAGTTCGCGTATGCCCTACTTTTTTGGGGTCGTACTGCTGGCCTCGTTTCTCCTCCTGATGGTCGTCTTCCGTTCGGTGCTCGTGCCGCTCAAGGCGGTGATCATGAACCTGCTCTCCATCGGAGCGGCCTACGGCATCACCGTGATGGTGGTGCAGTGGGGTTGGTTCAGTGATCTGACGGGCTTGTCGCCCGGCCCGATCGAGACCTTCGCCCCGGTGATGTTTTTCGCCATCGTGTTTGGGCTCTCCATGGACTACGAGGTGTTCCTCCTTTCCCGGATCAAAGAGGAGTGGCTTCGCACTGGCGACAGCAACACATCGGTGGCCAACGGTCTCGCCGCGACCGCCCGGGTAATCACGGCGGCGGCGGCGATAATGGTGTTCGTGTTCGGCAGTTTCGTGCTGGAAAATGACCGCACATTCAAACTCTTCGGGATCGGCCTGGCCTCGGCGATTTTCCTCGATGCCACCATCGTTCGCTTGCTGTTGGTTCCGGCCACCATGGAACTGCTTGGCGACCGGAACTGGTGGCTCCCGAAGTGGCTTGAGAGGATCCTGCCGAAGGTCAACATTGAGGGCACCCCCCACTGATCCCCCCCCATGAATCGGGGCGGGGTATGGGAGGGTGGGGCGATGGGGATGGCCCTGGCGGCGGCGAGGGGCGATACCCGGCGCCTATTGCGGACGCGAGGCCTGCGGGCCGCGATGGACGGACTAGTGGCCGTGGTGCTCCCGGTGTTTCTGCTGGCGCGGGGCTTCAGCCCCACCCAGGTGGGTGCGGTGGTGACCGCTACCCTCCTGGGCTCGGCGGCGATCACGATGACCATCGGTCTGCGCGGTGGTCATCTCGACCGGGTGCACCTGTTGCAACTCATGGGCCTCCTGATGGTGGCTACGGGCCTGGCCTTCGGGATGGTGGCGGCCTTCGGCGCCCTGCTGGTGGTGGCGGCCGTCGGCACCATCAACCCGTCGGCGGGCGATGTGAGTGCCTTCCTCCCGATTGAGCAGGCCCTCCTCCCCGATACCGTCGCCCTCGAGCGCCGTAACCATGTCTTCGCCCAGTACGCCCTGGTGGCCTCGCTGGCCGGGGCCGTGGGGTCCTTGGCGGCGGGGGTGCCCGGGTGGATCGCTGGCCACACCCGCCTCTCCCCGTTGGATGCTCAGCGGGGGGTGTTCTTTCTCTACGCGCTGGTGGGATTGGTGCTGTTGGCCCAGTACCACCGCCTTGCCCCGCGTCCGCCGCTCGACCTTCCCGGGCTTGGTCGCCGCGGGCTGGGTCGTTCCAGGGCACTCGTGGGGCGGCTCGCCCTGCTCTTCAGCGTCGACGCCTTCGGGGGCGGATTCGTGGTGCAGTCGATCCTCGTGCTCTGGCTGTCGCTGCGGTTCGACCTGTCTACCGCCACCGCCGGGGCCGTCTTCTTCTGGGCGGGAATGGGCTCGGCCAGTTCCGCACTCCTCGCCCCCAAGTTGGCGGCCCGAATCGGATTGGTGCGCACGATGGTGTTCACCCATGTGCCCGCCAACCTTCTGCTGATCGCGGCGGCCTTCATGCCCTCGGCGGGGCCGGCTATCGCCTGCTTACTCCTGCGCTCCCTGCTGTCACAGATGGATGTGCCCGCCCGCACGAGTTACGTGATGGCGGTGGTCGATCCCGCCGAACGCACGGCGGCGGCCACTCTCACCAACGTTCCTCGCAGTCTGGCCGCCGCCCTGCCGCCGCTGGTGGCTGGGGTGATGCTGCAACACTCCACGTTCGGCTGGCCGCTGATCATCGCCGGGTGCGTGAAGATCGTCTACGACCTCACCCTTCTCGCCCTCTTTCACGACGTTCGTCCTCCCGAGGAGATCGGGGGGGAAGCGACGTAAGGTCTGGCCATGGCCCGCATTCTCCTTCCCGATCCCTCCGGCCTCGGCGAGCATGTCGACTGGTCGCTGCACCGTCCCGAAATGGCGACGGGGATGGGCCAGCTCTCCGCCGCCGTCTACGGCAATAGCCGCCTTCCCCTGCGGGAGCGTGAGGCGGCCCGCTGGATCATCGCGCTCATCAACCACTGTGAGGTCTGCCAAGACACACGCGTCGCCGCCGCCGATGCTCATCAGGTAGACGACGACTTCTATGGCGCGGTGGCCGCTTGGGCCACCAGCGAGGGGCTCTCTGTTCGAGAAAAACTTGCCGCCGAGTTCGCCCAACTTTTCGCGTTGGATCATCAGGCCATGGACGACGCCTTTTGGGAGCGATTGCGAGGCGCCTACGACGATGACGAAGTGGCCGATCTCCTCATCTGTTGCGGGATGTTCCTGGGGCTCGGGCGGGCGATGGCCGTGGTGGGCGTCCCGGCGCCGCCGAACCGCATTCTTCTCTGAGATCACCGTGGGGGCGCACCACGATCGGCGCCTCCGAGAATCCCGATCGGCGGGGGGAGTGGCCGGGGACCACAGGGTTGGTGATGGGCGATGGCGGGCCGCGTGGTGGCATGCTGAATTTCTATGATCCGTTCTCGCATGGCGCTTGTTCTCTTGGTTCCACTGTCCCTGGCGGCCTGCTCCGGCGGCGACCGCGCCGAGCCGGCGGCCGTCACGTCCACCACCGCGAGCCCGGCGGTAGTGGACGTCGCCCCTGACGGAGACCTCTACGCCCTCGCCGAGGGTCCCCTCACGCCGGGCGAGCCCGGCGATGTGATCGCCCGGCAGGAAGTGCCCGGGCTGGCGGTGGACGGCACCGTGTGGCGAGTGCTCTACCACTCGCAGTCGATCCAGGGCGAGGACATTGCCGTGAGCGGTCTCATCATCGTGCCCTCCGGCCCGGTACCCGAGGGCGGTCGTCCGGTGCTCACCTGGGCGCATGGCACCACCGGCATCGCCGATGAATGTGCGCCCAGCAAGGACCCTGGCGGTGCCGGAGTGGGTCTCGCCGCCCCCTTCCTCGACCGGGGCATGGTGTTCGCGGCCACGGATTACGAAGGCCTCGGTACGCCCGGTCGTCACCCCTACCTCGCCGGCGTGAGCGAGGGCCGTGGCACGCTCGACATCGTTCGGGCGGCCCGGCACCTCGAGTCCCTCACGGGCGCCTCGGACACGACGGTCATCTGGGGTCATTCCCAGGGAGGTCACGCGGCGCTCTTCGCCAATCAGATCGCCGCCGAGTGGGCCCCCGAACTCAACGTGGTGGGGACGGTCGCGGGGGCTCCTCCCTCGCAGTTGGGCTTCATGGCCCAGGTGCTCCGCAACAGTCCCTATCGGCACTACCTGGCCATGACGGCCGCCGGATGGGAAGCCGCCTACCCCGGGGCGGACCCGTCGCTGGTGTTGTCGCCCAAGGGCGTGGCGCTCTTGGACACGGTAGACAAAGGATGCACGGGCGCCTCGGCCGAGGCCTTCAATACCCTTCCCTACGACGAGTTGGTGATCGCCGATCCCGCCACCACGCCGCCGTGGTCGGATCTGTTGGTAGCCAACGACCCCGGGTTCGCTCAGGGTGCGTCACCGGTCCTCATCATTCATGGCGAGAAGGATGAGCAGATTCCGGTAGTTAGTTCGCAATTGTTACTGAACCGCATGTGCGGCATCGGCCAAACGGTGGAGCGTCGTACCTATCCCGGCGAGAGTCACGCGGGAGTCATCGCTCCCTCGCTGCCCGACATGCTCAAGTGGATCGATGCCCGACTGGCGGGCGAGAAAGCCGCTACGTCCTGCCCGTGATGCTCGCCTAGTTCCCCGTCGTTTCCGCCTGCCGCAGACCGGTATCGACGGCCGTGCGTTCCTCATCCCGCGGGGCAAGTTCGAGGCGCGAGGTGCGATCGAACACCATGGTGGGCCGCGTGGCGGGATCATGGGTGGGCCAAGCCAGGGCGGCGGTGGAGGGGTTGCCGGTGCGGATGAAAGCGATCCAGGCAGCCATCATCTCATCGGCGAGGGCATCAGCAGCCGGGCCCGATCCGGTGAACTCGCCGATGTCGCCCCGGCCCTGGTTGCCAAACATGAAGGCGATCTCCAGGCCGTGGCAGGAGCCCAGCCACCCATCCATGATCGGTGAGCCCCACCCGAACAGGTAGACGAAGGTGGGGGCGTGGGCGCTCTGGTGGTCGGCGATGTGCAGCGCCGGTACCCGGAAGAGGCGCTCGGACTCGATGGCGTAGTACACCTCGTTGGCACCGCTGGGCTCACCCCGGCGGGTTCGGGTGGAACGCACTGTGTCGATCAACGCGTCGATCTCGCTAGCGGGGAAGTTGGGTTCGAGACGGGTGCGCAGTTGGGCATCCTCGAGGTCCCGACTGTGGGGGTCTTCGCCGGCCCAGAGTTTGAACTCGTCCACATTCGAGCCAATTATCGTGGGGATACCCGCCCCCGCCCCGTTGGCCAGCGCCGGGGTGGGCAGGCTGGGGATCACAGTGTGGTCGACCGCCGGGATGAATCCGAGGTCGTGAGCGGCGGTTTCGAGTTCGTACTGGCCGGCTAACAGCCGCTCGAGCGGGAGGTCCCCTAACGCCGCCACGTCGGTGGCGCCGGTGACGGCCATGAGGCGCGCGGTGAGGTCGATGGCCCGAGAGAGCGAGGTGGTGAGGGGGGAACCGCTCTGGGCGATGGCCTTGTGGAAGAGCCCGGCGGCGGCGGGCATAGTGCAGAGCAGCGATACCGCCGAGGCGCCGGCGGACTCACCGGCGAGAGTGACGTCGCCGGGGTCGCCGCCAAAGGCGCCGGCATTGCGTTGCACCCAGCGGAGCGCCTCCACCAGATCAAGCATTCCCCAGTTGGCCTGCGGGCCGCCGTTGGTGGACAGCGAGGGGTGGGCGAGGAAGCCGAGCGCGCCGAGGCGGTAGTTGATGGTGATGACCACGATGTCGCCGCGGGCAGCCAAGGCGGCGCCGTCGTACAGCGGGCTCGCCCCCGACCCGTTGCGGAAGGATCCTCCATGGATCCAGACCATCACCGGGCGCGCCCCGGTGGTTCCCGGGGTCCACACGTTGGCCGACAGGCATTGCTCGTCGATCATCAACGTGGGGGATTGGAAGTGGGCACCGGGCTTCTGCGGAGCAATCGGCCCAAAGGCGGTGGCGTCGCGCACGTCGTCCCAGCCGTCCGCCGCCATCGGGGGCGCGAAGCGATCGGCGGTGGCGTAGGGGATGCCCAGGTAGACCTCAACACCGTCTCGGGCTGTGCCGGCGAGGGGTCCGAGGGCACTGTGGGCGATGCAGGATTCAGACATGGAGAAAAACTACCGGACGCCCGTCGGGTTTCGGCTGTGGTTGCTCAATCCGATGCCCCGCCGAAGCGGAGGTATCGAAGGCGTCGGGTGGCCATCCCCAGCGCCACGACGGTGATGAGGATCAAGCGAACAACTGCCCCCCATCCCTGGGGGATCCCCGACCGGGCGTGGTTGGCGACGTCGTTGGTGAGGCCCACAAACACCGCATCGGCGACCCACGACGGTGACCACTGGGCCACGGCACTCAGCGCCCCGCCCACCAGGCGTTCGGTGAGAAAGACGAAGCCGAGCGACCACGCCGCCGCCCGCCGGGTGAAGCAGCCGATGGCGATGAACACCGCGATGTAGGCGGCGGCGCCGGTGACCCCAGCCAGGGCGATCGCCCCGGCCTGGTTCGGTGCCCCGGCCACGATGGCCGCCAGCGCGAAGGCCGGGCCGAGGGTGGCACCGGCGATCAGCGATGCGGAGAACCACCGGCCCACGGTGATCTGCCAAACTGACACGGGGGAGAGCCACGTGAAGGTGAACGAACCGGAGCGGAGTTCGGAGCCGAGCACCGCATCGCCCATCACCAGGCAGGTGATGGGGAGCACGAGGGCGAAGAGGCCGGGCCGAGCCACCTCGGCGAGGGAAGCGGCCGCGCTGCCGCTGAGGGCGGTGGCGAGAAGGCCGAAGAGCACAGCCCCCACCGCCGCCAGGACCATCCACCGCCAGCGCCGGTTCCCCGCCGTCAAGCGCAAGGAGTAGCGAATGATGGCCAGCAGGGCCAGCGGGGGGCGGGTGAGCACGGGAGTGTCGGTCATCGCAGTAGTTCCTGGAAGAGGCTTTCTAGCGAGTCGTCCAAGGGGCGTACCTCGCGCAGGCCCACCCCGTGGTCCTGGGCTACCCGGGGGAGGAGGAACGCGAAGTCGCGTGCGCTGCTGGTGGATACCACGAGGTCGTCGCCATCAACGGTGATTCCCGCCACGAGGTCGTCGGCCAGCAGGGCAACCGCGAGGCGCCGCCCATCGTCGGCCCGCACAAGGATCTGTCGGGGGGCGCCGTCCATCGCATCGCGGATGGCATGGTGGCCGCCCGCGGCCGCCAGTCGCCCCCGCACCAGCACGATGACCCGATCGGCCAGGGACTCGACCTCGTGGAGCACGTGGGAACTCACGATGATGGTGCGGCCCTCGTCGCCCAGGCGACGGAACAGATCGATGAGGCGATGGCGTTGGAGGGGATCGGCCCCGTTGAGGGGTTCGTCGAGGATCAGGACGAGCGGATTCTTCACGAGGGCGGCGGCCACCTTGGCGCGTTGGCGCATCCCCTTGCTGAATCCGTTCATGCGTCGATCCGCCGCCGGGATCATGTCCACCATTTGGAGCGCCCACTCCACCACGCTCCGGTCGCCGATGCCGTGGAGATCAGCCACATAGGTGCAGAGTTGACGGGGGGTGAGGCCAGCGGGAACCGCTTCGTCTTCAGGAACCAGGGCTACCCGACGGTGGATTTCGCGGTCGGCCCGGGGAAGGAGACCCTCGATGGTGACCTGGCCCTGATTGACGGGAAGGAGACCGGTCATCACCCGCATCAGGGTGGTCTTTCCGGCGCCGTTGGGACCGAGGAGACCGGTGACCCCCGGGCCGAAGGAGCAACTGAGTTCGGATAAGACCACCATCTGGCTAAACCACACCGACACGTTGTTGACGACCACCGAGGCATGAGCGGCGAAGGCA
>VFJN01000175.1 GCA_009886035.1 Actinomycetota bacterium
AAGAGTCCGGGGGGCCGAAGACATGAACGAAAAAGTTGTGTTCGTGGTGGGAATCATCGTGTTCGCCGTCACCATCTACGGCGTAGTGATCGCCGGTGGCATCGCCCTCACCAAGAGCGTGCTCGACCAGGACTCGTCGATGCGGCCCCCTCCCCCGAAGCCCGGCGAATCCGGCCGCAACGTGAAGTACTGACCGTGCCGTAGAGGGGTACCCGAGAGGCCCCGATGGAGAGAAGCCCGTGAGGCCCCTTGTGTCCAGCCCCTATTTCACCAGTGAAGCTCAGGTGCCCGAGGAGAGGCGGGGTGAGTTGTTCTCGTGGCGGACGCTGATCAGTGCCGACCGCACCCCCACCGAGGGCATCACGATGGGCAGCGCCGAGATCCCACCCGGTGCGCCCACCGCCGGTGCCCGCCATCGGCATCCCGTGGCCGAGGTGTACTACATCACCTCCGGCAACGGTCTTGTGCACATCGATGATCAAGCCCATGCCGTGGAGGCGGGAACCGCCCTGTTCATACCGAGCAACGCGTGGCACTACGTGACGAACGTAGGCACTGACCCGCTGCGGGTGCTGTACGTCTTTCCCGTCGACAGTTTCGACGAGGTGGTGTACGAGTACGCCGAACGCGCCGAGGGGCCCGACGCCTGACGGTCGTCAGATCAGAAGGCTTCGAGGATGTCCACTACGAAGATGAGGGTGGCCCCCGCCGGTATTTTCCCCTGGCCGGCATCCCCGTAGGCGTCCACCGCCGGAATCACCAGAAGCAACTGAGACCCCACGGTCTGACCCACCAACGCCTTGTCCCAACCGGTGATCACCTTGCCGGACCCGACGGTGAAGGTAATGGGCTCCGATGGGTCCCAGGAGGAGTCGAAGACGGAGCCGTCGGAGTACAAGGCACCGGTGTAATGGACAGTTACCGATTGGCCTTTCTCCACCTTCGCTCCGGTACCCGTGATGAGAGGTTGCACCACCAGCGCCGGCACCGCGGCGCCATCGCCGAGGGCAATGGTGGGGGCGCCGGTATCGCTCAAGGTGACGGTGGGCAGACCCGGTACCGCAGCCACGGCGGCGCCCTTGGCCCGGGCGAGGGGGCGGCGGAGGTCGGCGGAAAGAATCTCGGCCAGGAACAGCAAGGTGTCGTCATCGGTTACGCCGCTCTCGAAGCCTTCCGCCCCGAAACTGTCGGCGGGGGCGATGGCCACGAGCACCTCAGTTCCCACCTTCTGACCCTCCAGGCCAGTGGCGATGCCGGGCATGATGTCCTCGGAAAGTTTGAGGGAGGCGGGAGCGCCCTCGTAGGAGGTGCCCAGCACCTTCCCATCGGTCCCATTCACCACGAGGAAGTTGAACGTGATGGTGTCCTCCTTGGTTATGGCTCGGCCTTCCCCTTCTTTGATCACCCGAACCGTGGTTTTTTCCACCGAGAGGGGTAGGTCGAACTCGAGTTCGGGCTGGGGGCCATCGGTCTGGATGATCTTTACGGAATCCAGGGGCGACGCCAGCTGGTCCTTGCCGCAGGCGCTGAGACCTGCGACGAGCGCCATAACAGCGATGAGTGAGACGAGAACTCGGCGCACGATAAAATCCTTGTTGTCGAAGAGGAGATAACAGCCTGACAGACGGCGTCCGGATTGTCTCGGCGCCGCCGATTGCTACGAAAGCGTCTTGTTGAGGCGGGTGAGGGCGGTGTCCTCGGAGATGTTGAGCGCGAAGGCCAATTCGCTGACCAGCACCTGGCGGGCCTTCACAAACATGGATTTCTCGCCGGCCGAGAGGCCTTTGTCGGCGTCCCGGAGGGCGAGGTTACGTACGACCTCGGCCACCTGGTACACGTCGCCCGATTTCAGTTTCTCCTGGTGGTTCTTGAATCGGCGTGACCAGTTGGTGGGCTCGCGCACGTCTTTCTTGGCCAGGACCTGAAACACGTCTTCCACGTCTTCCTTGGAAATCGGATACCGCATCCCGATCTCCTCGGCGCGGTCGGCGGGCACCTTCAACAGAAGATCCCCGTGGGTCATGCGCAGCACGAAGTACTTCGTCTTGCCGCCCTCGAGGAGGTTGATGGTGTCGGTTCCCTCGATGATTGCGGCCCCGTGATGGGGATAGACGACCTTGTCTCCGACCTTGAA
>VFJN01000032.1 GCA_009886035.1 Actinomycetota bacterium
ATCGCCGTGATGATCTGAGGCCCTGCGCACATGATGAAGGCCATGGGCAGGATCGGGGGGAGGCTCGACACGGACGCGGGGTCTAGCAGTTCAGGCGCGGGTGTGCACCTGTCGCAGGCCGATCAGCCGATTATTGTTTGTCCCACCGACGTCCTCGGCGGGCATTCCTGCCGGAGTGCAACATTCTAGCGAGGAGCCCTGAACACCGGTTACGGGCGGGCAGCCGACTACCGACCCCGAAGCGCCGGGAACTTCTGCACCAGCACCGTGGATGCGGTGGCGGCATCGTTGCGTCGCATCTTGCCGTTGATCCCGCATCAGCCTTTCCCGTCCCGATCTGTGGATGCGCAAGCGCTTTTCGGACGAGCCATCTGACGTGCGCTAGAATCCGTTCAGAGGACTTCGAGGTGGGGGATCAATGAGCGATCAGAGCCAGGGTCCGGGCTGGTGGATGGCGAGCGACGGCAAATGGTACCCGCCGGCGTCGAACCCGGCGCCCCCTCCGCCCGGTCAATTCGCGGCGCCGTTCCAGCCTGCCTACGTCCAGCGGTCGACCAATGGGATGGCGATCGCGTCGATGGTCCTCGGCATCGGGGTGTTCTGGGTGATCACGTCGATTCTGGCTCTGGTGTTCGGCTACACAGCTCGGAAACAGATCGCCGAATCCCAGGGCACACAGCAGGGCGGAGGAATGGCGACCGCTGGAATCGTCCTCGGGTGGACCGGCCTCGGCATCATGGCTGTAGTTGTCGCCATCACGATCCTCGGTGGCGCAGCGCGTACGTCGACCGGATACTGATTGCAGAGGACGCGCCGCTGACGCTCAATGGTGCCGCCCCCGCACGCCAACTAACGACGGGTACGGCAAGGCGTAGGCGAAGCACGCAGCGCTCACCGGGTACGCATCGCAAACCGCCTTCGCTCTCCCTAGCGGGCCGTCAAAGAACATGCTCGGGGGCGACCCGGCGGGTACCTCCTGGTCCGCTACTGGTCTGACGACCGAGAGGCCACTTGCGCCGTCGGCCGGAAATGGGCCACTACCAGGGATTACCTTGAGCCCGAGAGGAGAGTCGAACTCCTGACCTACGCATTACGAGTGCGTTGCTCTACCAACTGAGCTACCCGGGCGGGATCCGACAGG
>VFJN01000081.1 GCA_009886035.1 Actinomycetota bacterium
ACCACCTCGACGCCGTCGGCTTCGGCCCGTAGGCGCAGTCGAGCCAGCCTGTCGGCCGACGCGTCGAGCCCTTCCACGTCAAGCCCCCGGGCCCGCAGGGCGAGCAGCGCATCGCCCTGCCCACACCCCAACTCCAGCGCCGGCTCGCCGGAAGCGGCGATGAAGGCGGCGTAGGGCTCAGGATCAGGCACACCCGCCGAGCGGAGCGGGGCATACAACTCGGCCACTAGGCCGGTGGAGAAATTCGGTGGCTCCTGCACGTCCATACCCCACCATGCCAGGCGACACCCACCAACCACATAGGCGGGTCACCATTTGGCGATGATGTCCTCCGCAAACTGGTGAATCCCCGCCACCTTCCCCGCGGTGTCGGCATCGGCCCCGGCGTAGAAGTACCAGGGCATCGTGACGAGGTGGGTGACACCGGCGTCGGCCACCCGGCGATAACCATCGAGATCCCACGCGTCCCGGGCTGAGCCGAACACCGAGAAGGGCACGTGGGTGCGGTCGTACTCCTCGCGGTACCGCTCGATCTGCTGACGGATGGCCGCCAGCTCCTCGATCGTGTGGAGATCACTCACCCAGCCGTCGTTCCGAGCGGCCCGGCGCAGCGCCACCGCGGAGACGCCACCGACGTAGATCGGTATCGGCTCGGTCGGTGCCGGGAGCATCTCGAGCGGCGGCATCTCGAAGAACTCGCCGTGGTGCTCGACGATCTCACCGGTCCAGAGCTTGCGCAGGACCTCGAGCATCTCGTCGGCCCGCTTGCCTCGCTTGGCGAAGGCGGTGCCCATGGCCTCGAACTCCTCCTCCATCCACCCCATGCCGATGCCGAGCCCCACCCGGTTGCCCGAGAGCACCGCGGCCGTTCCCACCTGCTTGGCGACGTGGACCGGGGCCCGGGCCGGGAGGATGTAGACGGTGGTCAGGAACCGGAGCCGCTCGGTGACCGCCGCCAGGTGCCCGATCGTCACCCAGGGATCGGGCCAGGGCGTGCCCATCTCCCACCGGCGCTGCCCGTCCTTGGTGTAGGGGTACGGAGAGCGGGTGGCCACCGGGTTGATGAGGTGGTCGCTCACCGACATCGTGCTCCATCCACTCTCATCACCCGCCTGGGCCAGCGGTACGAGTTCTTCGGGCTGCGAAAAGGTGGCGGAGAAGCAGAAGTCCATCACGAGTGGGTCCCGCCATCGATGCGCAGATCGGCGCCGTTCACGTGCATGGCGTCGTCGGATCCAAGGTAGGCAATGGCGGCGGCCACCACCGCGGGGTCACCCATACCGGTGGGCGACATGATCCGATAGAGCAACTTGCCATCGGCCCCTTCGGGGAGGTCGAAGGCCTCGGTGATCGGCGTGTCGATCGACCCCGGGCACACCACATTGGCCCGCAGTCCCTGCTTGGCATACTCGATGGCCAGCGTGCGGGTGAGCGCCACCACGCCCCCCTTGGAGGCCGAGTACGCCGCCGCCCACGGGTGGGCCGCCACCGCCGCCGTGGACGCCACGTTCACGATGGCGCCTTTGGTCTCCAACAGGGCGGGAATGGCGGCCTGACACACGAGGAAGGTGCCGGTGAGGTTGACGTCGAGGATCTTCTGCCAACTCGCCAGGGTCACCTCATGGGTGTGTTCGAAACGAAGGATGCCCGCCGAGTTCACGACCGTGTGGATCGGCCCGAGAGCGCGAGCGGCCGCCACCGCGGCGGGAGAGAAGCCCGGATCACTTACGTCCCCCACGAAGGGCGTCACCGCCTCCGGGCGGCAGGCATCCTGGGCCGTGGTGGCCAACCCCTCCGAGGAGAGATCCGCCGCCAGGACCGTGGCGCCCTCCTCCACGAGGCGGTGGACCGTGGCCCGCCCGATCCCGGACCCTGCCCCTGTGACCACCGCGACGCGACCCTCGTACCGTTGCATCCGGCGAGACTAGAGCCACCCTGAGGGGGCGGGGTCCACCCGAGGCCCCTCGACCCGACGAGGAAAGGACCGGGTTCGCTCAATCAGGCCAGTACCGGACCATGGTGCTCTGGCTGGCCGAGGCCAGCAGGGTGCCATCCTGCGCCCAAAGATGGACCACACCGTGCCCAAACCCGTTGGCAATGGCATCGATACGGATGTCGAGCAGCACCCACTCGCTGGCGACGAGCGTGCCCACCCGCAGGGTGTTGTCGAGGCTGTTGCCGCCGGCCCGGGCTCCCAAGGCCTGGCCGATCCCAAAGGGGACGTAGTCGCCCAGAATGGCCAGCGTGGCGGCCGACATTTCGAGCACATCGGGGATACGCGCCCAGAGGGCCGAACGACCGCCCGGCTGCGGAGGCCCTGGCAACTCCTCAAAGCCCCGCGCGTCGGCGAGACGCACGTCGATGCGATCCATGATCGACTCAGCGCCGGGCATACGCGGCATCCGATTCGGGCAGAGGTCGGGGGCGGGCACGGTAGGCATCACCGCCCACTGGCCCGCCACATCCAGGTCGCGGTGACCCAGAGCCGCGTTCACCGTGAGGATCTCCCGATTTCCCACCTGACCCACTGCCCGCGCCTGGGTGACCTGTCGGCCGGCCACGGCGATGGTCACATCGATGTCCATGATCGACGGCGGGTTGGCGTACGACAGGTACTGGGCGGTGGCCCACACCACGGGCCGGCCCGAACTGCCCTCCAGGGCGGCGATGGCTGCTCCCAACCCGCAGCCCCCGAACAGGAACTGATGCCCGGTGGAAATGCCCGGCGTGACCGGCAGCACCCAACGCATCGGGTTATGGGTGGGCTCGAGGCCGAGCCAGGCAGGGGCATCCATCGGAGTGAACCTATCGGGCGGGAAAGGCCCGCTCGTATGAGGCATTCTAGGCCATGACCGATACCCCCTGGCTTGGTGATGCCTGCTCACTCGTCGACGCCTTCCGAGCGGGGGAAAGATCTCCCGCCGAAGAACTCGAAGCCGTCCTCGCCGCCATCGACGCCAGCCCACTCAACACCATCAGTTTCACCGACCCCGACGCCGCCCGCGCGGCGGCGAAGTCGGCGGACCCGTCCCTTCCCTTTGGCGGCGTGCCGGTGGGCGTCAAGATGCTGCAGGAAGTAGCCGGTTGGCCCAACACCGAGGCGTCACTCGTATTCCAGGACCGCATCGGCACGCACACCGCCACCGAAGTCACGCGGTTGGTGGAGGACGGCGGCGGCGTGCTCGTGGGGCAGACCACCGCCAGCGAGTTCGGCGGACTCAACGTGAGTACCAATCGTCTCACCGGCACCACCC
Organism: Actinomycetota bacterium; assembly: GCA_009886035.1. Taxonomy (GTDB): domain Bacteria; phylum Actinomycetota; class Acidimicrobiia; order Acidimicrobiales; family VFJN01; genus VFJN01. The sequence goes on from VFJN01000081.1 coordinate 3,255, forward strand.
ATAACCCCTGGCAATACGGCCGCACCGCCGGTGGCTCCTCGGGGGGTTCGGCGGCGGCGGTCGCGGGCGGACTCCTTCCCATCGCCACCGGTGGCGATGGCGGCGGGTCGATCCGCATCCCGGCGGCCTTCACCGGCCTGGTGGGAATGAAAGGTACCGTCGGCCGAATCCCGCGTGGGCCTCGGATGCTGAGCGGCAACCACACCGTGGTGGCGGGCTGCCTGAGCCGATCCGTGCGCGACGTGGCGCGCTTTTATGACGTATGTGCCGGTTACGACGGACGCGACCCCTACAGCCTCCCGCGCATCGAGGGATGGGAACGCGATCTGGGAACCCACCGCCTCGCGGGCCGCCGGGCGGTGATTGCGCCCTCGTTGGGGGTAGCGATTGTGCGCCCCGAGGTGGAGGCCAACGTGGTGGCCGCCGGCGAGGCCCTCGCCCGCGATGCCGGGCTCGTGCTCGTGGACACGCCCGTCGTGCTGCCCGGACTCGGCTTCGAATGGGCCGTTACCGGCCTGGCCAGCCTGCTGGCCGACCTGATCGACGCGTGGCCCGCCTGCCGGGACGACCTCACCAAAGCGATCGCCTTCGGACTCGATCTGGCCGAAGGGCAGATGAGCCTGGCGCTCTCGGCCCGGGCCGAGATTGCCCGGATGCACGCCAACGAGACGATGGCCAACCTCTTCGACGAGGTGGATTTCATCATCTGCGCCACCAACCCTGATGTGGCCTATCCCGCTGAGGTTCAGATGAACACCCGGGTGGGCGACCAACAGACCGAACCGGGCAACAACGGTGCGCTCACGATCCCGGCCAACATCTGTGGCAACCCGGCCATCTCCATCCCCATCGAGCCGGTGCATGGCCTCCCGGTGGGGATGCAGGTGATCGGGCGCCACCACGAGGACGCCCTGCTGCTCGATCTGGCCCTGCTGGTGGAGCGCACCTGCCCCTGGCCCCTCGTGGCCCCGGGTGCGCCGATCTAGCCGGCGGCCCGGGGGCGGCGGCCTGGGGGGGGGCAAAACTGTCACACCCCCGGAGTTGACTATG
>VFJN01000153.1 GCA_009886035.1 Actinomycetota bacterium
TCGGGGAGCCACCGGGGGCTGGGCGGGCGGCAGGTCCGAGGCCGTGAACACAATCACCCCCGCGGGCCGACAGGGCTGGCCCCGCAGCGACGGACAGGCCGGAAGTGGGGTGGGCACGGTGAGGCCGGAAAGCACGGGAAGCGCCACGGAGGATGCCGCCACCCCGCCGGTTCCGATGTGGTGACGAGTGCCAGCCGGGAGAGACAAGATGTCATACGACCAGGTGGCCTGGTCGCCGCCAGGGGTGTTCACGGCGATCCGGATACGAGAGCCGGCTCGGAACACATGACCGAACGCCGGAATGAGCACCCGAACCTTTGTCCACTCGGCCGCCGGCAACGCCGAAATATCGGCCTCGCGTCCGAGGTGGGTGGGGTGGAGCTCGGTGGAGTCGGCTTCAAGGGCTCGGTAACTGGCCCGGAGGCGACCCGACTGAACGAGCATCTCCTGCTGGTCGGGCCTCACTTCCGATACCACGACCTCGAGGTCGGCATCGATCGCGCTGGACTGCACCCACAGGTCCACGCTGCCGGTTCCAAGCATTGTCATGGTGGTGGAAAGCTCGCCCGTTTCGAACGCCACCTCGTGACGGGCAAGGGCGGGTTTCCAGTCGTAGGCGGGTAGGGCCTTCCAGATGGCCGAACTGCCGCCGGAGAAGTAGGTGGTGTCCCCGGCGCTTTGATCGGGCTCGAAGCTCACGTAACTCAGAAGGTTCGACCCGGCCTGGTCCTGGAGACCACCGGTGGGGGTAAGCCACCAGCGATGGGCGGCCACGGCCGGATCGGGCCATCGCGCCGCGGTGTGTTCGAAGGCGCCAACCGGGAGGCCGTTGGCGGCGCCGCCCCCGCTCTCGAAGATCACGCGGACCTCGGGTTCGGCCTCGTACTTCTGCCGGGCCTGGGTGGCGTTGGCGACGCCGCCCCATCGATCCGGCGGCAAGGGGATACCCCCACCGAAGATCGCCTGGGTAAACACCGGGGCTAGCGACCGGATGATCGGCGGGATACTGGGCACCTCATTGTCCACGTAGAGGTCGAGGAAGGCATTCCACTCACTGAGAATCTGCGGGGCGAAGCCGTCGGCGTGGAGGCCGTTGTAGAGCGTGAACCGTTTCACCGGGGCCGAGTCGAAGCGGTCGAGGAGATCGGCGAAGGAGGGGCCGGTCTGCTCGTCCTGCCAGGCCGAGGCGAGGAATATCGGCACGTTGATCTTGTCGGCGAATCGACGCACATCAAGAGGGCCGGCCACCTCGTCGGTGTAATAGCGGGTGTTCTCCGCCTTCTCGACGATGTCTACGTTTTGGAGGCGCAGGCGTTGGTTGTCGGCGCACACCGTGTCGCCCTCGGCAATGAGTTGCCGCACCCAATCGGTGCCCGAAGGGGCCGCGTTGGCGAGCACCTGGCTCGCCCACGAGACCGCGAATCCCGTGTTCAAGATGCCGCCGGGCCGCAGGACCCCGGTAGCGGTGTCGCCGTACACCGACAACGGCGCGATGGACGCGAGGCTGGGGGGCTGGGATTGGGCTACGAAGAGTTGTGCGATGCCGGGGTACGACAGGCCCACCATGCCCACATGGTGCTGCTTCACCCAGTCTTGGGCTCCGATGGTCTCGATGGCGTCGTAGCCGTCGAGCACCTGCAGCGTCTCGAAGAAGTCATAGGCACCTCCGGAACACCCGGTGCCTCGCACGTTCACCCCCACGACCGCGTAGCCGAGGAGCCCTGCGAGTAGTGACGCCGGCTGGGCCGGGGCCTTGCAGAGCACCGGGAGAGATCCACACAGTGTCGTCGGGTCGACCCCGGGCGGAACCAGGCCGCCCAGACCGGCCAAGGGATTGGAGGGGTCGTAGCCGCTGTACTCAACCACAGTGGGGTAGGGGCCGTCCTCAATGGGTCCGGGCAAAACAACGTTGATCGACAGTTCAGTACCGTCTCGGGTCGTGATGTACTGGAAGCCCTCCTCGAGGGTCTGGCCTTCGTAGAGGGACTGGTCCGGGATCGAATCGGGGGAGGCCACCACGAGCCCGTCGGTGACGACACCGTCAATTTCCACGGAGTAGTCGCCGCCGGGAGCGAGGTTCCGGAACAGCACGCTCCCCAGGGCATCAGCCTCGGTGGTGTCGCTGTCGGCGGGGGTGGCGGCCAGTGGACGGACAAGGTGAACGCCGGTTCCCGGGGTCAGCCCCGTCACCGAAATCTGCTCAACGCTCTCCCTCACCTCGTAGGTGGGGGCGAGGCGGGGACGCGACCACTGGGCCACCGCCGGTGCTCCCATGGCCAGCGACCCCACAACGACGGCGGAGGCCAAGACGACGCGCGTGATTTTCATCCCGCTTGCTTAGCAGTTACGGGGGCTCGGTTGTGGTCGGGACCCCCCGGGGTTAAGGCGCCCAGGCGGGGGTGAGATCGAGGCGGAGGATGCTGGTGATGTCGGCGGTACGGAAACTGGCCACCCGGGTGGCCCAGACATCCACCACATTGCGGCCATCTCGGCATCGGTAGAAGGTGGTGAGTGCGCCATCGGGGGCGTACGCGTCGGCCCCGCGGACCTCGATGACGGTGTCCCCAATCTGCACTTCGTACGAGGCGTTGGTGTCCATGGATGCACCGTACGACGGGTGCCCTGTGGGAAGGAAGTGGACAACCCTGTGGATGTTTCGTCGCCGGGTTGTCCGGTGTGGTGTGCTCTATGGTTCACGATCGCTCAGGAGTTGCTCATGCCCGCTAACCCGCTCAACCTCGATGACTTCGGAGGAGAGCTCTACAACCTCAGCATGTCGGCGGGGGCCCGTCCCCTCCTGGAGCAGGTGAAGGAGTTCATCACCAACGAGGTCGATCCCATCACGGCCGAGTTTTTTCGGTTGGGCGAGGGTCGGGCCGAGCGCTGGAGCTTTGCCCCTGGCCAACTCGAACTTCTCGATGGTGTGAAGGCCAAGGCGAAGGCGATCGGGCTCTGGAACTTTTTCCTCCCCGATGCCGAGACGGGTCAGGGGCTCAGCAACCTCGACTACGCCTACATCGCGGTGGAACTCGGGAAGAACCCGCTGGCCTCGGAGTGCCTTAACTGCGCCGCCCCCGATACCGGAAACATGGAGGTGCTCGAACGGGTGGGCACGCCCGAGCAGAAGCAACGGTGGCTTCAGCCGCTACTCAATGGCGAAATCCGTTCGTGCTACGCCATGACCGAACCGGACATGGCCAGTTCCGATGCTCGCAACATCGCCACCGCCGCCGTGCTCGATGGCGATGAGTGGGTGATCAACGGGGAGAAGTTCTACATCTCCGGTGCCGGTGATCCCCGCTGCAAGATAATGATCTGCATGGTGCGCACGAACCCCGAGGCCGCCAGTCACCAGCAGCAGTCACAGATCCTGGTGCCGATGGACACCCCCGGGGTGGAGGTACTCGGGCCGATGCACGTATTCGGGCACGACGACGCGCCCCACGGTCACATGCACATCCGGCTCCACGATGTGCATGTGCCCAAGGAGAACGTTCTCCTCGGTGAGGGGCGCGGCTTCGAGATCTCGCAGTTGCGCCTCGGCCCCGGTCGGATCCACCACTGCATGCGCTCCATCGGAGCCGCCGAGCGAGCCCTGCAACTCATGGTGGAGCGGGGCTTGAGCCGGGAGGCTTTCGGCAAGCCGCTCATCTCGCTGGGTAAGAACACCGAGACGGTGGCGCGAGCCCGCATCGAGATCGAAGCCATGCGTCTGATGGTGCTCAAAGCGGCGAAGGCCATGGACCTGATGGGTAACGCCGAGGCCCGCGTGTGGGTGAGCGCGGTGAAGGCGATGGTGCCCGAGCGGGTGTGTCAGATCATCGATCAGGCCATCCAGTTACACGGTGCCACCGGCGTATCGCAATGGACGCCACTGGCCGATATGTACACCGGTCAGCGCACCCTGCGGTTGGCCGACGGACCCGATGAGGTGCATCACATGGTGGTGGGGCGAGCTGAGATTGCTCGCTACCAGACGCCTATTCGATGACTTCGAGGAAGATGCATTCCCCGGGGCATTCCTCGGCGGCTTCGATGGTGGTCTCCAGATGCGACTCGGGCACCGCCGCGGTGCCTTCGGCCATTTTGTAGACGGGGTCACCGCCGGCGCCGTTGAAAATGTCGGACCAGCCGGCTTCTTTGACGTAGGCCAGGCCGTCGTCGTGCATGGCGAAGAGGCCGGGCTGAAGCTCGACACAAATGCCGTCACCAGTGCATAGGTCCTGGTCGATCCACACCTTAAGTTCAGACACGGGCTACCTCGATGGGGGGGAATTGGGGTTCCGTAGACCCCTACCATTCCAGGTGGCGGGGGGCTGAGTCGAGTTGGCGGGGCCCTCGAGCGGAGCGGGTGTCGGCTGGGCGGGTAGCGTCGGGCGGTGTGGGCGATACGCACAGCGGATGGGTGGAGCGCGATGCCGCCGTGGTGTGGCACGGCTTCACCCAAATGTCGGTCTACGCCGACAACGGACCCATCGTGGTTGAGCGGGCCGAGGGGCGTGAAGTCATCGATGTTGAAGGCCGCCGCTACCTCGACGCCATCTCCTCACTCTGGGTAACCACCTTGGGCCATCGAGTGCCCGAACTGGATGAAGCCCTGCGGGACCAGCTCGACCAGGTGGCCCACTCCACGATGCTTGGACACGGCAATCGGGCCACGATCGAGCTGGCCGAGGCGCTGGCCCCGCGGGTGCCGATAGAGGACCCGCACTTCCTCTTCGCTTCCGATGGGGCCGAGGCGGTGGAACAGGCGCTCAAGATCGCGTTCCAGTACTGGACCAATCAGGGGGTGGAGGGGCGCCATCAATACCTCGCCTTCACCGGTGCCTACCACGGCGACTCCATCGGGTCGCTTTCGGTGGGCGACGGTGGTTTCGGCACCGATGTGTTCGATCCGCTGCGTTTCTCCGTGCGGCGGGCGCCCTATGGCGACGTGGCGGCGAGTGTGGCGGCGATCGAGGAGCACGCCGGGCGGTTGGCGGCGGTGGTGGTTGAGCCGCTCGTGCAGGGCGCGGCGGGGATGGCGATGTGTACGCCGGAGTTCATGACGGCGGTGGCCGATGCCTGCCGTCGGCACGATGTTCTCCTCATCTGCGATGAAGTGGCCACCGGCTTCGGCCGCACGGGCACGTTGTTCGCGGTAGAGCAGTGTGATGTGCGGCCCGATCTCATGTGTCTCGGCAAGGGCATCACCGGCGGCTATCTGGCGTTGTCCGCCACCGCAGTATCCCGCCGGGTCTACGACGCCTTCCTCGGTCCGGACCTCTCGGACCGCACGCTCTATCACGGGCACTCCTACAGCGGGAATGCCTTGGCTTGCGCGGTGGCGAGACGCCATCTGGAACTCATCGATGAACAGGATGTGCTCGCCAACGTCGTGGCCCGGGGCGCGCAGTTGGCGAAGGCTCTCGCTGAAGGGGTGGCGCCGATCGCCACGGTGACCGAGATCCGCCAACGGGGCTTGATGGTCGGCATTGAACTGTCGCCACCGGCGGAGGGGCTGCGCTGGGGACGACGGGTGTCGTCGGCCTGCGTCGCCCGCGGAGTGCTCATTCGTCCCCTCGGCGATGTCATTGTGTTGATGCCCATGCTGACCAGCACCGCCGAGGAGATCGATCGCATCGTCGCGGTGGTGGCGGCGGCGATCGTCGAGGTGACGGCCCCCTGATGACCACCTGGGGCCAACGGGTGAGTGAACGCCTCGAGGGGATTCGGCGAGCCGACCAGTGGCGTTCGATCCGCACGCTGGATGGCCGCCTGCCGGAGGCCTTGCTCGATGGGCGCAGCGTGGTGTCGTTCGCGTCGAACGACTATCTCGGCCTGGCCAGTCACCCCGGCGTCGCGGCCGCCGCCCGGGACGCCATTGCTCGGTGGGGTACCGGATCGGGTGCGTCGCGGTTGGTGGTCGGGGGCCGTCCCATTCATGCCGAACTGGAGGCGGATCTGGCCCGATGGAAGGGCACGGAGGCCGCCTTGGTGGTGCCCACCGGCTTCGCCGCCAACCTCGCGGTGCTGGCCACCTTGGCCACCTCGGCGGAGGTGCTCGTGGTGAGCGACGAGCTGAACCACGCGTCGATCATCGACGGCTGTCGCTTAGGTAAGGGTCGGTTGGCCATCAGCCGCCACAACGACGTGGACCATGTGGAGTCGTTGCTGGCCGCCCATGGAGGCCCTGCCCTGGTGGTCACCGACACCGTGTTCTCCATGGATGGCGATGTGGCTCCGGTGGAGGCGTTGGCGTCGGTGTGTCGCACCCACGAGGCCCTCCTGGTACTCGACGAAGCCCACGCGGTCCTCGGGCCCCATCCCGACCTGGCCGAGGCGCCGTGGCACGGGGTGGAGGTGGTTCGGGTGGGCACGTTGTCCAAGACGCTCGGGTCGTTGGGAGGCTTCGTGGCCGGCAGCCGAGATGTCATCGACCTGTTGGTGAACGCGGCCCGCCCGTTCATCTTCAGCACGGCACCGAGCCCGGGCGATGCTGGAGCCGCCCTGGCGGCGCTGCGGATTCTTCGCTCGGCGGAGGGGGAGGCGCTGCTCACAACGTTGCGTTCCCATGTGCAGGCGGTGCGGCCCGGCCATCCGTCGCCGATCATTCCCATCGTGCTGGGGGAGGAATCTGCCGCTCTGGCCGCGTCGGCGCGGCTGCTCGAGCAGGGTTTGCTGGTGCCGGCCATCCGTCCGCCCACGGTGGCGCCCGGCACCAGTCGCCTGCGGGTGGCGCTGTCCGCCGCCCATTCCCACGATCAGGTGGAGCGCCTCGTGAAGGCGCTCGCCGATTTGTAGGCCACGATGCTGATCGTGTGCGTGGGTACGGCCACCGAGGTGGGCAAGACGTGGGTGGGGGCGGCCACGCTGCACGCGTTGCGAGAGCGGGGGTATTCGGTGGCGGCCCGGAAGCCTGCTCAGTCCTTCGATCCCACCGATGACCACCCCCTCGACGCCACCGTGCTCGCCGACGCCACCGGTGAGGCCCGCGAACGGGTGTGCCTCCCCGAGCGCACCTACCCCGTGGCGATGGCCCCCCCGATGGCCGCCGCCGCCCTGGGGCTTCCGGTGCCCACCCTCCAGGACCTCCTCGACGAGCTCCGCTGGCCCGATCCCTTACCCCAGGTCTGCTGGCTCGAAACGGTAGGGGGTCCCCGATCGCCCTTGGCGGCCGATGGCGATGCCGTGGATCTGCTCGTGCGCCTGGCGCCCAGCCGAGTGGTGGTGGTGGCCGACGCCGGACTCGGCGTGATCAACGCACTCGGGCTGTCACTGGCTCCGCTACGAGACCACGGCTATGACCCGATGGTGGTGCTCAACCGATTCGATGAGCACGACGATCTTCACCGCCGCAACGCCCAGTGGCTGCACGATCATGGCGTGGATCCACTCGTGAGCGTGGCGGCTTTGGTGACTGAGATCGAGCGGGAGATCTGAGGCGGTCTCAGGTACCGATCACCGGGGGGCGACCGTGGCCCTCGGCCTCGCACATGGCGAAGTAGAAGTCCCGAATGCCGCCCGCATCGATCACGGTGGTCACGTTGCCCGCGGGATCAAGATTCAGGTTGGCTCCGTGGATGATGAAGAACACGTCGGTGATTTCCGTATTCGATTCCGGGACGTGGAGGGTGTGCACAGATCCGGCGGGTTCAAACAGGTAACTCCCCGCCACGTTCAGTTCATCGGGGTACTCCAGATATTTCCACGACCCGGTGAGGGTGAACGCATGCACGGTGCCGGTGTGTTTGTGGGTGTCCACGGTCATCCCGGGGCTGAACTTCGTGCGAACTACCCAGAGGCCCTGTTCGATGTCGACCTGCAGTAATTGCAGGGTGGAGCCATCGCCCAGGTCGACGAAGGGGAGCTCGTCCTCGCCCCGGAGAATGGTGGTGGGCATCTCGATCGCAGTCATACCGGCAAACTAGTGCCTCTCAGGGCACGATCAGCAGAGCAAGATCCTCGGCCCGCTGGCGGGAGCGGACCGCATTCACATCGCCGATGGCGAGGTGTTCCACGATGAGGCCGAACACCTGCCCACAGATCACTCGGGCCAGGGCCACATGATCGCCCGGGATTTCCGGGAATCCGGTGTCGAGCCAGCCCGCCAGCGCCCCTTCAAGCTCTGCCACCGCCGCGCGGGCGCCGGCGGTGGCGTCCCCTTCGCCATGCAGGCCTTCGCCCACCAGCAGACGCCACACGGCCTCCTCGTCGAGGGTGTTGTGCCAGAGCCACTCGAGGAGTTCCACGAGGCGCGGGCGAGTGGGTACCGAGGCGTTGATCGGCGGCCTGTCGATCTTCAGACGCTCGCCGTAGCGGCGTTCGGTGATCACCGACCGGAGCAGATCGGCCTTGGAGGGGAAGTAGTGGTAGAGGGTGGCCACATTGAGATCGCAGGCCTGGGCTAGTTGGCGCATCGATGCACCGGTGCTGCCCTGTTCGCTCATCAGCCACAGCGCCGCATCGAGAATCCGACTCCGTTGGTCGGTGGTGCCCGGGATCGGCATCAGCGCGACTCGGGGGTGAACACGGCGGGGAGGTGTTCAATAGAGAGCACGAGGGTGGAATTGCCGCGCTTCCCAACGCCCCCGTCGGGCACTCGGATGTCGCCGAGGCGGCGAAACAGTTCCTCGAAGACCACCTGCACCTCGGCCCGGGCCAAGTTGGCGCCGAGACAGAAGTGCGTGCCGATGCCAAAGGCGAGGTGCGGGTTGGGGGAGCGGTCCACCTTGAGCACATCGGGATCAGTGAAGACTGTTTCGTCTCGGTTAGCAGACTGGTAGAGCATGAAGACCTTGTCGCCGGCCTTCAGGTGCGCCCCGCCGAGTTCGTGGTCGCTGGTGACCGTGCGCGAGAAGGACAGCACCGGCGAAACGAAGCGGATGATCTCATCGGCGGCTGTCTCCCAGAGCGCCGGGTTGTCGATCACCCGTTGCTTCTCATCGGGAAACTGGGAGAAGGCCACCAGTCCGCCGCTGAGGGCGTTGCGGGTGGTTTCGTTGCCGGCCACCACGATGAGTACGAGGAACATGAACAACTCGTCGTTGGTGAGGGCCCCATCGAGGTGGTCCAGGGAGGCCGGCCCGTTCGGGTCACGGGTCAGGGCCCCCTCGTCGAACGCGTGGGTGAGAATGCTGATGAGATCGTCGCGCTCGCCGGGGGCAGCGCGACGGGCATCGATCAGTTCGGTGCACAGCAGCGCGTAGGCCCCGAAGGCGTCGGCGGCCGCATGGAGAACAGGGTCGTCGGCTGCATCATGGCCGTCGCCGGCCATCATGGCGTCGCTCCACTGGTAGAGGTCGTTGCGCTGCTGGGGATCCAGGCCCATGAGTTCGGCGATCACGATGAGCGGTACGTGGATGGCGAGTTCCTGTACGAAGTCCATGGCGCCCCGATCCGACACCTCGTCGATGATCTGGTTCGACAGTTCCCGGATGTGGTCGGTGAGGGCGCGAACCTTGGCGGGGGTGAAGCCCCGGTTGATGAGGCGGCGTTGCCGCGTGTGCTCCGGATCGTCCATGGAGATGATCGACATCGGTGCCGCCACTCGCGGCCGCACACCCTCGGCGGCGGAATACAACTCGGGGTTTCGGGAAATGAGCGACACGTCGGCGTGTCGGGAGATCACCCAGAGTTCGTTCCCGGCATCCCAATGGATGGGGGAGTGCGCCCGGAGCCATCGGTAGGCATCCCAGGGATCGTCGTAGAAGCGCGGATCGAGCACGTCGATCTCGCAGGGCGGCGCTGGCGTGGTCATCGGCTCAGCCTCCATCAAACGCTTGTTTGACGCAAGGCGGGCCGAGAGTCTCGCCGGTTCAGGGCCGTGGCAGACTCCCGCCATGACTGATCGGCGTCCCAACGTGCTCTTTGTCGTGTCGGACCAAGAGCGCGAGCGCTCGTGGCTCCCGCCGTCGGTGCGATTGCCCTGGCGGGAGCGCCTGATGGCCGAGGGGGTGGAGTTGGCGAACCATTGGACCCATTCGGCGCCGTGTTCGCCGTCGCGCGCCACGATGATGACCGGCCGCTATCTCCCCGGTCATGAGGTGTACGACAACACGGTGTTTCCCTGGAATCGCAGTCTTGATCCGGCGATTCCAACGGTGGGTTCGCAACTCGGCGGTGGCGGCTACCGGTCGTCGTACATCGGAAAGTGGCACCTCACCGGCGGCACCACCCCCCCGATGGACCGTTATGGCTACACCGACTGGGACGGCAACGACCAGCACTTCATGGGGTGGGCCGGCACGGGTGTGCATTTCGATCCGGTCATCGCCAACTCGGCGGCGCGTTGGCTCGATGCCCACGGGGCGCAAGCCGATCCGTGGTTCCTCACGGTGGCCCTGGTGAATCCGCACGACGTGATGTGGTTCCCGATGGACCAGCCCGGGTACCAGGCTGATCATCCGGTGGAACTGGCGGCGTCCGAGGCCCTTTTGGACTCTGCGAAATGGAAAGAAGGGGCGGCGGTGCCGCCCTTCACCGAGGACTACGACCATGTGGTGGAGGATCTGCCGGCCAACTTTGACGACGACTTGTTGACCAAGCCCGCCTGTCATCGTCAGTGGCGCTGGGACCAACAACACTGGATCGCCGGGATGATTCCCCCCGATGATCGGGAGCAGTGGCGGCGCCAACTCGACTACTACGTGCGCCTGCACCAACTGGCCGACGACAGCCTGGGCACAGTTTTGGCGGCCCTGGAGCGAAGCGGTGCGTGGGACGACACCGTGGTGGTCTTCACCTCGGATCACGGCGACATGTGCGGGTCTCATGGCCTGCGATCCAAAGGCCCGTTCGTGTACGACGAGATTATGCGGGTGCCGTGTTATGTGAAGCCAGCAGCGTCGTCGGCACTGGCTTCCTCGGCCGGGCAACGCAGCGTCTCCCTGTCGTCGCACGTGGATCTCGCCCGCACCATCTGTGGTTTCGCCGATGTTGAACCCGACGCCGGCATGCAAGGCGTCGACCTCGCTCCGTTGGTGGCCGATCCCCAAGCCACCGTCCGGGATCGGGTGCTGTTCGCCCACGCCACCGCGCACACCTCCAATATTCGGGCTACCCGTTGGGCCATACGGGGGGTATTCGACGGACGCCACAAGTACGCCCGCTATTACGGCGTGGGCGGGGGGCTCCCCAACGATGACTTCAGCGGTGTCCCCACGCCGATGCTCTACGGCCTCGATGCGGCCTTCGAGGACCAGGAGCACGAGTGGTACGACCAGCACGAGGATCCCCATGAGCTCACCAACCTGGCGATGGACAATGGTCGTCGGGCGGAGTTGCGTACCCGTTTCGACGAACTGAAGGCGATCGAGGCCGACGAGTTGGCGGGGTCGGTGCCGTGAGCGCCTCCGCTGACCGGAGCGCCCGTGAGAGCACTCGTCGTCGTCGGGCACGAATTGTGGCAGCCATCCTGGCCCTTGCGTTGTTGGTGCCGATCCTCGCCGGTACCTTCGTCGCCATCTTCCCCGGATGATCAACCGAGGCGCCGGGCGCGAACCCCCTAGGGCCACCCACTAGGGTGATCTTTCCTTTGGTGGCGTGGCCGAGTGGCTTAGGCAAGGGCCTGCAAAGCCCTGTACGCGGGTTCGATTCCCGCCGCCACCTCCAAGTCTAAGGTGAGTGTCGCGAGTGAGCTCCGCCGAAGGGGCGAGGGCTGTCTGTTCACGAGGAAAACCCGATGCCCGTACCGTTACCGGCCAGCGGCGTACTGCTGCCA
>VFJN01000111.1 GCA_009886035.1 Actinomycetota bacterium
GCTGACGATGAGCGGGACCACGACCGGCCAGGTTCTCAACATGGTGGACATTTCGCCGTCGGTGGACTGGACCGCTAACCCCAACTCTCTCAACGTTCATACCTTCGTTCAGGTGAAACCGGCGGTGAGCCACAACGCCGCCACCCGGACCATGAACACTCACATCATGTTCTTGTCGGAACCGACCTACACCGGGACCACAAACGTGATGACGCTCACGTCCCACACCTGTTTCTCGTCGGCCCCGACGATTACCGGGACAGTCACAGCGACCTCCATCTACGGGTTTTCCGCCGGGTTGACCGTCGGTGCCGGTGCGACCTGCACCAACTACATCGGATTCGCAGTCAACGCACCGACGGTCACTGGGACGCTTACCAACTCGATAGGGCTAAGTATCACCGCTATTGGTGGTGCCACCGCTCTCGGAATCAGTGTCGCCGAGCCGATAGCCCACCCGCCTAAAAACGTCGTCCTGACCTCAACCACGGCGATCCCTATCGACCGGGCAATACTCCGGTTGACGCCGACCGCCGAGGTCACATGGGGGCCAACGGTCGACAGTCCCGCCGACGGGACCAACGGCCAGATGCTCACCCTTGTCAACACGTCGGCGTTCAACATCAACTTACAAAACACGACGCTGGATGCCGAGTCCCGGTTTGTGTTCTCGTCCCAGTCAACTAACAGGTTTATCCTGTTGCCGTCGTGCGCCGTCACGTTCGTCTACTCATCAACTGTGGACAAGTGGTGCCAGGTGGGTGGCAGCCCCACGATCCTCGCCTACGCCCACGGATCGCTGGGCACATCGAGCGCCATCGACACGACGAAAGGCGACTACCAGACCTGTACGACCACCACGACCCACACGTTGACCGCTGCGAACGTTGGCGTGGCCGGCGACAACCTCACCCTGCTCATCACCAACGACGGAACCACCGGGCGTATTCTTACGTTCGGTACCGGGTTCCAATCCACTGGGACGCTCACCGGCACGGTCTCCAAAAAAGCACAGATCACGTTCCGTTCCAACGGCAGCGCCTGGTACGAAGTCTCCCGATCGCTGAACATGACATGACGAACGAACAGGCCCTGGCGGTTCTCGAGCAGATGGCGGCCCGTGCCCTCGCCAGCCGTGACGACCACGCCGCCGCCATCGAAGC
>VFJN01000190.1 GCA_009886035.1 Actinomycetota bacterium
GAATCAGATCGTCAGCACACTGGTCGACGCCATGATGACGGCCGATGATCTGACCCGCACGGGGCCCGTTTCACCTTGACGAGCAGTGGCATCAAGCGATCGAAGTATTCGCTCATCGTAACGAGCAGCCCCTATCACGGCGGCTGGAGACAGGGCTGGGGACCCTTTCGGATCGAGTTGGCTCTGTCACGACCCTTGTGACGCTCAGTCGATGTCCCGACTCAGCAGGACGGGCAGGGTGACTAGGGGGTTCTGTCTGGACCCCGGCCGTTTGTCGACCCCTGGTGAGAGCAACACTGGGTTTTCTTCTCGCCCCGTAGTCGCGAATTCAACTGGCGCCATACAGCCGAGAGCACTGTGTGCCCGATTGGTGGCCCCCGGTGCGGTGGACGCGCCGTGTCGGGGTGGCCCCGGTGATCAGGCTGGGGGTGGTTGGCGACCGGGTTGGTGGACGGGGATCTTTCCGCTGGTGAACAGGGCGACGACGGCGATGAGCAACAGCACTCCCAACGCGCCCTGGAGGGCCCTCACCCGGGCGGCGGTGTTCACGGCGGTGATCGATGCGGCGGCGGCGGGGGGCACCCCGGCCTCCTCCATGGCGATGCTGAGGTCCCGGTCGGAGAGGAACGGAACCCCCGCCTCCAGTTCCACCTCGGCGCTGGCCACGGTGGGCTCGGGAATGTCGGGGTTCTCTTGGATGCCGGTAAGGAACGAGGTGGTGAGGGCGCTGATGAGCACAGCACCGGTGAGGGCAGTGGCGATCGACGAGCCGAGGTTGGTGGCGGTGTTCTGCAACCCACCCACCTCGCCGGCACGGTCGTCGGGCACCGACGAGACGGTGACGCTCCCGAGTTGTGAGGCCAACATCCCCGCCCCCAGGCCAGCAATCAGCAACGGCCAGGTCACGACGTCGGGCCCCGAGCCCACGTTGAGCGCCATGATGAGCGTGACAAGACCCACGACGAACGCCGCAAACCCCAGGCGCACCACGCGGCGCGGCGAGACATCGGGGAAGCGCTTCGGCACCCCCAACGCGGCTGCCAGCAAGGTGACGGAAAAGGCCATGAGTTGCAAGCCGGCACCGATGGGCGACAGGCCCAGAGCCACCAGGAGGAACAGGGAGATCAAATAGAAGAGGCCGAACTGCAGGAGAAACTGGAAGAAGAACGCCAGCAGCCCTGCCCGCAGCTCGAGGTTTTCGAGCAGCATCGGGTCGAGCAGGGGTTCCTTGCCCCGCTCGATAACCCGACCTTCCCAGATGAAAAAGAGCCAGCCCACGATTCCGCCGGCCACCATGAGCCAGAACGACGGGGACAGCCCAAACCATTCGGGGGCCCCTGGCTTGGGGTGGAGGAACCCCCAGGCGCTGGAGCGCAGGAGCCCGAAGACGAAGAGCCCCAAAGCCACCACCGACGCCACGGTGCCGCCGAGGTCGAGCCGCGTCCCGGGCGTCGGCGGTGTATCGGCGATGCGTCGAGCGACGACCAGGACGCCCAGCAGGGCGATCACCTCACCGAGGAATACCCAACGCCACGAGAGGTAGGTGGTGAAGACACCGCCGATGAGGGGCCCAGCCGTTACCGCCACGGCGGCCGCCGCCGCCAGCATCCCGTAGGCCCGGGGGCGCTTGTCCTGGGTGAAGTTGGAGGCCACCAGGGCCACGATGGCGGGCAGGATCAGGGCCGCTCCGAGACCCTCGAGTAGCGACCATCCCACCAGCAGCATCGCGAGGTTTTGGGACAGCGCGGTGGTGAGCGACCCGGCCCCGTAGACCACGCAGCCAATGATGAAGGCCCGTTTGCGGCCGAGGATCTGCCCCAACTTGCCGCCGGTGAGCATGAACGACGCCATGACGAGGGTGTAGAGGGTGATGGCGGTTTGGATGCCGGTAATGTCGGCCCCGAGGTCCTTGGCCACCTCCACCATCGACACGTTCATAACCGAGGTATCCAGTACCATCACGAACTGGCAGGCCACCAAGGCCAAGAGCACCACCCCGGCGGCTCCCGCTCGCGTGGGGTTCGCCGCCTCCGGTCCGGCGGGAGCAGTCACGAGATGGGTCCTTCCGTCATCGGGGCGACCGAGGCTTCACGGCAGGTGCCTAGAACGTGCCTGCTCATGGCCGACGAGGCTACCTGAACGGGTCGGGTCGGGGGAGCTTTGGTCCGGACGAAAACCGCCCGGCTAAACCACGCATGCCACACTTCATCCATGAGCGAACCCCGCCCCAAGTTCCAGGGAGTGATTGGCCGCACCTACGAGGATTCGGAGTCGTGGTGGCCGCCGGTGAAAACGGCCCCCGCGGGCGCACCGAACATTGTGGTGGTACTCCTCGATGACGTGGGCTACGCCCAGTTCGGCTGCTACGGATCCGACATTGCCACGCCCTGCTTCGATGGGCTCGCCCAATCCGGGCATCGGTTCTCGAACTATCACACGACGGCTTTGTGCTCACCCACGCGAGCGTGTCTCCTGACCGGACGGAACCATCATTCCAACGGCATGGCCCGGGTGGTGGAGTTGGCGGCGGGGTTCCCGGGGTACAACGCCACCATCCCGAAGGAGAACGGCTTTCTCTCCGAGATTTTGCTGGGCGAGGGCTACGCCACCTTCGCGGTGGGCAAATGGCATCTCACCCCGGCTACCGAGATGACTATGGGCAGCCCGCGCGACAAGTGGCCACTGAGTCGCGGTTTCGAGCGCTTCTACGGGTTCTTGGGCGGCGAAACCGACCAGTACCACCCTGAATTGGTGTACGACAACCATCCCGTGGAGCCCCCCAAGACTCCCGAGGAGGGCTACCACCTCACCGAAGACATGGTGGACAAGACCCGGCTGTTTTTGCACGACCTGCGGGCCACCTCGCCCGACAAACCGTTCTTCCTGTGGTTCACCCCCGGGGCCTGCCACGCACCGCACCAGGCACCGGCGGCCTACATCCAGGCCTACCGCGGCCAGTTCGACCAGGGCTGGGATGCGTGGCGCGAGGAGGTCTTCGCCCGCCAGATCGAATCGGGCCTGCTGCCGCCCGCGACCGCTCTGTCGCCGCGGCCATCGTGGGTGCCGGCCTGGGACTCCTTGGGTGCCGATGAGCGCCACCTCTACGCCCGGATGATGGAGGTCTACGCCGGCTTCCTCACCCACACCGATGCCCAGGTGCAGCGGGTGCTCGATGCGATCGACGAACTTGGGGAACTCGACGACACCATCGTGGTGGTGATGAGCGACAACGGCGCCAGCGCCGAAGGCGGAGCCAAGGGCTCCTTCAACGAGGCCTACTTCTTCAACTTCGTGCCGGAAAGCCTCGAGGAGAACCTCGCTCGCATCGACGACCTCGGTAGCCCTCGCTCGAGCAACCATTACCCCTGGGGCTGGGCCTGGGCGGGCAACACGCCGCTCCAGCGCTTCAAGCGCGACACCCACGAGGGCGGGGTAGCAGACCCGATGATCGTGCACTGGCCGAAGCGCTTCGGGCCGGGTGGGAATCGTCATCAGTACGTGCACGCCATCGATCTGATGCCCACCCTTTTGGAACTCGTGGGCATCGAATCACCCGCCGTGATCAACGGCATCGACCAGTCGCCCATCGAAGGGGTGAGTTTTGCCCCGGCGCTGCTGAACGACGACAACGGCCCATCGGCCCATGTGACGCAGTACTACGAGATGTTCGGCTCGCGAGCGCTCTATCACGACGGCTGGAAGGCGGTGGTGTTCCATCCGACGCCGTTCATCGTGTACGACGGGACCGATGTGAACCATCCCTTCGACGAGGACGTGTGGGAGCTCTACCACGTGGCCGAGGACTTCTCCGAGATGGTGGATCTCGCCGAGGCGGAGCCCGAACAGTTGGCCAAGATGAAGGCGCGGTGGTGGGAAGAAGCGGAGAAATATCAGGTACTCCCGCTCAACAATGAACCTACGAGACACACCGACCCGCGATTCCGTCGACTCCGACACGAGTTCGGTCCGGTCATCGGTCCGCTCTCCGAGGCGATGGCCCCCAACCTGAAGCGGCGCGACTTCGTGATCGCCGCGGCCCTCACCGTGCCCGCAGCCGGGCCGGTGGAAGGCGTGATCGCGGCCCACGGAAGCCAAGCCGGAGGGTACGCGCTCTACCTCCAGAATCGCCGCCTTCATTACGTGTACAACTTCCTCGGGACCACCATCACCACCGTCTCCGCCGAGGTGGAGCTGCCGGTGGGGGTGGTTGAGGTACGGGCTGTCGCCACCGGCGGCGAATCCGGTCGGGTCACCATCGCCCTGTGGTACGGCGACATTCCGGTGGGGGAGGGGCTCGTGCCGCGGCGCACTCCCTTGACCTACGGCGCCACCACCTTTGCGGTGGGCTACCAGCCCGCCGGATCGATCGGCCCGGCGCTCATCGGCCGGGCCGACGTCACCCCCGGGGTGCTGCAACGGGTTGTGATCGAGGTGGCGGGTAGGACCACGGGCCGCGAGAACACCGAGCGCGCCGACCTTGCCACCCAATAGCGGGGCGGGCGCGGGTTAAATCTCGATGGCGCCGAGCGTGAAGCGGGGCAAGAGGAGGTCGGCCACGCGCTGGGCTTCGTCGTCGAGGGGGTAGCCGGAGAGGATGAACGATTCGATGCCGAGGTCGGCGTAGGCCCGAATCTTGGCTTCGACCTGATCGGCGCTGCCGGTGATGGCGGCGCCCACGCCGCTGCGGGCCACGCCGATCCCGGTCCACAGCGCCTCTTCCACGAACCCGTCCTCGCCGGCGGAACCTCGCAAGGCATCCTGGCGGCGCACGCCGTCGGAGGCGTGGTCGTGCGACGATTCCTTGAGCCTCCGGCCCACCTCAGGGTCGAGTTCGCTGATCACCGCGGCGGCAGCGGCGCGAGCGTCGGCCTCGGTGGGGCGCACGATCACGTGGGTGCGGAGGCCAAAGCGCAGCGTGCGGCCGTGCTGGGCCGCGCGCGCCTGCATATCGGCGACCAGGGCGGCCGATGACGCCACGGTCTCGATCCACATGAGGTACACGTCGGCGTGCTCGGCGGCGGCTTCGCGGGCGGGCTCGGAGGTGCCCCCGAAGTAGAGCGGCGGGGGGCTAGCGGTATGGGTGGCGGTGGTGGGCAGGTCGTAGTTCCACCACTGGCCTTGGTGGTGCACATGATCGTCGGACCAGAACGCCTTGAGCAGTGCCATGGCTTCGGCCGTGCGCTGGTAGCGCTCGGTGCTCCCAAGGGTCTCGCCGGCCAACTCGCTGGAGATGATGTTCACGGTGAGCCGCCCGCCCAGGATCTGCTGGAGTGCCGTGGCCGCCCGGGCAAACATGGGGGGGTCGAACTCCCCCACTCGCACCGCCGGCAGCAACCGGGTACGAGTGGTGGAGGGCGCCAGAGCGCTGGCGAGGGTCCAGGGGTCCATGCCGGGCACGAAGGAACTAGGGATGAGCACGTTGAGGAAGCCGAGGCGGTCGGCCAACTCAACCACCCGGCGGTTGTAAGCGAAGGTGGCGGCGCGCGTGGGGTCTGCCACCCCCACCCGAGCGGTGTCGCCCCAGCACGAAGGGGCAAACCAGGAGATCTCTAAGGGTGTATCGCCCACAACGTTGTCCTTCGGGCTCGGTTCGGAAGCCCACCGTAGCGGCCGGCGGGGTGGAGCAGTGAGGGGCGTCAGTCGATACATTCGGTGGATGAACAACCCCGCCGGTGACCGGAGCATCTCCTTTGATCTCGTGTTCAACGTGCGTGATCTCGGCGGACTGCCCACCGAGTCGGGGGGCTTCACCCGGCCGGGCGTTCTCTACCGCGCCGATGGGGTCCAGCGGTTAGCGGGAACCGATCTCGACCGGGCGCGGGCGCTGCGGTTGGAGACGGTCATCGACCTACGAACCCTCGGCGAGATCGAACGCAGCGGGCGTTTCCCCATCGAGGACTATCCGTTGCGGTGGCACTCGCTGCCGATCCTGGAACGCATGTGGTCCGATGACGACCTCACCCCCACCAACGGGGCGGCGGAGTTCCTCCGCAACGCCTACCTCGCCATGCTCGAGCAAGGGGGCGCGTCACTGGCTCGCATCGTGGAGATCGTGGCTGAGGGCTCCACCGTGCTCTTCCACTGCGCGGCGGGCAAGGACCGCACCGGGGTGACCGCCGCGGTGCTGCTCGGGCTCCTCGGGGTGCCCGCCGCCGAGATCATCGACGATTATCACGCCACCGCCGGGGCCATGGCGGCCTTCGTCAACTGGCTCAGTGTCACCTACCCCGAGGCCATCGACGCGATGACGAGCCAGCCGCCGGAGTATCTCGAAGCCCCACCGGCGGCGATGGCGGGGTTTCTGGCGGCGGTGGATGAGCGCTTTGGCTCCATGGAGGGCTACGTGACCGGAATCGGGGTGTCCGCCGCCACCATCGATCAACTGCGGGCGGCCCTAGTGGTCTGAGGGTCTCCATGATCCCACCACGGCCCCGGGGGGTAATTGCGAGAGATCGGGAACAGCATCGGTGCCGGGACCGGTGGGCACAGCAATGAGCCCATCCACCGGCGTTCGCCGATCGGCCAGATCCGGATCGAACCGGCCCCGAGGATCGAGATCAGCGGGGAAGGTCATCCCCGCCAGGGCAGCCACCGCCAGGTTGGCCGCTCGACCAATGCCGGTTTCGAGCATCCCCCCCACCCACACCGGCACGCCGAGTTCGACACAGCGATCGTGCACGGCCCGGGCATTGATCCACCCACCCACCCGAGCGGGCTTGAGGCACACGACTTCACAGGCCCCGAGCGCCACGGCGGCTTCGACAGCGCCGAGCGAGGTCAACGGTTCATCGAGGCAGATCGGGGTGACGAGTCGTCGGGCGAGGGCGGCATGGCCCATCAGATCGTTGGGGTCGAGTGGTTGCTCGAGGCACACGAGGCCCACCTCGTCGATCTCGTCCAGTTCGGGATCGTTCAGGGCGAACGAACCGTTGGCGTCGGCCTGCAACAACCACTGCGGTCCGCCATGGGCTCGCAAGGCACGGAGCGGTTCAGCAGCCGATCCCGGGGCGATCTTCACCCGGAGTCGGCTGGCCCCGAGCGCCACGGCGGCGTCGGCCTCCGCCAACAGATCCTCCAC
>VFJN01000154.1 GCA_009886035.1 Actinomycetota bacterium
AACTGGTGGGGCGCTACGAGAAAGTCCACCGGGTGCCCTTCGGCGAGTGGGTGCCGTTCCGATCCCTCCTCAACCAGGTGGCCGCCGGGGCACTCCCTCGCCGGGATGCAGTGATCGGAGAGATCCCCAACCACCTCGACGTGCCCGGGCCGGTGGGACGGGTCGTCACCCCCATCTCCTGGGAGATTTTCTTCCCTGACCGCACCCGCGAAGGGGTTGAGGCCGGGGCGCGCCTCGTCATCAATCCCACCAACGGCTCGTCGTTCACCGGCACGATTGTGCAAACCCAACAGGTGGCGTCGTCGCGCATGCGAGCGATTGAGAGCGGACGCTGGGTGGCCCAGGTGGCCCCCACCGGCTTCAGCGCCATCATCGACGACACCGGCCGGATCATCGAGCGCAGCAGCATCAGCGAAACGAAGGTCATCCAGCGCGGGGTGCAGTTGCGAGAAGGTCTCACGATCTACACCCGCTACGGCAACCTCATCGGACTGATCCTGGCCGCCGCCTGCATTCTGAGCGGCTGGACCATCGAAGTGATTGGTACCCGGCGACGTCAGGCCGGGGCGTCGCTGGCCTAGCCCAGGTCGATCGTGCGGGTCACGTCCACGTTCTGGAGAAAGGCACGGTCGTGGGTGACCAGCAGCAGCGTGCCGTCGTAACTCCCGAGGGCCGATTCGAGTTGCTCGATCGCCTGCAGGTCGAGGTGGTTCGTGGGCTCGTCGAGAACCAGGCAGTTCACCCCGGCGGTGGTGAACTCAGCCAGGAGGGCCCGGGTGCGTTCCCCGGGTGAGAGGTTTCGTCCTGGCCGTTCCATGTGATCGGCGCCGAGGCCAAATTTCGCCAGGCACGACCGGGCCTCGGAGCGGTCGAGGCCGGTGGTGTGCATGAACGACCGCAGCAGGGGTTGGTCGGCGGCGTAGCGCGCTCGACGCTGATCGAGGAGGCCCACCTTCACCCCCGGACCCATCCACCGCTGCCCGGCGGCGAGTTCCTCCTCGCCGAGGATGGCCCGCAGGAGCGTCGTTTTCCCCGACCCATTGGGCCCGAGGATGGCGAGCCGGTCCTGCCAGGCCACCTCCAGGCTGAGCGGCCCGAGGTGAAACGAACCCCTCGTCATCACGGCCCCATCCAGGCGGGCCACTACATCGCCCGAACGGGTGGCGGCCGTTAACTCGAGCTGAAGTTCCCAGGGCTCCCAGGGCTTATCCACCACCTCGAGCCGCTCAATCGCCTTCTCGGTGGCCTTCGCCTTCGACGCCATCTTTTCGGATCGCTGGGCGTTGTGATGCACGATGAACTTGTCGTTGTCGCGGGAACGGGCCTTGGCGTTGCGCACCCCGACCACCGCCCAGTGGCGCTGGGTGCGCTGACGATCGCGCAGCCGGTCGCGCTCGGCGGTGAACTTCCCGTAGCCCTCGTACTGCTGCCGCCGGGCCAACTCGCGCGATTCCACGTAATCGCTCCATCCCCCGGCATGACTCACCCCACAGTGGTCGGGTTCGCGCAGTTCGAGGATGCGGGTCACCACCTGATCAAGGAAGGCGCGGTCATGGGACACAGTGACCACCGCGGAGGGGGTTACCGCCACGAAGTGCTCGAGGAGATCGAGACCGGCGAAATCCAAATCGTTGGTGGGCTCATCAAGCAGCAGCACGTCCTGGCGCGACAACAAGATCGCGGCCAGCGCCGCCCGGGCCGCCTGGCCACCGGAGAGGTGGCCCACCTCCACCTCGGCACGATCCGCCGCCAGCCCCACCTGGGCCAACACCACACCGGTACGGGCATCGAGGTCGTCGGCGCCGATGGCCAGGAAGTGTTCGAGGGCGGTGCTGTACGCCTCAATCGACTCGCCGTCGCCCCCGAGGGCAGCGGTGGCGGCATCCAGCGCATCGTTGGCGGCGGTTACCCCGGTGCGCCTCGCCAAATAGGCCCGCAGTGTCTCCCCCGACCGGGTATCGGGTTCCTGCGGAAGCCACCCCACGGTGGTGGATGCCGGCACCCGTTCCACGCACCCCCCATCGGGCGATTCGAGCCCGGCCAGTATTCGCAACAGCGTGGACTTACCGATGCCGTTGGGTCCCACGATCCCCAGGCGCGTGTCGGCGGTGACCGCCAGGGACACCCCGCCGAGCACCACCTGCGCCCCGTGGTGTCGCACGAGGTCCTTGGCCACCAACACGACTTCCCACGTTACCGGTTGGGACACCACCCCCGGCGGCGACCGCCCTAGGAGGGGACGGGGGTGATCTTGATGGTGAGGGCGGGGGCAACAGATAGGCGGGCGGGCAACGTCACCGTCGAGTCCTGGCATAGCAGGGGGGTGTCGTGGCCCAGCAGTGTGACGGTAGCCCCCGACGGCAGCGGCACGTCGAGTTCCACCTGCGCCGTCGAGGGGGTGCCTTTCACGATGGCGTACAACGCGTCGTCCTTGGTGGTGAAGCGCACCTGATGACCTTCCCCGGTGATGCCCTCGGAGCGAGACCACCGGCGGGTCCGGTAGATGGCTTCGCCATTGGTGCGGAGCCACCAGCCCAGCGCCAGCAGCCGCTGCGCCTGTGCCCAGGGAATCACGCCCGTCGCGGTGGGGCCCACGTTGAGAAGCAGATTGCCGCCGTGGGCAACGATGTCGATGAACATCCCGACGAGGGCATCGGGGGAGAGATAACTGGCGTCGGACTCCTGTCGGTTGTAGCCGAACGACGTACCGATCCCCCGGGTGCTCTCCCATTTCCGGCTGGGGTCGCCCTCGATGGAATACTCCGGCGTCACGAAGTCGCAGTGGACTGCCCCGGCGGACTGTCCCATCCAGTCGAACCGGTTGTTCACCACACCGTCGGGCACGGCTTGGTAGTACCGCTCGAACAACCCCTCCAGATCGGCGGCGGCGGGATAGCCGATGTCGTTCCAGAGCACGTCGGGTTGGTAGCGCTCGATCAACTCCGCCCAGTGGCTGTTGGCGTAGGCCAGGTACTCGGGGGACTGCGGAATGGCGGCGATCATGTCGTGGAAGTCCCGCATGGGCAGACCCCCGAAGGTCCAGTCGAGCCCGCCGGAGTAGTAGGTGCCGAAGCGCATATTGCGTCGGCGCACGGCGGTCGCGAGATCGCCCACCAGATCGCGTTCGCTCCCCCACGCCGGCTTGTTCGGGTTGGGCGTGGCACTGGGCCAGAGCAATACGCCGTCGTGGTGTTTCGTGACCAGCACCACGTACTGAGCCCCGGCCTGCTCGAACAGATCGGCCCACGGCTCGGGCTGCCATCCGGCATGACCGGCAAGAAACTGCGCCACAAAATCGTCGTAAGGCCGATTGCCATGCACCTCGGCGTGGTGTTGCGCCGCAGGAGAGCCCTCGATGGCGATCGAGTTCTGGTACCACTCGACATAGGGCGAGGAGCGCATCGCCTCCGCCCATCCGCCCTCGGCGGCGAGGTCGAACGGCGATTCGGTGATCGGAGCGAAGGCGGGAACGGCGGCGGCGGTCCAGTGCACGAAAATCCCGAGTTTGGCATCGTCAAACCAGGGGGGCAGCGGCCGGTCCATGCGGCCGACGGTAGACGATCAGCCCAGGCCGCCCACCGGATCAGACGTCAAGGATAAGGGTGACGGGACCGTCGTTCACCAGAGCCACCGCCATATCAGTGCGGAACCGGCCGGTGGCCACGGTGGCGCCGAGATCGCGGAGGTGGGCCACCACCGCCTCCACCAGTGGTTCCGCCTGCTCGGGCCGGGCCGCGGCCAGCCACGACGGTCGTCGACCCCGGGCCGTGTCGCCGTAGAGGGTGAACTGGGATACCACCAGGAGGGGGGCGCCCTGGTGGGCCGCCGATGTGTTCATCACCCCCGCCGCGTCATCAAAGATCCGCAGGTTCCAGAGTTTGTCGGCCATCCGGGGGGCGGTCGCCTCCCCATCGGTGTGCGTCACCGCCAACAACACACACAACCCGGGGCCGATCTCCCCCACCACCGCATCCTCCACCGACACCGAGGCCTTGGTCACCCGCTGCACGACTGCTCGCATCCCCCTCACGCTAGGGTGCCGCCAGCCACGAGGGGAAGCGAAACCACATGCCGGTCCAAGAGCGAACGATTCGCGTCGGGGAGATGGAACTGACGATCACCGAGGCGGGGATGGGTGGGCGACCGCTACTGCTCGTGCACGGCCACACCGGATCGCGCACCGACTTCGACATGACCTTCGACCAACTGGCGGCGGCGGGTTGGCACGTGGTGGCTCCCGACCTGCGCGGGCACGGCAGCAGTAGCCACCCCACCTCGGAGGCCGACTACAGCTTCGACATCTTCGCCACCGATCTGCTGGGCCTCGCCGACGCCATCGGGTTTGAGCGCTTCGTGATCCTGGGCCATTCCATGGGCGGCATGATCACCCAGTGCCTCGTGCTGCGCGCTCCCGATCGCATCGAGGCCCTCGTGCTCATGGACACCTCGCACGGGCCCCTGCCGATCGACCCGGAACTGGTGAAACTGGGCGTCACCGTAGCCCGAGAGGAGGGTATCGATGTGGTGGCGGACATCATGGGGGCCGCCAGCGACGGCCCGCTCGCCACGGAAGTGAACCGCCGCATGATGGCCGAGGATCCCTCGTACGCCGCCCGGGGCGACCGCAACCTCCGGGCTTCGTCACCGGCCATGTTCGCCGCCATGCTCGCCACCTTCCCCGTGCAACCCGACCGCCTGGCGGCTTTGGCCACCCTCAGCATGCCGGTGCTCGTGATCGTGGGCGACCAAGATGCCCCCTTCATCCGAGACAGCGAGCGCATGGCGGCCACCATCCCCGGCGCTCGCCTGGCGGTGATCCCCGGCGGCGGCCACAGCCCGCAGCTCGAAGCCCCCGCCGCCTGGTGGGAAGCCCTCTCCGGCTTCCTCGCCTCGCTGCCGGCGTCCTAACCCGCTCCGCCCGCGGCCCCGAAGGTGGGGCGGAGGTCGGGGTCTACGCTGCGGGGGTGATCACCCTCACGGCGGGATCGGTGGTGGTGCAGGTGAACCCGGCGATCGGTGGCCGACTCACGTCCCTGCGGGTGCAAGGCCACGAACTTCTCGTGGCCCCGACGGCCGATCCGCTCCTCTCGGGCTGTTACCCGATGGTTCCCTTCGCCGGACGAGTGCGCGACGGCCGCTTCGAGTGGGACGGCGACGTGCACCAACTCCGGCGGAACCACGCCTCCCACGCCATGCACGGCACCGGGTTCGACCGGGCTTGGCTCGTGGAGCAATCCGGCCCGGACCACCTCCACCTGCGCGTCGATCTGCAGCCCCACTGGCCCTTCGCCGGCTGGGCCAACCAGCACATCAGCCTCACCGCCGACCGCCTCGACCTGCGTCTCGAGGTGCACACCGACGGCCCATCCTTTCCCGCCACCGCCGGCTGGCATCCCTGGTTTCGCCGGTCCTTGGCGACGGGAGGTGACCTGGTCGTGGCGATGGACGCCACCGGGTGGTACCCCCGCGATGACCAGGGATTGCCGCTCGGCCCGGTGGCTCCCCCGCCCCCCGCCGGGCCCTGGGACGACTGTTTCACGGGCCTCACCTGGCCCGCCACCTTGACCTGGCCGAGAGCGTTGGTCGTTTCGATCACCTCCACCGGCGATCACCTGGTGCTCTACGACCATCCGGCCCACGCCATCTGCGTTGAGCCCCAAACCGGCCCGCCCGATGCGCTCAACCACCCGGGGTGGCCGCAGATCGTGCACCCCACCCAGCCCCTCATCACCCAGATGTCCCTCGCCTGGTCCCCGCCCTGATTCGGCCCGTCCCGCACCGCCAGGAGGTGCCCCGACGGCCCACCGACTCGAATAGGGTGGCGCATCGGAAATCTTGGTTTCATCTCTCAACTCTGGCGCTATCCGGTGAAATCCTTCCAGGGTGAGCGGGTGCCGTCCCTCGCCGTGGCCCCGGGTGGAGCGGCGGGAGATCGGGGATTGGCGGTGGTCGATCGGGCGGCCGGGAAGGTCCTTTCGGCCAAACGGTGGGCCCAACTCCTCGAGGCGTCGGCGCGGCTCGATGACGATGACGGCGCGATCATCACCCTGCCCGATGGTTCCGAACACGCCGCCGACGATCCCGGCGTCCACGCCGCGTTGTCGGCCTGGCTGGACCACGACGTGCATCTCGACGCGCCGCCGACCCACACCGTCTTTCCAATGGAGATGCACACGGGGATGTCCGACGAGGAAACGCCGCTGTTCGACTGGCCCGGTCCGCCGGGCACCTGGCTGGATCTCGCCGATGCCCACTGGCTCACCACCGCCAGCCTGGCCGCCGCCGCCGAGCTCCATCCCCACGGTGTTTGGGACGTGCGCCGCTTCCGGCCCACCGCCCTCATCGACGGGCCCACCCCCGGATGGGCTGAAGATGCCTGGACCACCATCGCGCTCGGCGACGTGCACTCTGAGGTGCTCCTCCCCACGCCGCGCTGCAGCATGCCCAGCCGGGCCCAGCCGGGCTTGGAGCGCGACCTCACCATCGGCACCACCATTAGCGACCGCCACGGCAACAATCTGGGGGTTTACGCGTCCATCGTGAGGGCAGGCACCCTCCATATCGGCGATGAGGTACACGCCCGCTAGCACTTTGCTAGCCCCCGAATAACAGTTGGCGGCCCGGCGGGGGCGGTTGTGAGTTGACCGGCGGGTCAACATCCCTGAATGCTGGGGGGTCTATGTCTAGTGACGCACCCCTTCGTATTGCCCTCTTGGCCTATCGGGGCAAGCCCCACGTAGGGGGCCAGGGGGTCTACACCCGTCATCTCGCTAAGGCCCTGGTGGATCTCGGGCACCATGTGGAGGTACTCGGCGGACAGCCCTACCCGGTGCTCGACGAGCGGATCCCGCTCATCGAACTCCCCAGTCTGGACATCTACAACGACCACTTCCCGATGCGGATGCCCGGCGTGTGGGAACTGAAGAACTGGAAAGACCTCGTGGAGGTCGCGGCGTTTTCCGCCGGCACCTTCCCCGAACCCCTGGCGTTCTCCTTGCGGGCCTGGGACCACCTGCGGCACCGGCAGGGCGACTTCGACATCGTGCAGGACAACCAGTGTCTCGGTTACGGGCTGCTCCTCATCGAGCGCCAACTGGGCCTGCCCATTCTCGGCACCATCCACCATCCGATCACGGTGGATCGACGCCTTGAGATGGAGGCCGCCGACGGCTGGTACAAGCGACTTTCGCTTCGGCGCTGGTACGCCTTCGTCGACATGCAGACCCAGGTTGCCCAGCGACTCAAGCGGATCATCACGGTGTCGGAGAACTCCTTCAAAGACATCGTGCACGACCACAAGGTCAAGCCGGAAAACATGGCCGTCGTGCCCGTTGGCGTGGACATTGATCTCTTCCAACCTCTCCCGGACGTGAAGCCCATCTCTGGCCGCTTGGTCACCACCGCCTCGGCTGATGTGACCATGAAAGGCCTCAAGTACCTCCTCGAGGCGGTAGCCAAGCTCCGCACCGAGCGCGACGATGTGCACCTGGTGGTCATCGGCAAGCGGAAGCCGGGCGGCGCCAGCGACGAAACGATCAAAAAGCTCGGTCTGGAAGACCACGTGGAGTTCATCACCGGCGTGCCCGAGGAGCGGATCATCGAGTTGTACTCGGAGGCCGAACTAGCCGTCGTACCGTCGCTCTACGAAGGCTTCTCACTCCCGGCCATCGAGGCCATGGCCTGCGGTGTGCCACTGGTGGCCACCACCGGCGGAGCACTACCGGAGGTTGTTGGCACCGACGGCGACACGGCGCTCCTGGTGGAGCCCGGCGACAGCGAGGCCCTGGCGGCCAAACTGCGCTGGGCCCTGGCCGAGCCGGACCTTCGCAACACGGTGGGCGCTCGGGGGCGCCAGCGCATCGTGTCGCGCTGGTCCTGGAAGCACACCGCCGTCAAAACCCTCGAGCAATACCGCATCCGTCTGGGTCAGGACTGACAGTGCTCACCGTCCGATTCGACGATCTCGGGCTTCAGGCGGACGACCTGCTGCTCGACATGGGCTGCGGCGCCGGACGGCATGCGTTCGAATCGTTCCGTCTCGGTGCCCGCACGGTGGCCTTCGACTACTCCGCCGCCGAGTTGAAAGACGTAGGCGGCCTCTTCGCCGCCATGCAGGCCGCCGGTGAGGCCGGCACCACACCGGGCTGGTTGGCGGTTACGGCCAACGGGGATGCGCTGCGCCTCCCCTTCGCCGACAACACCTTCGATCGCATCATCGCCTCGGAGGTGCTCGAGCACGTATCCGACGACCAACAGGCCCTGAACGAGGTATTCCGGGTGCTCAAGCCAGGCGGCACCCTGGCCGCCACGGTCCCCGCCTGGCTTCCCGAGCAGATCTGCTGGGCGCTGTCGGAGGAATACCACGCCCCGTTTGTGGAGGGTGGACACGTGCGGATCTACCGCGAGGCGACGTTGCGGGCCCGGATGCGACAAGCCGGCCTCGAGCCGAGGGGGGCCCACCACGCCCACGCCCTGCACTCGCCGTATTGGTGGCTCAAGTGCGCCGTGGGCCCCACGAACGATCAGCACCCGCTGGTGAAGGCATACCACCAGGTTTTGCTGTGGGACATCGCCCAGATCCAACCCATGGGCTGGCTCACCCGTGCCGCCGAGCGCGTCCTCAATCCGGTGCTCGGCAAGAGCATCGTCGTCTACGCCCGCAAGCCGACCGGGACGCGTTAGCCCATGCCCATCGACGTTCCGGGTCTTGTTTCGGCCACCGATTTACACAGCACGGTCGACGGCATCGCTGAGTGGCAATTGCCGTCGGGAATGATCCCGTGGTTCCCCGGCGGGCACGCCGATCCTTGGAACCACGTGGAAGCGGCCATGGCTCTCGACATCGGCGGACGGCATGAAGCCGCCGACCGCGCCTATCAGTGGCTCGTCGACCTGCAACGCGACGACGGGTCTTGGCACCAGTACTACATCGCCGGTGACGACGGCAGCACGCAGGTAGAACAGGACAAACTCGATGCCAACGTCTGCGCCTACATCGCAGCCGGGGTGTGGCATCGCTGGCTCCTCACCGACGACCGCGGGTTCGTGGAAACACTCTGGCCCGTGGTCGAAAAGGCCATCGACTTCGTCCTCGACCTCCAGACGCCACGGGGCGAGATCCTCTGGGCCCGCCACGCCGACGGCACGCCGTGGAGTTTTGCCCTCCTCACCGGCTCCTCCTCGATCTGCCACAGCCTGCGGTGCGCCATCGGCATCGCCGAGTTGCTCGGCCACGAGCGCCCCGACTGGGAACTGAGCGCCGCCCGCCTAGCCCGCGTGATCGCCACCGAACCCAAGGCCTTTGCCCCCAAACACCGCTGGGCCATGGACTGGTACTACCCCGTGCTGGGGGGCGTGCTGTTGGGCGAGGCCGGCCGGGCCCACCTCGAGGAGCGACGCGACACCTTCATCATGGACGGGCGCGGCGTGCGCTGCGTCTCCGATCGGCCCTGGGTGACCGTGGCGGAAACGTGTGAATGTGCCCTGGCCTACCTCGCCGTGGGCGACCGCCCAACCGCCGAAATCCTCTTCGGATGGGCCCAGCAGTTTCGCCACGACGACGGCCGCTATTGGACCGGCACCGTGTTCCCCGACGAGGTTCGCTTCCCCGGCGGCGAACAGTCGACCTACACGGCCGCCTCGGTGATCCTCGCCGCCGATGCCCTCGCGGGCAACACGCCGGCGAGCGCGCTGTTCGTGGAGTCCGCCGGCGTACTTCCCCCCCTCATGGATCTCGGCGGCGAGTAGGCATCCCGGCTCACCCCCCGGCGAACCGGTAGGACCACCCCCGCCGCCAGGCTCCGGGATGGAGCCGAGACCTACTCCCGGGTTAGGGCGCGTTTCCGGGTGGCCCCGAAGAGGACCCGGACGGCAGCCACCAAGAACGTGATGTCAAAGAGGACCTGCAGCGTGACGGCAACCCTGGCGGTCGTGCCCATCGGCACGATGTCGCCGAAGCCCACGGTCGAAAGCGTGACGACGGTGAAATAGACGGCATCCACCCGATTAGCCATACCCAGGAACTGATCACCATGACGATTGAGAGTGGTGTAGAGGGCGCTGAAGCCGAAGATGAAAATCGCCATGAGGTCCACGAGGGACTCGACGGCATCGAAGATCGGCCGCTCCGACACGAGCACGGCTCGAACCCGGCGGACGGTGAGGGGAACGATGGCCAGAACGGCCGCAATGCCCACCAAGGCGCTTATCCATCGGTGCTCATCATCGAGCGGAACCACGGCGTAGAGCAGCCCCAGGATGAGCACCACCCCCGAGCAGCGCAACAGCGTGTGCGCCAGCTCCTTCCCCGAAACATGGATGTTCCCGATGTCATCCACGACGTAGCACCCGCAGGCTTCCAACCGCTTGTTGTTCCTCGAACATCCCACTCTTGATGGCGGGAAGATAAATCTGCTCGTAGGGAGGGCGACCACCGTCGCGTGCATCGGGAAACACATCATGGATACAAAAGATGCCGCCGGAGATGACGTGGGGCGTCCACCGCTCGTAGTCCGCCCGCGCCGGTTCCTCGCCGTGGCCGCCATCGATGAACAGAAACGCCAGCGGCGTAGCCCAGGCTTCCGCCACCGTCGAGGAGTCGCCCACTACGGCGATCACCGTATCCTCGAGGCCAGCGTCGTGGATCGTCTTCCGAAAAAAGGGGAGCGTGTCCATCTTGCCCACGGCCGGATCTACGAGGTCGGGCTCATGCCACTCCCACCCGGCCTGGTTCTCTTCAGAACCGCGGTGGTGGTCTACCGTGAAAAGCACCCGGCCGCCCCTCTGGGCCGCCGCCCCGAGGTAGACGGAAGACTTGCCGCAATAGGTCCCCACTTCCAACAGCGGCCCGGCCACCGCGAGAGCGAGGGCAGCGTCGTGGAGCGCTTCCCCTTCCTCGGGGGGCATGAACCCGCGGGCCGCCTCCGCGTGGCGCCGCTGAGCGGTGTCCATCACCAACCGTCGACGTGAATGATGGGATCGAGGTCGCGTCGGCTGGCGGGCTGGAAATCGGTGCCGATCGTGTGGGCCACGGGAATGAGGGCACCCTGCATGACGTGGTCGGGAATCCCCAGCAACTCCGCGGCGGCCGCCTCCTCGGTGAGATGCAGGGTGGTCCAGCAGGTTCCCAGGCCCCGAGCCCGCGCCGCCAGCATGAAACTCCACACCGCCGGGAGCAACGATCCCCAGATGGCCGCCTGAAATGCCACCGGGAGGTTGTCGGTGCGACCCGCGATGCAGGGAATCACGTGGACCGGCACCTCGGCGAGGTGATCGGCCAGATACTGCGCCGAGCTGATGACCTTCTTCGTGGTGGCGATGAACGCCGGATCGTCCTGGGGCAGACTCGCCAGGGCAGCATCGGGGTTGCCGTAGAACACCGCAAAGGCGGCGGCATACCACTCCGCTAGTTGACGGCGCTTGGCGGCGTCGGTGACCACGATGAAGTGCCAGCCCTGGTTGTTACCCCCGGTGGGAGCCTGGGTGGCCACTTCGATGCACTGGCGGAGCAGTTCGGGCTCCACCGGACGCGTCAGGTCCAGGCGTTTACGCACCGACCGGGTGGTGGAGAGGAGTTGATCGGGATCCAGAGGAAGCAGCGTCGACATAAGGGCAGAGGTTATCGAATGGAGGTCAGGAGGCTTTCGCACCCCCGGCCGCCGCGCGATCAGGATCAGAATCGGAATCGGGATCGAGGTGGCCAAACATGATCTTGTCGAGGAAGACAAACTTCGCCACCCACAGGAGGCCGAATCCGGCGAGGTTGGCTGATACCACGAGCACATGGGAATCCGACAGGGTCTGGGCGGCCGCCACCAGACCGGTGGACAGCGCCAGACCCATCCCGGTGAACACCCAGAACGGCACGATCTCCCGCGTGAAGGAGATGCGGCCGTCGCTCCCCCACACCCACCGCTTGTTGAGCAAAAAAGCGGGGATGGCGGTAATCATCACGGACAACACGTTCGACAACACCGGATCAAAGCCCAAGAACTGGCTGTAAATGGTCAACTGGGTCACCCCGAGGACCACCCCCACCACCGACACCATCGAGTACTTGATGGCCATGATGCCGCGGCCGCCGGTGATGCGGTCGAGCGCAGCGGTGGGCGAGAGGATCACGAGGGCCGAGTCTAGATCACCAGGCCTGAATGCTCATGGCTGGACCCCACCGGGCTTCAGTCGACCAAGGCGTTGGCCTGCGCCACCCGACCGAGCCACCGAGCGCTGTCTTTGGGTGTGCGCAGGAACGAGTGCCGGTCGCAATCCGCAATCCCGAATCTTGGTCCGTAGCCGAAAGCCCACTCGAAGTTGTCGAGCAGGCTCCAGTACGTGTATCCGCCCACGTCGATTCCGTCGTCGATACAGGCGAGTACCCCCTCCAGTGCGGTGCGCACATAGTCGACGCGTTGGGCGTCGTCGTCGGTACCGATTCCGTTTTCGGTGACAATGATCGGAACTTCACCACGGGTGTACTCCCACGCCCGTCGGATGGTGGCCTCCAGCGCCTCCGGGTAGTACTCGTAGCCCATCAGCAGCACGGTCATCCCGTCCTCCGGGCCCACCACGCCCTCGGGGCCCACCCGGGTGCGCGAATACGTCTGCACGCCCACAAAGTCGTCGCCGCCGGTGGCATCCAAGAAGACGTCTTCCATCGCCTCGCGCATGTGCTCTAGGCGCGACTCGCCGCCCGGCAGGGCCTGGTAGTCGCTCATGGAGATGGTGATTCCCACGGGCACACCGGGGGCATTGGCCCGAATCGCTTCCACCCCGTAGCGATGCGCCTGCACCATCACGTCGTTGACCCTGTGTCGGGCCTCCGCATCCTGCTTTCCCGGCGGGAAGACGCCCCACAGGTAGCCCACCGTAGACACGATGTTGGGCTCGTTGATCGTGCAGGCTCGCTTCATCACGCCTTCCAGCCGAGCGGCGGCCACCTCGCAGTACGCCGCGAACCGCTCGGCCATGGCATCGCTCTCCCAGCCTCCCTGATCAGCCATCCACAACGGGGTGGTGAAGTGGTGGAAGGTCACAACCGGGTCGATCCCCGCCGTCAGTAGTCCTTCACACAGGCGCACGTAGTGGTCGAGCGCAACCTGAGAAAACTCTCCGTCGGCGGGCTCGATCCGGCTCCACTCGAGGGAAAACCGATAATCGGTGAACCCCAGATCTTTGATCAGGGCCACATCTTCTCCCCATCGGTTCCAGCTATCGCAACAATCGCCGCTGGATTCCTGGCAGCCCGACCCGGGCGTGTGCTCCCAACGCCACCAATCATTGTTTACGTTCCCCCCCTCGATCTGATGCGCCGCCGTGGCGGTACCCCAGCGAAAACCTTCGGGAAAACTCAGTGTGGCCATGAACTGGACGGTACCCCAGCGCCGGTACGCGAAGATGAACTCATGTCCCAGAACGCCGTCGACGACTTGGTGAAATTGCTCGACCTCGAACCGATCGAAGTGAACCTTTTTCGAGGGGTATCGCCCGACGAGGAACGGCAACAGGTCTTTGGTGGCCAGGTGGCCGGACAGGCCCTGGTGGCCGCCGCCCGCACCGTGGAGGTGGGGCGCAGCGTGCACTCGCTCCACGCCTATTTCCTGCGCCGTGGCGATCCCACGGTGCCAATCCTCTACGAAGTGGACCGGATACGCGATGGCCGCTCCTTCAGTACCCGACGGGTGGTGGCGATCCAACACGGCACGGCCATCTTCAACCTCCAGGCGAGTTTTCAGGTGTACGAGGAGGGGCTCGAACACGAAGCGCCCATGCCGGAGGTCACCGCCCCCGAAGACCTCCCCGACTTTGCCACCCGCATGAAGCCCTACGCCGAGTCCATAGGCAAGTGGTACCACCGGCCTCGTCCGATCGATACCCGCAACGTGGACTGGAACCCCACGGATCGCCAGCGTTCGTTGCCGCCGTACCAGCGCGTGTGGCTGCGGGCCGACGGGGTGCTCCCCGACGACCCGGTGCTGCATACCTGTGTGCTCACCTACGCCAGCGACATGACCCTCCTCGACACCGCCCTGCTTCCCCACGGCGGAGGCTGGGATGACGACGGGCTGTTCATGGCCAGCCTCGATCACGCCATGTGGTTCCACCGGCCTTTTCGGGCCGACGAGTGGCTCCTCTACGACCAGGACACCCCCTCGGCGTCGCATGGCCGCGGCCTGGGTCGGGGCGTGATCTTCACGGCCGATGGCCACCTGGCGGTCACGGTCGTGCAGGAGGGCCTCATCCGGGTCATCCAGCCGTGACCGGCCGGTGGAGAGCGATTGCGGTGGCGGCGGCCGCCAGTGGGCTGGTGGGCTGCTCCGGCGGCCCCGAACAGCCCACCATCGCCCCGCTGCCGACCGTCACCACGGTGGCTCCCGCGGTGGCCGACACCGAGCCGCCCGCCCCCGAGGACCCGCTCAGCGTCGTGGCGTTGAGCACCCTGCCCATCGCCAAGGTGGACCATCCCACCGCCTTCGCCGCTCGGCCCAGTTCGCCCCACCTCTACATCGCCGAGAAGAACGGCACGGTGCGCGTCGTGAAGGTCACCACCAAAAGCACCAGCACCACCGCCAGCACCACCGCCAGCACCACCGCCAGCACCACCAAGCCGACCACCAAACCCACCGCCAGCACCGCCAACGGCACCACCTACGAACTCCAGACCACGCCGATTCTCGACATCTCCGACGATGTCCTCAACGAAGGGGAGCGGGGCCTCCTCGGGATTACCTTCTCCACCGATGGGCGACGGCTCTACGTCCACTACACCAGCAAGCCCAACGGACGCACGGTGGTGGCGGAGTATTCCCTCGGCGACGGAGACGTCGTGGACAACGACTCGCGTCGCGAGATCTTGACCGTGGCGCAGCCGTACCCAAACCACAATGGCGGTCAGCTGGCGATCGGTCCGGATGGCTACCTCTACATCGGCCTCGGCGACGGCGGTTCCGGAGGCGATCCCGATCAGCGGGGCCAGGATCCCAAAACGCTGTTGGGCAAGATTCTCCGGATCGATCCCGAGGTAGATCGCCCCGCTGACTCCAAGGCCAGTGGCGGGGCGAACGCATCCGCCTACGTCATTCCCCCCGGCAACCCCTTCGCTGACGGTCGGCAGGGGCAACCCGCCGTGTGGGCCTATGGCCTTCGGAACCCATGGCGCTTCAGTTTCGATCGCGCCACCGGCGACCTTTGGATCGGCGATGTCGGCGAGAGCGCATGGGAAGAGGTGGACTACCTCCCCGCCGTGGACGGCTTCGATGCGGGCCGAGGGGCCAACTTGGGCTGGAGCAAGATGGAGGGCACCCATAGCTTCAATGGCGGCCAACTCCCCACCGGGGCCATCCCCCCGGTCTACGAGTACGCCCACGGGGCGGGAGGGTGCTCGATCATCGGGGGCTACGTCTATCGCGGCAAGATCATCGCGGCCCTCGAGGGGGCCTATCTCTTCGCCGACTACTGCGCGGCCGGAGTGCGCGCCATCCGGGTGAAGGACGACGCCGTGGTCGACCAGCGCACCTTTCCCGTGGCCGGCGAGAACATCACCTCCTTCGGCCAGGACCGTGACGGCGAATTATTCGTGCTGCTCGACAGCGGCGGTGTGGTGAAACTCGTGCCCGAGCCATGACGGAGATGGCTCCGCTCATCTATCACCTCGCCACCGCCCGCGAGGTGGCGGAAGCGCACCAACGCGGATCCGTGGCGCCGTCCAGCCTCGCCCTGGAGGGGTTCATCCACTGTTCCACCGCCGCCCAACTCGCCGCCACCGTTCACCGCCACTACCCCGACCCCACTGCCCTGTTCGTACTCCACCTCGATCCCATCACCCTCGGCGATGCCCTCGTGTGGGAGGAAAGCCGCCCCGGCGAGGTCTACCCCCACGTCTACCGGGAGATTTCGATGGACGAAGTGGTTGATGTCGTGGCGTGGTCGCCACCACTGCCTTAGCGAGTCAGGACACTCGCCGCCCACCCCTGGAGCCGCCGCCGCTCCACTTCCACCAGGTCGGGAAAGGCAGTGGCCAGCAGGGGATCCACCTGCGCCTCGAGCAGTCCGGCGAGCACCAAGAATCCCCCCGTGTCCAGGCGATCCCTTAGCCCCCCGGCCACCTCGGTCAGCACTCGTACCCCGATGTTGGCCGTCACCATGTCGAAGACCCCATCCACCTCCGCCAGTGGGGTATGGGAGGCCACCACGACGGCCTGCACACCATTCGCCAGGGCGTTGGCCGCGGTCACCGCCGGTGCCCGGGGATCGATGTCGATGGCCCATACCCGCGCGGCGCCGAGCCGAGCCGCCACCACCGACAGCACGCCACTTCCCCCGCCCACATCCAGCATCCGATCGCCGGGGCGCAGGTGCGCCTCGATGGCCGCCACCGCCAGTTGGGTGGAGGGGTGAGCACCGGAGCCGAAAGTGCGACCCGGGTCGAGCACCACCACGAGGTCGTGGGCCGGGCCCGGCACCGCCGGTTGCCACGCTGGGTTGAGAACGATCCGCCGACCCACCCGCACCGGCTGGGCCCACCTCCGCCAGGCATCGAGGTGGGCATCGTGGTCGGGGTCGATGACCGTGAGCGCCCATGCACCCCCCACCGCCAATGCGTCGGCCACATCGGCGGTCAGCCGCACCCGGCCGTCGGGCAACTCTTCCTCCGCCACCGCCGAGGGCCCCGCCTGCCAGAGTGCATCAGCGGCCAACTCTGCCTCGGCACGGTCGACGACAAGTTGGACCACCGGCACCGCGGCATCGTAGGTCGGCCCTCGCACCTATCCTCTACGCTTCGCCCCATGACGCCCACCGACGAAATCCGCAACCTGCTCGGCACGTACTGCGAGTGCATGGACAGCGGTGACTTTGACGGCATCGGGGCCTTGTTCGCCCGGGGCGCCCTCGCTGATGAGCACGGCCACCCCATCGCCAGTGGCGGAGAAGCGGTGGCCGCCTTCTACGCCTCGGGAACGGTGTTGTACGACGGATCACCGCGCACGAAGCACCTCGTATCCAACAGCGTTTTCGACCTCGACGAGAAGGCGGGGGCTGCCGTGGTGCGGTCGTCCTACGTGGTCCTCCAGCAAGTACCCGAGTCGCCCGTGCAGGCCATCATCGCCGGGCGCTACCGCGACAGTTTCTCCCACGAAGGCGGCGCGTGGCACTTCGTGGAGCGCCGCTTCCTCGTGGACCTGCTCGGCGACCTCTCGCATCACCTCACCTACGTCGTGGGCTGACCCTCCTGGGGTGCCCACCCGGATCAGGTGGCGCAGCCCGTACGCTTTCTCGTTGTGCCTACCCCTCGCTCATTCCGCCAAGCCCGCTTCCAGCCGCCCCCCGGGGCCACCCACCTGCTGCTGATACGCCACGGGGAATCCGAACCGGCGATGGAAGGACAGACCTTCCCGCTCGTGGATGGCCATGGCGACCCGGCGCTGTCACCCGAGGGTCGAACCCAAGCGCAGCAAGTATGCGACCGGCTCCGGGGCGAGGGGATCGAAGCTATCTACGTCTCCAAACTTCGCCGCACCGCCGAAACCGCCGCCGGCCTGGTGGCGGCACTCGGTATCGAGCCAGTGGTGAGTCCTGATCTTCACGAGGTCTTCCTCGGCGACTGGGAGGGCGGCGAGTTCCGGCAAAGAGTGGCGGCTGGCGATCCCATCGTCATGCAGATGATGGTCGAGCAACGCTGGGATGTGATCCCCCACGCGGAGCCTTCCGACGCCTTCGCCGCCCGGGCTCATCGAGCGGTGGACCACATTGCTCGCACCCACCCGGGCCAGCGCGTGGCCGTCTTCGCCCACGGCGGCATCATCGGTCAGATCCTTGCGGAGGCCACTGGGGGGAGGCCCTTCGCCCACAGTGGCGCCGACAACGCCTCGATTTCCCACCTCGTGGTCGCCGAGGATCGCTGGGTCCTGCGGTGCTTCAACGACACAAACCACCTCGACGGTGGCCTCACCACCGAAGCCACCGCCCTCACCTGAGGCCCTTCAGCCGCCCGACGGTTGATCGAAGGCCGCTGCTAATCCCGCCAAGAGCCATGTCACCGCCGGAGGCGGGGGCCACCCCGAGTGACGAAAGCTGAGCACCTCGATGAGCACTACGGCATCGGCCTGGGCGGTGGGCGCCCCCCGCGGGGTCGGATTGGCGTGCACGCGCACCTGATCCTCCACCACCTCCACCACAAAGCGGTGATCAGGATCGGTCACGGTGATCTCCACCGCCCCGGTGTCGGTGGAACCAGTGCAGAGCGAAATGGCGCGGCCGAGGGCGGCGACGTAGTGCAACGCGTCGAGTACCTCGCCGCCGTCCACGATGGGCACCAGGCCGAGGGGGAGCACAATGTCGCGCTCGTGGACCCACGCATCCCAGAGCGCGTGGTCGGCCACCAGGCGCACCGGGAGATGGCCCGGCGGTGCCTCGGCGATGACGTCCCCGTCGGCCACCGTCAGCGCTTCCACCACGCCCACCAGGGTGGCATTGCTGCGGGCGAACTCCTCGAACGTGGCGGTCACCGAACCCCCGCGTCCGTGCTCCACCATGAGCGCCGGTGAAGCCACCGGATCGAAGGTGGCCAACATGCGGGTGGGTGCACCGGCGAGCCCCTCTTCGATGGATCGGGCCCAGAAGTGATTGGTGGAGGTGAGGTGGGTGACCACATCCTGCACGCTCCACCCCTCACACCGGCTGGGGTGGTGCCACTGCTGCTCCGATAACTCACCCAGGATGCCTTCGAGACGCCGCCGCTGGGCGAGCAAAGGATGGGGATCAGAGGGGGGCAGAGCCACCGCGATGACCGGTGGATAGCGGTAACGCGGGGCCAGCAGCACGGCCGAACCCTATCCCTGCCTTCGCGCTCGCCCGGTTCTCTCCCGCACCGCCGCCGGCTAGGGGATTCGTCGGTAGAGATTGGTGTCGCGGGTCTCGAAACCGGCGGAACGGTAGAGGTGGTTGGCGGCTTCTCGACCGGGGCGGCTCGTGAGGTCCACAGTCTTGGCCCCCACCTCGACGGCCCGCGCCACCATGGCCTCGAGTAGTTGCCGGCCGATCCCCTGGTTGGCACAAGCCTCATCCACAATCACGTCTTCCACCCAGGCCCGCAGGGCGGTGGGGGTCGGGAAGATGCAGAGCGTGGCCACCCCCACGATGCTTCCCTCCTCCGTCCGGGCCAGGAACTGCGTGGTGGCGTCGTGAGCCAGCAAAGATTCCACCTGCACCAAGGCAGGGGGCGGGTTGGTGGACGAAAGTTGCGGCACGAGGTGGTGCAGCGCGGCGTGCAGAGCGACGGCATCGTGGCCGCTGGCGATGGTGATCGAGACAGCCACCCGCGTCAGCCGGGATCCGGAACCGGCTCGGGCGGGGGCGGGCCGACATAGCGAGCCGAGGGGCGGATAATCCGATTGTCGGCCGCCTGCTCCAGGATGTTGGCACACCACCCGATCACGCGGCTCGACGCGAACGTGGGGGTGAACAACTCGGGCGGCAGCCCACAATGGTCCATCACCACTCCGGCGTAGAACTCCACATTGGCGTAGAGGTTCCGACCGGGCTTGAGCTCGGCGAGGACCTCCACCACCGTCTGTTCCACCACCTTGGCGAAGGTGATCTTGTCGGCGTGAATCCGCTCCGCCACCGCACGCAAGAAGGTGGAGCGCGGGTCGTTGGTCTTGTAGACCCGATGCCCGAAGCCCATGATCTTGTCGCCCCGGGTGACGTGATCAACCAAGTAGGGACGAGCATTCTCAGCGGTCCCGATGGCTTCGAGCAACGCCAGGGCGCGCGAGGGTGCGCCGCCATGGAGCGGTCCGGACAACGCCCCCATCCCCCCCACCACCGCGGCGGCCACATCCGCCCCGGAGGACGTGATCACCCGGGCGGTGAAGGTGGATGCGTTGAACCCGTGGTCGATGGTGGTGATCTGATACTGCTCCACGGCGCGACCCTTGTCGTGGTCGAACTCCTCGCCGGTGAGCATCCAGAGGTAGTTGGCGCCGTAGCCGAGATCCTGGCGGGGCTCGATGACCGCCAGGCCCTGTTGGAGGCGGTGAATCGCCATGATGAGCGACGGCATGACGGCACACATCTGCAGGGCGTTGCGGCGCCGCTCGGCGGCATCGATATCCAAGGTGGGCTGGTAGCCCTCCGCGGCCCCCACCATCGACATGGCCGAGCGCACGGCCTCCATCACTGTTTGGCTCGACGCCGCCAGCGCGGGCAGCAGCGCGGCCACCGAGGCTGGCACCACCCGTAACGGCTTCACCTCGGCGGCAAAGGACGCTCGCTCGGCCACGCTGGGCAGGTGGCCGTCGATGAGAAGATGCCACACATCCTCGAGCGGCAACTTGTCGGCCAGCTCCACTGCGTTGTATTGGCGGTAGTGGTAAAAACCTTCGAGGCCCCGCACGTCGCCCACTTCGGTCTCCGCCACGATCACCCCTTCGAGCCCGGCGGGGGCCTCGATGGTCGAGGGGTGCACTACCGGCTGCACCTGGGCAAAGGCCATGAGGGACCGCAAGGACACCACCCCCACGAGTCGGCCGTTGTCCACCACGGGGAGGTGGCGGTACCCGCCCTCGGCGAACCCGGCGAAGGCTTCCTGTACCGACATTTCCGGGGCGGCGCAGTCCACCGGTTGGGTCATCCACTCGCTGACTTTGGTGTCGGCGGCCGCCCCCCCGGTGGCGTTGAAGCGCACGAGATCGCGCTCGGTGAGAATGCCGATGGGCCGTTCGCCATCGACCACCACCACGGACCCCTTCTTCCGCTCGGCCATCCTCGCCGAAGCCACCGCGATGGTCTCGGAGGCCGACGCGATCACCGCGGGCGAACTCATCACCTCGGCAACGGTGCGAATGATGCTGTTAGGGGCCATTTCCCCCCATCCTAGCGAGCGGACCCCCGGCCCCCCACCCCGCGATGGCTACGGGTCGTTGCGCTGCTTCCGCTGGAGGAGGGTGCCGCCCACCGCAATGACGAGCACTGCGGCGATCCCGGAGCCGATGACCCACGGGGCGGCGGAGGTGGTGCCGTCGTCGCGTTCGGCGGCCTCGAGGGTTGTCCCCGGCAGGGGGTTGTCCGGGGCCGCCGTCAGGGTGATGCGCGGGGAGGGGTAGCCGCGCTCCCCGTCCGATTCCTGGGCATCACTCCAGGCGATCTCGCCCGCGCTGGTCTGCTGGAGTGTCGGGAACCGCACCTCACCCACCGTGGGCGGGAGTTGCACCTTGGCGCGGAAGCGCTCGGCGGCCGGTGAGGAACCACCGGACCATGTCACCGTGTTGGCCGCCGCATCGACCGAGGAAACCCACGTCCCGGCTTTCACCGGCACGGCGAGAACGTGGGCCCCCTCGGGTAACTGCACGACCAGCCCGGTGGTGGCGGCCCCCTCGGGCTCTACCACAAACTCGAGGGTGACCACCGAGGAGGCGGATGCCTCGGCGGGCTCGATCTCCACATGGGCCGACGCCGGGGCGGCCAGGACGGCCAGGGCGACCAGGACCAACGGGGGCCAAGCCCAGCCCGGCCGGATCACCCGTTGACGCTCCTTCGATACGGTCCCACGGCTGCCAACAGTACGCTGACCGGCGTGGATTACCTCCGTTGGATCGATCGACCCGTCTTGAGCAAACCCGTTCTCATCGCCGCCTTCGAAGGCTGGAACGACGCTGGCGATGCCGCCTCCACCGCGGCCCGGTATCTCATCAACCGCTGGGACCTCACCCTGGTGGGCGACATCGATCCCGAAGAGTTCTACGACTTCACCTCCACTCGGCCCGAGGTGCAACTCGACGACGGCAACCGTCGCGAGATCATCTGGCCGAGCACGAAACTCTTCGCCGGCACGATCGCTGACGGTGATCACGATGTGCTCATCGTGATCGGGTCCGAGCCGCAACTCCGCTGGCGCACCTACTGCGCCGCCCTTGGTCAGGTGGCTACGAGCCAGCAGGCCAGGCTGTGCCTCACCCTCGGCGCCCTGCTGGCTGACGTTCCCCACAGCCGGCCCACCTCCATTGTCGGTACGGCCTTCGAAGCCGACGTCGTCGGCGGAGTCGAACTGCGCCCGTCGAGTTATGAAGGGCCCACCGGCATCGTGGGGGTGCTCCACGACTCCTGGCGAGAAGCCGGACTGGCCTCCGCGTCGCTCTGGGCCACCGTGCCGTCGTACGTGCCGGGGGCAGCATCACCCAAAGCAGCACTGGCGCTGATCGAGCGCACGACCGCCATGCTCGAAACCTCACTGGTGGCGACCGACCTCGAGATTGCCTCCAGTGCCTACGAACGCCAGGTCAGTGAGTTGGTGGCGGCCGATGAGGAGACATCGAGTTATGTGGCCTCCCTCGAGGAGCGTTACGACGAGGGACCGCCGGTGGTTCCCTCCCTCGAGTCCATCGCAGAGGAGGTGGAGCGCTTCCTGCGCGAGCAGTAGCGCTCCCCCGCCCCTACCGCTACCCCCAAGGTTCCGACCGGGGCGGGTCGAAGAGCACGGGCAGGCTCTCGCCTCGAATCGCCGCGAAGGCGTGGGCACCCCATTGGGGCAGACCCACGGTCATGGCCGGTAGTTCACCCTCCGCGAACCACCCCACGTCACGGGTCTCGAGCGGATGGGGCTTGAGGTCGCCGCCGGTGGCCTCGCACAGGAACACGGTGGAGTAGAGGGGGATGCGGGTAAGCCCCATGCGCATGCCGTCGAGCACCGCGATGACCCCCTTGGGCCGACAATGGATGCCCGTTTCCTCCAGCACCTCTTTTACCGCCACCTCGGCCGGCGAATACCCAACGTCGGCCCACCCCGTGGGGTAGAGCCAGATGCCCGAGTCGGCTCGCTGCACGAGCAGGATCCGACCGTCATCGTCATGGACCACCGC
This sequence comes from Actinomycetota bacterium, assembly GCA_009886035.1. Lineage (GTDB taxonomy): Bacteria > Actinomycetota > Acidimicrobiia > Acidimicrobiales > VFJN01 > VFJN01. The sequence continues at coordinate 22,851 of VFJN01000154.1, forward strand.
CCCGATGGCCGATTTGGGAGTGACATAACCCGCCACTCCGTCTCCCACCAGCCGCATCCACTCCTCCACGTAATGCTCGGCGTCGTAGTTGGCCTCGGTCTCGATCGATGCCCGGATGTCCCCGGCGACCTGCAGTACCTCCTCGAATCGCTCCTGCTCATAGAGGCTCTGCGTGAATCCGAGCCCGGTGCGGGCGATGGCCGAAAGGGCTTCGGACCAACGAACCAGGTCCTGCCGGTTGGGCGGTGGGCGATCGACCATCTCAGCGAGGCGCCTGCGAGAGCCCATAGCCAGGGCGTCCGGCCGCCTCCCACTCATCCCAAAACTCGAAGAAAGGCTGGCCGAATGGGTCCTGGCCCCGCAGCGGCAGCAGCCCCCGACGGATCGTCCAGTCCATGGGGGCCAACGCGGCGGCGATGTCCATGTGGCGCTCGGCCGCCTCCTGGCGTCCGTCGCGCAGGAGATGCACGGCCAATCGTCGATGGGCGAGGGCGCGATGTTCGTCAGGGGTGCGGCGCCGATGCTGGGCCACGACCTCATCGGCGGCCATCGGTGCTTCGTCGTTGTTCACCCAGGCTCGAAGGGCATCGTGGTGGGCCTCGGAGTCGATCTGCGTGAAATCCTTCCAGCGGTCATCGCCCGGCGCGATGTCCGGGGGGCGGACGATCTCGTCGTTTTCGTCGATCCAAATGGTGGTGGGCACGTTGACCACGCCGTAGCGCTCCGCCAGCACGCCCTCACGATCGACCATCACCGGATAGGTCGGGTTGGCTTCCTCCACCCAGGGCCGCACCGCCTCGATGTCCTCGTCGAGAGCCACGGAGATAATGCGGATGTTCTGCTCACCCAGTTCGTCCTGCAGGGCCTGCCATGCGCCGAGTTCGTAGCGGCATCCACACCACGACGACCACGCCACCACCATTCGCTTCTGCCCCGCAAAATCGCTGAACTTCACTTCGGTCCCATCGAGGGTGGGAAGCGCCACGTCAGGAGCGCTCCGAGTACCAGCCTCCACGTCGGTGACCGGCGTGGCCGGACCCCCGAACACGGCGATGCCCTCGGCGGCATCCACGGCGATGGTGAAACCCACCCGCTCGGCCAGGGCGGCCACATCCACCAGTTCACCCTCCACCATCCCGGCGGGGTCCCCTACGAGGACGCACACATCTCCCCGGCAGAGACCCTCGGGCTTGAGCGCCCAACCGGTGGCCCCGGGAAGGTCGGATCGGGCGATCAACAGCCGGTCCCCATCCCGCCCGGCTCGCACCTGCACCTCGTCGACCGTGATGATCACCGCGTCAATTGTCTCCATGAGCGACGAACCTACGCGAGATCACTGCCCCTCGGCACGGCGCCCGGGCCCCCAGGCCCGCCTCAGGGTCGGAGTTCGTGGAGCAGGGCCCGTTCCACCTCTACCAGGGCCGCAGAATCATCGAGCTTTCCCCCGGCGAGGTCGCGGACGTAGAAGGCATCCACCACGTTCCCACCCAGCGTTTGGACCTTGGCCGACACGATATTGAGGTCGAGTTCGGCGAGGGCTCGCGTGATCCGGTAAAGCACGCCGATGGAGTCCACCGCGTGCACCTCCAACACGGTGGCATCCCGCGAGGCTTGGTTGTCGACCACCACCCGGGGGGGCTCAGTGACCGGCGACGGCTTCTGGCGACCGCCATAGACACGGGCCCGTTCGGCCAGCCGAGCCTGGAGGGCGAAGCGACCCTCCAGCACCTTGTCCAGATCGGCGATCACGGCGTCCCACGCAATTGTCGGCTCGAACGTGGACTCCACCCGCAGGACCTCCAACGCCATCCCCTCGAGACTGGTGACGGCGGCATCGAGCACGCCCAGACCATGCAGCGCCAACACGCCGGCCACCTTGCTAAACAGCCCCGGGCGATCCGCCGCCACCACCGTGAGGCGGTCGTTCGCCCCCACCAAGTGTTGCCGACCCGCTCGGAGTAACACGAGGTGTTCCTCGGTGGGGAAATCGTCGCTCGTCTCCTCGGCCCTCCCACCGCCGAGTACATGGGCGGTCCGACCCACGAGGTCGCTCACCAGGTCGGCTTTCCACCGGCCCCAGGCGGCCGGACCGGTGGCCAGGCTGTCGGCCTCGGTGAGGCGGGCGAGAAGCCCCAGCGTGAGCAGATCGCCCACCGATTCGGCCACGTGATCGATGGTGGAGGGATCATCGAGGTCGCGGCGAGTAGCCACATCAGGCAGCAGGAGGTGGTGACGCACCATCGTCTGAAGGATGGCGGTGTCGGCCGGCGAAAAGCCCATGCGGGGACCCATCACCGCCACTTTTTCGATCCCCACGTCGGTGTGATCGCCGGGAAAACCTTTTCCGATGTCGTGCAGCAACGCCCCTACCACCAGCAGGTCGGGCCGGTCGGTGCCCGCCACCAACCCGGCGGCGTTGGCGGCGGTCTCCATCAGGTGCCGGTCCACGGTGAAGCGGTGGTAGGCGTTGCGCTGCGGTTTACTCCGCACGGCCTCCCACTCCGGGAGGGCGAGAGTCCACAGACCCATCTGGTCGAGCGCCTCGATCACGAGAATGGCCCGGTGCTCGGTCAGCAGCAGGTCCACGAAGGCAGCCCGCACCTCCGGCGGCCACGGCACCGGGACGGTCGTGGCCGTCGCCACCAGGCGATCGAGCGAGCCGCGGTGAATCGACGTCTGCGCGGCGGCGGCGGCCGCCGCCGCCCGCAGCACCAGCGCCGGGTCCGTGGCCGGATCAGCATCGGCGGTGAGGTGGACCTCACCGTCGCGCACCACCAACCCCCGCCCGGCGGCGCGTTCCCGGCGAGCCCACCGCCCCCTCGGGCTAGCCAGAGAGGCGTCGATGCGGATCCAGGCATCGTCGCTGTGCCAGGAAATCGTGCGGGCGGCGGCGGCCACGTGGTGCATGAGCGTGTCCGCCGATACCTCCCCGAGGGCCTCCGCCACCGTATCTTGCTCCTCCAGCACGAGACGGTCTCCCGGGCGAGCGGTGTGGCGGTGCAGTTCCACGCGGGCCGCCAACAACACCTCGTAGGCCTCGTCTAACACCGGATCATCACCCTCCCAGAGGAGGCTCCGGGCCGCGTCAGCCCAGCGCAGGGCGTGCACGTCGCGCAATCCCCCCCGGCCTTCTTTGAGATCGGGTTCCAACAGGAAGGCCACTTCTCCGGCGCTCTCGTGCCGCTGCCGGACCTGGGCGGATAGTTGCGGAAGCCAGTGACTGGCGCGCTTCTCCCAGGATGTTCGTGCCCCGGCAGCCGTCGCGGCGGTGAGATCCGCCTCCCCGGCGAGGTGACGGATCTGAAGAAGCGACGTGGCGGTATGGAGGTCATCGGCCGCCAATGCGAGCGCCTCACGGCGCGTGCGCACGGCGTGGCCGAGTTTTAGGCCTTCGTCCCAAATCGGATACCAGATTCGGTCGGCAAAGGCGGCGATATCGTCGCGGCCATCGTGAAGGAGCACCAGGTCGATGTCGGACTCGAGGCTCACTTCGGCCCGGCCGTAGCCCCCCACCGCCATGAGCGCCACCCCGCCACTGCCGCACGCCTGCTCGGCGCCCGCCATCAAATCCGCCAACCAGCCATCGAGGAGGTGGCTGTAGGCCCGGCACAACGCGGCGCCCGTCAGGGAAGTATCCGCCCGAAGAGCCGCCCGATCGGGTGCCAGTGCCATGCCCCAGTGTGCCAGGGTTGGCCCGCGTAGCCGGTGTGGATTGGCCGGTGCGGCGGTGGGCGGCGTGCCACACTTTCACCATGGCCGTGCGAGAGGACTGCCGCCACTACTCCACGCGCACCATGCCCTCCGGCGACATGGTCCAGCGTTGCCGCGTGGACATGGCCGAGGTCACCCCCTTCGCCTGTCCCCTCGACTGCCTCTTTTTTGAAGCGCGCCCCATCACCGAGGTGGGCTGGCAACGCTTTGAGCCCCCCGACGAGGACTAACCCGCTCGGCTCATCAGGCCGAGGGGGAGCGCCGCCGGGCCAGCACCACATGGGCCTTGGCCGCTCCCCACACCAGCCCCGCCTCATGGACGGTGGCCCCGAGATCGGCAAAGGCGGCCGGGCCGAGGTCATAGAGATCCTCGGGAAACAGTCGCTCGGCCTGTGCATCGCGCACCACCGGGGGCACCCCGGCCGCCGCCAACACGCCGCTGGGGTACCGGGCCGCCTGGCGCAGGATCGACAGCGGATTGGTGCGTTGGTCGCCCACGTCGCTGACCAACAGGGCTCGCAAGGAGGCATCCACCTCGGCCCGGGCGGCCTGGGCCGCCACCCGGGCGGCCTCGAGCAGGGCGGTGGCGGGCGGCACCGCACTCCATGCATGCCACCGCTGAACCACCATCTGCTCCACCCAGACCGGCAGGGCAATCTCCACTGCCGCCACCAGGGCAGCCGCATAGGCCACCAACGCAGCAGCATCCAGCGGATCATCGAGTGGGTTGGCATCGGTCGCCATAGCCACCATGCTTGCCTCATGACCATGCGCCGCGTCGAACCGGGTCCCGGCCAGGAGTCCGTGTGGGACTATCCCCGACCCCCTCGCCTCGAGCCCACCCAGCGACATCTCGTGGTGGCCTACGGCGGCGAGGTCATCGCCCACTCGCAGCGGGCCCAGCGAGTGGTGGAAACGAGCCAGCCGCCGGCGTACTACCTCAACCCCGCCGATGTGCGCATGGACCTGCTCCGTCCGAGCAGTCACCGAACCTTTTGCGAGTGGAAGGGACTGGCCTCCTATTACGACGTCATCGTAGGGACCGAGATCGCCACCGATGCGGTGTGGAGTTATCCAAACCCCCATCCCGATTTCGCCGCCATCCAAGATTGCCTGGCGTTTTATGCCCAAGTCCTCGACTGTTCGGTGGATGGCGAGGCGGTGGTGGGTAACGAGGGGACCTTCTACGGAGGCTGGATCACCCGAGACATTGTGGGCCCATTCAAAGGCGGTAGTGGCACCGCCCACTGGTAACTGTGCGCATCCGGGCCCTATCGGTATTCGAAGGAGTGGTGTACCACTGCTGGTGCGTAGACCCCACCCGCCCCGAGCGCCCCACCGTGGAGGTGGAGGCCCGGCTCGGTCCCGGCGACGCCGATGCCGCCTCCGGGCCGCTGCTGCTGTCGATCGCCGACTTCATCCCCATGGCCGGCGGGATGGGGTTGGCCGGCCCGTGCCTGACGCTCTTCGCGCAACGGGGCCGCATCGTGGACCATCTTGGGGTGGCCCACATTACGTTCCCCACCTGGACCATCGTGGAGCCCGAGGACCCGCCGAGCGTCACGTGAGTTGTTGGTTGAATCCCCCACTGCGCAAGCCGCCGAGATCTACCGTGACCCACCGGTAGCCCGCCGCGGTGACCGCCGCCACCACCGCATCTCGTTGGGCCACCAACCCATCGAGATCGTGGTCGGGAACCTCGATGCGGGCCACGTCACCGTGGTGGCGCACCCGCATCTCCGCGAACCCGAGCGCCCGGAGGCCCGCTTCGGCCCGCTCCACTGCGCTCAGGCGCCCGAGGGTCACCGCGGTGCCATAGGGCAAACGCGACGCCAGGCACGCCGCCGCCGGCTTGTCCCAGGTGCGCAGACCCAAGCGTTCTGACCACGCCCGGACGTCGGCCTTTCTGAACCCGGCATCCACCAACGGGAACACCGCTCCCCGCTCCTGGGCGGCGCGCTGACCGGGACGGTGGTCCTGCAGGTCGTCGAGGTTCACCCCCAGCACCACCGTGGTCCCCGATCCCCCCATGATCGGCTCGATGGCCGCCATAAGGGCGTCTTTGCACCAGAAGCATCGCTCGCCATCGTTCTGCCGATAGAGAGCGTTTTCCAGTTCCTGGGTTTCCACTTCCTGCCACTGCAAGCCCCACTCGGCGGCTAACGCGGCGCACTCGTGGCGCTCCGAGGCCGGCAGCGACGGCGACACGGCGGTGACGCATCGCGCTCGGTCGGCGCCCAGTGTGTCGTGAGCCACCCACGCGAGAAAGGCGGAGTCGGCCCCTCCGGAGAACGCCACGGCCACCGACCCCAACTCCCGGAGGCGCTCGCGCAATGGCTCGAGCTCGACCTCAGGCATCACCACCCCGCCCCCCACTGGCTCGTCGAGTGTGCCCATTGGTCACCATGAACCCAGTCTGCCCGTTCGGACGCACCGACCGGTTCAGTCCAAGCCAAGGCCGACGGTCACCAACACCTCGGGCAGCGAAGCCACCATGCCCGTGTAAAAAGCCCCAAACTCGGCGTAGATGGCCGATGCTTCGTCGAAACGCATGGTGTACACCACCTCTTTGAGGTCGTCGGGGTGCACCCCGAAGAGGGTGACGCCCCACTCGAAATCGTCGAGGCCGGTGGACCCGGTGATCACCTGGAGCACCCGGCCGGCGAACTGACGCCCGCTCGCACCGTGGGCGTACATCATTTCCTTTCGCTCGTCGTAGGGCAGCGTGAACCAGTTGCTCACATCCCCCCGGCGCTTCGACATCGGATAGAAGCAGAACGCCGCTTTGCCTTCCGGGGGGAGGTTCGGATGCAGGCGCGCTTCCTTCATCGCCTCCGGCACACCCTGGGCATACTCGGAGAGTTCGGTGAGTGATACGTAGCTGTCCACCACGTCTAAGCCCGCCGCCGCCAGTTCGCTTTGCAATTGACGCAGCCGCCAGAGATCCGCTCCCACCGCCATGAAGGCCACATCGGCCTTGTGGCCCAGCATGGCCACCGGCACCACCTGCACGTCGTCGCCCTCGGCCGCCTTCACGGCGGCGGCAATGGCCTCCGCATCGGCGAGCGGGCCAACCTTGGCGAAGAGGTGGAGCACGCCCCACCCCACGGACGGAACAAGCGGTGCGGGCATGCCATGAGGGTACCGAGGACTATCGGTCTTGCGCCAAGATCTCCAGGGTGACCACGGCGTTGTAATCCGGCAGCTGGCTGTGTGGTTCCCGGTGGGCCGCCCCGGCAGAGATCAAGACGTTGCCTTCCGGCCAGTAGACCTGAAGCGACCGAGCCGGGAGTCGTACCACCTGGAGATGGCCATCGAAGGTGCCGGCGGTGCTGGTGAGGCGCACCGGAGTGCCGGGCGCAGCACCAAGGGCAGCCGCGTCAGCGGCGTCAATGAACACGGCGTGGCGGCCGGCGCCGGTGAGGGGATCAACCTCGGAATGAACCATGGAGTTGAACTGCTTACCCCGGCGCGTGGCTACTCGGAAGGCGCCGGGGGGCACCACCGACACCGTTGGCGTGAGGGGGGTGAAACGGGCTCGGCCGCCGGGCAAGGGGAAGATCCCATCGGCACAAAGGTGGCGTCCGCCCCACTGCACCTGATCCCCGGTAGTCGCCAACCGCTCGATGCCGGCGTAGCTGGGTACCACCGTGGCGATCTCCTGGCGCAGGTCTTGATTGGTCGCCCACGAAAAGGCCGCCTGATGCTGCGGGCACACGCGGCTAGCCACGTCGGCGAACAGTCGCCACTCGCTGCGGGCCTCCCCCACCCGCCGAGGGATCTCGGGGCTGAAGATGATCCGCCGTTCGGTGGTGGTTTCCGTGCCCCCTCCTTCCTGCTCGTAGCGAGTGGTCACGGGCAACAGGATCACGTCATCGCCCTCCACCAACATCTGTGACGTGACAACCAGATCTTGGTGGATACGCAGCGGCACCCGTCCGAGTGCCCTCGCCACCGCCGGCGGGTCGGGAAGCACGTCGAGAAAGTTCCCCCCGGAACTCCACAGCACGTCGAGCTCGCCGGAGGCGGCGGCCTCGAGCATCTCGGGGGCGGTGCGGCCCGGACTAGCCGGCACCGAGAACCCCCACTGCGCGGAGAGGGCGGCGGCGCTGGCGGCATCCACCGGGGCGCCCCCGGGGAAAGCGGTGGCGTAGGCCCCCATCTCGGCACCCCCTTGCACCCCGGAGTGTCCTCGAATCGGCATGAGGCCCGCCCCGTCGCGTCCCACGTTTCCGCGGGCCAAGCCGAGATTCACAATGGCCTGAACGCCCGCCACGCCGTCGCGGTGTTGGGTGATTCCCATCGACCAGATGAGCACGGCACTCGACGCCGAGCGGTAGAGGTCGGCGAAGGCATCGATCTGGGCCGCCGACAGTCCGGCCTGCTCTTCGAGTTCCGCGTCCGACTGCTCCGCCAACGTCCGCACGGTCTCGTCCCATCCGGTGGTGTGGGCGGCGATGAAGTCGGTGTCGATGGCCTCGCGGGCGATGAGGCGTTTGAGCACGGCGTTGGCGCAGGCCACATCCCCGCCGGGCCGAACGGGAACATGCAGATCGCAGAACCGGGTGCCGAACAAAGCGGACTCCAGCTGCGATGGCACCCAGTAGCGCTCCAGACCAGGTTCGAGGTAGGGATTCACCACCACGATGCGGCACCCTCGCTGCTTGGCGAGGTAGAGATATTTCATGAACACGGGCTGATTGTTGGCCGGGTTCGTGCCCCACAAAACCACGAGGTCGCTCTCGATCACGTCCTGCAGGGAGCAGGTGGAGGCCGCCACTCCGATGGTTTGACGGAGACCCACCGCCGACGAGGCGTGGCACAGCCGGGCGGCCGAGTCGATGCTGGCCACCCCCATGGCTCGGGCAGCCTTGCCCGCTACGTAGTACGTCTCGTTGGTGATACCCCGACTGGTGAGATAGACCGCCACCCGCGCCGGAGCCGCCGCCGCGATGCTCGAGGCCACGGCATCGAGGGCCTCGTCCCATCCAATCCGAGTGAACCCTGGCTCACCGCGTCGACGACGCATCGGGTAGGCGAGACGACCCAGTTTACGAAGTTGGGTGGAACTCCAACCCGCAAAATCGCCCACCTCGGCCAGCCGACCGGGGTCGAAGGGGTCGGCGGTGTTGAGTTGCAGCAGGTTCAAGCGGGTGGTGCAGAGGTGGATGCCGTCCATCGTCCAGTCGTGCAAGCCCGCCACCCCCAAGGCGCAGCCGTCGCAGGCTCCCTTGGTGAGCACATCCATGGCGTATTTAGGGTGCGCCCGATTGGCCCAGGCCGCCTTCACCATCTCCTTGAGATGGTTGGGCTTCTGCAGCCCCACCCCGTTGGGTCGAAGGCCCACCCACCCCGAAGGCTGCCAGCCACGGAACTGATCACTCCAACTCATGGAGCGCCATCGGGGCTGTAGAGGTTGGCGGTGGGTGGATCGCCCCGCACGAATCCGACGAGGGTTACACCGGCGAGTCGGGCGGCCTCTACCGCCAGGGCCGACGGGGCACTCACCGACACGACGGCGCTGAATCCTGCCGCCCAGGCCTTTTGCACGATCTCAAAACCGGCCCGACCGCTGACGTAGAGACCGAGATCGGTGGCGGGAAGGCGGCCATCGAGCAGGAGGCGGCCCACCACCTTGTCCACTGCGTTGTGTCGACCGATGTCCTCTCGCACATGCAACCAATGCCCGTGGCGGTCGAAAGCGGCGGCGGCGTGGACGGCACCGGTGCGGGCAAAGAGTCCTTGGGTTGGCTGCAGGATTCCTGGCATGGCCACCAGTTGCTCAATGGGCCACGGGTCCCCTACCGGCAGCGGGCCGATCCGGGAGCGCAGTTCGGCGATCTCGGTGGAGCCGCACAACCCACAGGCCGAGGTGCCGGCGCTCACACGCGGTGGTGGCGGCGGTGCTAACCCACCGGTGTCAACGCTCACGATGTTGAACCCGCTCTCCACGGCCGAGCCGGTGGCGCAGTACCGACAGGACCGCACCGTCGCCCCCGCCAGCAGTCCGTCGCCGTGGCAAAGCCCCACCGCCAACTCGAAGTCGTGGCCGGGGGTGCGCATCGTGGTGCCCACCCGGTGGCCATCGAGATGCACCTCTAGGGGCTCCTCCACGATGAGTTCGTCGGGCCGGCGCGCCAAGGCCACGCCATCCCAACGCTGTATGACGACTTTCGCCGTCCGGCCCCTGATCACTCTGGCAGCGTATCGACCAACGGTCAGTCGGTTGGCCCGTCGTGGTCCTCTGGCTCCGGCGTCGCCGAAGCACGACTCCCAATCCATCCGGCGTAGCCGATAAAGGCCAGGAGGGGGACCAACAAGAACATGATGGAGAGGTCCAAGTTCGAAAGGGCCCCCACGAGAAGAAGCACCATCACCACCACGATGAGCCCCACATTGCGCTGCGAACTGGCGTTCTCTTCCAACTCGGTGGCCAGCGTGGACCGTCGGAAACGGGCCTTGCGCGCTTTGATGAGGTGGGGCTTGACCTCGCTTGCCCAGACAACCGATTCGCTCTTACGATGCGCCCGCAAACGCTCCGCCAGCGCTCGAATTTCCTCAGTGGTGCCGGCTCCGGAGGCAATCTGCTGGCGAATTTCTTCTTCATCGCTGGCTAACGCGTCCTTCAGCACATTGGGCTCAGGCAGTTGGTTATCCCCGCGAGACGGCCTGGCCACCAGTGGTTTTTCCTCCGGAATGTCCGCCACGTCTTCACCGTAGTCCCAAACCCCGAAAAGTAGATGGAAAAAACCACCGGAGCACGGGCCCGCAGGGCTATGACTCGGACCCGTGGCGTGGGATTCTGGGCGACGTGGACGACCTCGTACCGTTGACCCCGTGGATCGTGATGTGGCGAGGCCTTCGTCGCCGGTGCCCGCTCTGTGCCGGATCAGGCTGTTTCGATACGTGGTTTCACGTGAAGGACCGTTGCCCACGCTGCCACTTCCCCATTTGTCGAGAGGAAGGCCACTCCATTGGTGCCATCGGGATGAACACCATCGTGACTTTCAGTCTGCTGTTGATCACCCTTGTCGGCGGCTTCGTGATCATGGGTGACCAACGGCGGGGCGCGCCGCTCGCGATCTGCCTGGTGGCGGTGGCGGTGCTCGTCCCGGTGGCGTTCTTCGGCTCCTCACAAACTCTCTGGAGCGCCATCGACCTGTTGATGAGGCCCCTTGAGCCCGCCGACGACGTTGACCCAAGATGGATACCGCCGGCCGCCCGACGCTAACGGGCTACCCGCGGGGACGACGGGCCAGGTGAGCGAAATCGTTGTAGCGAACGAGTTCCAAGGGCATGGTTTTTTTCTGGTAGGGGTTCGACGCAAAGCGCCACTCGGTGATCGAGGTGTTGTCCGGGCTGATCCAGGCGCGCGACATCGTGGCCACATCGTTGAGCGCCAGGAAGTGAATCATCGAATGGGCCACCACACCCCCGTGGCAGGCCACCACAATCGTCTCGCCGGGATGGCGATCCACAAGACCGGTAAGGGCGTCCGCCACCCGCACTCCCATGTCCGTCCAGGTCTCCCAGCCGGGGGCCCGAGCGG
>VFJN01000150.1 GCA_009886035.1 Actinomycetota bacterium
ATCCGGCCCACTGCCTCCGGCGAGCGGTCGTGGTTACCCACCTCTTGCCGCACCGCTACCGGTGCCCCTGGCGCCGCCGCGACGGGACGGCCTTAGCCCTCGGGGGTGGACTCGGGCTCGAGTTCGGCGACGATCTGGGTGACCTCCACCTGGGCGGCGGTAATTCGATCGCGACAGATACGGAGTAACTCGGCGGCTCGCTTCACTCGGGTGGCCAGCACGTCTACGTCGACGGTGTCGTCCTCGATCTCGGTGAGAATCGTTTCGAGTTCGCCCAGGGCATCGGCATAACCAATGGAGTCGGGGGTGGGGGCATCAGCCATTGGGTAACACCGTAGAGGTTTCCGTCACCGTGGAACGCACCGTTCCACCCGCCAGCAACGTGACGAGCGCGTCGCCGACGGCTACTTCGTCGGGGTGGCGTACCACCCGGCCGGCGGCGGTGCGAGTGATGGACCAGCCGCGGGCCAGGGCACGTTCGGGATCTAGGGCCCGCACGCGCGCTTCGATGCTCCGGAGCACACGGTCGGCTTCGGTGATCACCCGGGGGGCCCGGTGGGCCAGGCGTCGCTCGCTGGTGCCCATGGTGATTTCGGCGGCCCGTAAATGGGATTGAGACCCACTGGCGACCCGCCCCCGATGGTGGGCGAGGCGCTGGTCGGCGGTTTCGAGGGCCAGGCGGCCCACCCGCTGAAGATGGCTGGCGTGGCGGTCGAGTTGCTGATCATGGTGGGCCACCGTGCGGGTGGCCTGTCCCCCAATGGCGCTCCAGGCGCTCGTGAGGGCATCGGCTACTTCAGTAACCCGGGCCACCAGAAGTCCGGCGCAGGCGGTGGGGGTCTTGGCGGATGTGTGGCCAATGTCATCGGCAATCGACGAGTCGGTTTCGTGGCCGATTCCGGTGAACACGGGAACCGGGGCCGCCGCGATGGCGCGGGCGACGGCTTCGTCGTCGAAAGCCGCCAAGTCGGTGCGGGCTCCGCCGCCGCGCACCAGCGCGATCACATCAGGGCGGTGGGTGCCCAGCATTCGCAGGGCCGACGCGATCGACCGGGGGGCATCCATGCCTTGCACCCGAGTGTCGGCCTGCAGCACCTCGAAGGCGAAGCCACTGCGACGGAGTTCATCGAGAAAGTCGGCCTCGGCGGCGCTGCCCACACTGGTGACCAATCCGATGCGCAAGGGGGCCAGGGGGACCGGAAGCAGTCCGTTGGCCTGCAGCAGGCCTTCCGCGTCGAGCCGGTGCAGGAGTTCGGCTCGGGCGAGTTCCAACTGACCCAGCGTGTACGCCGGATCGATGGCGGTCATCTGGAGTTGGAGCTGCCCGCGTGGGGCGTACCAGCGAAGCCGACCCCGGATGCGCACGTCGGTGCCGGCACTCATGCGAACGGTGTCGCCGGCCCCGGTGAGGGTGGCGTTTACCGCCGACTTTTGGCGCGAATGCAGCATGACCGAGATCGAGGCCCCCGATCCCATCGCCGCGCCCGGGGCGGCTGGATCGGTGAGGGTGAGGTAGACGTGACCAGACTGCGGGCGAGAGAGATCTCGGATCTCGCCTCGCACCCACACCTCGTCGCGGAAGGCGGATCGCAACGCTTGGCCGATTTCCTCGGCGAGGTCGGAGACCGACCAGGTGACCTCGGCCGGGCTGCCTACATTCGGATCCTCGAACAGCGACATGAGGCCTTACGGTAGGCGAGGGGGAGGCGAGATCAAGGCTGGACTGGCCGACGGGGTGGTCCCCGACCAAACTGCACCCCGTCCTACTCCGCTCTGCTCAAGGAGGGCTCCCATGCCCGAAGCTGTCATTGTCGCCACCGCCCGCACCCCCATTGGTCGGGCCAACAAGGGGAGCATGGCTGAATGCCGCCCCGATGATCTAGCCGGCTTCATCATCAAGTCCGTCCTGGAGAAGGTTCCAGCGCTCGACCCCCAGACGGTTGAAGACGTCATTCTCGGTTGCGGCCAGCCCGGTGGCGAGGCCGGCTACAACATCGCACGGGTGGCGGCGCTTCTCGCCGGTCTCCCCGATGTACCGGGCGTCACCGTGAACCGGTACTGCTCGTCGTCGCTCCAGACCATTCGGATGGCCGCCCACGCCATCAAGGCCGGCGAGGGCGACGTGTTCGTCGCCGCCGGCGTGGAGACCGTGAGCCGCTACATGCACGGGGCGTCCGACACCGGTCCGCACAACTCCCTCTTTGCCGACGCCGAGGCCACCACCGCCGAGCGCGCCGGGGGGGCCCATTCCTGGTCGTCGCCGGTTGGTCTTCCCGACATCTACATCGCCATGGGTCAGACCGCCGAGAACGTGGTCCTCTCCGAAGGCGTAACCCGCGAGGAGATGGACGAGTGGGGTGCCCGCTCGCAGCAGCGAGCCGTCGCCGCCCAGGAACGGGGCTTCTTCGACCGAGAGATCACACCGGTCACCCTCGCCGACGGCACTGTGGTGAGTAAGGACGACGGCCCCCGCGCCGGTACCACCGCCGAGAAACTCGCCGAGCTCAAGCCGGTGTTCCGCCCCGACGGCCAGGTCACCGCCGGCAACGCCTGCCCACTGAACGACGGCGCCGCCGCGGTGGTCGTGATGAGCGACACCCGGGCCGCCGCCCTCGGGCTCACTCCGCTCGCTCGCATCGTGTCGTCCGGGGTCACCGGATTGAACCCTGAGATCATGGGCATGGGTCCGGTGGCGGCTATCCGTCAGGCCCTCGGCCGAGCCGGGCTGACCATCGACGACATCGACCTCGTGGAGATCAATGAAGCCTTCGCGGCCCAGGTGATCCCTTCGATGAAGCATCTCAACATCGACCCGGAGAAACTAAACGTGAACGGTGGGGCCATTGCCCTGGGTCACCCCTTCGGCATGACCGGAGCGCGCATCATGACCACGCTGATCAACGGTCTTGACGACACCGGTGGCCGCTACGGCCTCGAATCCATGTGCGTAGGCGGAGGCCAGGGCATGGCCATGGTGATCGAGCGTCTGTCGTAGTGGCCGTGTGATTTGCCCGGCGGATCGATCGGATCCGCCGGGACCTTGGCGATGATTGTCGGTGGGCGCCGAGCCTCGTTTATCGTCGCCGTGTGCTGGCTGTGGCGACCCCCGATGCGGACCTCGAAGGGACGCTGCGCGATTGGAGGCGGTTTCGGCGCCAGAAGCGCACCGCCGACATCCATTGGATCGATGCCCTCTACCAGGCGTACACCACCGCCATCGTGGGCCTGGTGATCGTGGTGTTTCTCACCGGCTCGGTGGGCGACAAACGGTTGAGTGCCTCCGAGACCGCCGGGTTGCTGGCCTCGGGCCCGGGCTGGTTGGGCGGGCTGGCGGCGTTTGCTATCGCCCTCGGGTTGCGATCGGGCAGCCGGGGGGGACCGCTGGCGCTCGAGCGCACCGAGGTCCGCCATGTGCTGCTCGCTCCGGTAGACCGCACCACCGCCCTGCGGGCCCCGGCCATCCGACAACTCCGCTTCTTGAGTTTCGTGGGCATCGTGGTGGGAGCCATCGCCGGCAACCTGGCCGTCAATCGGCTCGACGGCGGGCGGGGGGCGTGGATCGCCACGGGCGCATTGGCTGGCCTTGTCCTCATCGCGCTGTGCGTTGGCACTGCGCTGCTGTCGGGCGGTACCCGTATGCCGCGCTGGATCGCCTCGTTGGTGGGGGTCGTGCTTATCGGCATGGCCATCGCCGATGGCACCGGCCTGATCGGTTTCAGCGCCACCTCTACCTTTGGCGACCTGGTGCTGTGGCCGTTACGGATGAATCTCGTCGGCCTCCTCCCGATCGTGGTGGCCGCGTTGGCGCTGGTGGTGGGGATGCGCCTGCTGGGGGGCTTGTCCCTCGAGGCGGCCGAGCGACGGTCCACGCTGGTGGGCCAACTTCGCTTCGCCGCCACCCTGCAGGATGTGCGTACGGTGATCGTGTTGCGGCGCCAGCTGGCCATGGAGTTACCCCGCCTACGACCCTGGGTTCGCCTGGAGGTGAACGGTACGGGCCGCTGGCCGGTATTCGTTCGGGGACTCCGGGGGCTGATGCGCTGGCCGGCGGCCCGGGTGGCTCGCCTGGTACTGCTGGCGGGAGTGATCGGTCTGTGTCTGCGGGGGATGTGGTCGGGCACCACTCCGCTCGTCATCGTGGCGGGCATGGCACTGTTCATTGCCGGTCTTGATTCGGTGGAGCCCCTCGCCCAGGAGGTGGACCATCCCAGCCGCCGCGACTCCACGCCCCTGGAACCGGCCGAGATCCATCTGCGCCACGTCCCCGTGGCGGTCCTCACCCAGTTAGCGGTGGCGGCCATCGCGCTGGCGGTAGCGATGGTTCCGGGGCGGGCCCAGGTGCCGCTCGGGGCCGGGGCGGTGGCGTTCCTGCCGTTGGCGTTGGGTGGCCTCGGCG
>VFJN01000103.1 GCA_009886035.1 Actinomycetota bacterium
GGCCACAGCACCAACGGCCACAGCACCAACGGCCACAGCACCAACGGCCACAGCACCAACAGCACGGGCCTCCTGCCCCTGTTTTCTGTCGTTTCGACGCCCGAGGACATCGCCTTAGCAAACGACCGCATGGACGGAATCGCTACGCCGGCCCAGGCAGGGCTTGCGCCCAGCGCCACGGCGGGGTTCGCCCTGGCCGGAGGCATGATCCTTGCCACGCTCATTGCCACCCAGGGCATGGGGCAAGACCACGTTGGTGTGGTGCTCTTTCCCTTGGCCGGGCTTGTTGCAGCCATTGCCTTTGGTCGACGATGCCGCCGCCTGCGCCCGAATGAGCCCTGGCTGCCCCGGCTGATCGTCCTGGGCACCATCTTCAAGATCGTGGCCGCGGCCGCGAGGTACCTCAGCCTCACGCTCGTGTACCAGAACGCTGGCGACGCGTTCGTTTACGACCGAGAGGGCCGTGAACTCGTTGCGTTTTGGACCGGTGAACGAGCGACATCGCCGATGGAGGGGATGGCTCTCAGCGGAAGCAACATGATCAGGTTCCTTACCGGCCTTCTCTACTACCTCTTCGGGAGGGACCAACTCGCCGGATTCTTCTTATTTGGATTGCTGGCGGTCATCGGGTCGTACTTCTGGTACCGGGCCATCAGTGATTCAGTGTCGTATGTCAATCAACGCCTGGCGCTGATTTTCATGCTCTTCGTCCCCAGCATTGTGTTCTGGCCCGCTTCACTGGGCAAGGAAGCCCTGATGCAACTGGGTCTCGGTGCCATGGCCTGGGCCACCTCTTTGGTGCTCAGGGACCGTCTTGCTCAGGCCATCCCGCTTGCTCTTGGAGGTGGTCTCCTTCTGTTCGCGATCCGTCCCCACCTGTTGGCCCTCGCCGTGGTGGCCGCAGCTATCCCGTACTTTTTAGGACGCGTTCGACGAGAAGGTGACAAACCTTCCAACGCTCGACCAATTGGCATGGTGGTTATCGGCATTCTCGTGGTCCTCACCGTCACCGCTGGAACACGGTTTATTGGCTTGGGAAGCCTCTCGCTCGACTCTGTCGAAGAGCAACTTGATGCCCAAACAGCTGCTACCGCATACGGCGGATCTACGTACTCGACCGGCGGCAACTCGCTAACCAACCCCTTGTTCCTGCCACGTAGCGCCATCACAGTGCTCTTCAGGCCCTTCGTGTGGGAGTCGCGAAGCGCGTTTCAGATGCTGGCGGCCATCGAGTCGGCTTTGCTGCTCTGGCTGGTCATCTACCGATTCTCGTCTATCCGCCTCGCACTACATCGATGCCGGAAGGACCCCTTCCTCCTCTACTGCTTCACTCTTCTCATTCTCTACTCGGCAAGTTTCTCCTCGTTGGCCAATTTCGGCCTCCTCACCCGCCAACGCTCGCTCGTGCTGCCCGCGCTCTACGCCCTACTAGCGCTCGAGCCAAAGCTGTTCCGACCCAACCATGACGCCCCACTCATGGCCTCCGGCCGGCCCATCGCAATTACTGCCTCCGTCGCGGTCGCTGAAGCTGTCGCGAAATCGACCGCCGCCAACAGCGCCCCCGTCTGGGTGGATCGGGTCCGTTACGAGACAGTCGCTGTTGGAGCCAGGAATGGCAACGGCAACGGTGCCAACGGCAACGGGACCAAGACCAACGGTGCCAACGGCAACGGCAACGGGACCAAGACCAACGGGACTAACGGTGCCAACGGCAACGGGACCAAGACCAACGGTGCCAACGGCAACGGGACCAACGGCAAGACCAACGGGACCAACGGCAACGGTGCCAACGGCAAGACCAACGGGACTAACGGGACCAACGGCAACGGGACCAAGACCAACGGTGCCAACGGCAACGGGACCAAGACCAACGGCAAC
>VFJN01000004.1 GCA_009886035.1 Actinomycetota bacterium
CGTAGCGGGCTTTGCCGTCGGCGAGGGCTATGAGGCGTTCGGCGTTGCCGCTGTCTGAGTAGAGTTTGTTGTCGGGCCCGGCCTGGTCGTCGGCGTAGGTCCGTAACGGCTGGCGGTGCTCGTGGGCGGCTTCGTAGTCGGCGATGAGGCGTTTGGCTTCTTCTTCGGGGGTCATCGGGGTGGCCTCAGTTTCTGTTTGGCGCCGGCTTCAGCGGACTGGATCGTGTTCTCGATTTCTTTGCCGTCGAGGCCGAGGGCGTACCCTGTTTCGACGAGTTGGGTGTAGACGGCGACGGGGTCGAGGTCGCCGGTTTCGACGAGCTGGTACAGGTTGAAGGCGGAGATGTTTAGTTGCTGGTTCCGTCGGCCTTCTGGTGTGGCCCGTAAGATCCTTATTTCGTCGCTGACGGCTCTGGCACCGTAGGGGGTGCCGTGGGTGCCGTAGACGTTCCCTGATCGTTCTAACGGCTTCCTGGGGGCTGGGCGGAGGGTGGTGGCGAGCCAGCCGGGGATCGGGGCGACCTCGAGCGGGTGGGCGGGTTCGGAGTAGTGGCCGTGGGGGAGCATCGACCAGGCGGCGAGGACGTAGCCGCCGGCGGCCCGTACGTCGATCCCGGGGGCGAGTTTCGAGGCGGAGTTGTGGAGTTCGGGGCCCTCGTCGGCCTGATAGTAGTGATGTCGACCGCCCGAGGGGGTGGTGACGGTGTAGGTGGGGGCTGGTGCGTAGTCTTCGGCGAGTTCGGCCCAGCGTTTGATACCGTTTTTGTTATCGCCCATGTCGAGGTCGATGACAACGAGGCGGGACGGCCCGCAGGCAACACCGATGTTGGCTGCGGGTGTCCGGGTCCACCAGTCAGCCACCTGCTCGAGGTCGGCGCTGGCGTCTTTGACGCCGTGGGCCGTGGCGGGTTCTTTGCCGCCGGGTCGGCAGGGGAAGATGTGCCAGCCGTATCCGGAGAGTTCGGCGGCGATGAATGGCAGATGGTATGTCACTGGCCCGCACCGTAGAGGGCGATCAACGCGGCTTCGGCTCTGCCGTCGTCTTTTACCCGTTGGAACTGGTCGGCGTGGGCGGGCCAGAGTTCGGTGGCTCTGCGCCGGCTGTCGGTCTTGTCCCGGCCTAG
>VFJN01000181.1 GCA_009886035.1 Actinomycetota bacterium
CATGTGGAGTTGATTCATCCGATTGCGATGGACGAGGGCCTGCGGTTTGCTATCCGTGAGGGTGGCCGTACCGTGGGCGCCGGCCGCGTCACCAAGATCATCAAGTAGCCTTCCCAGGCTCCGTCCGGGGCCGATCCTTGAAAAGTGAGTAGAGCAAGACATGGCTGAGAAGCAGAAGATCCGCATTCGCCTGAAGGCGTACGACCACGAGATCATCGACCAGTCGACGAAGAAGATCGTCGAAACCGTTCTGCGCACGCAGGCCACGGTTCGCGGCCCGATCCCGCTGCCGACGGAAAACCACCGGTTTACCGTGATCCGGGGCCCTCACAAGGACAAGGACAGCCGCGAGCACTTTGAGATGCGGATCCACAAGCGCCTGCTCGACATCCTTGAGCCGTCCGCCAAGACGGTGGATTCGCTCCAGCGCATCGAACTTCCCGCCGGCGTGGACATCGAGATCAAGATCCAACAGGTCTAAGACCACTCTGGCAGGATGGAGGGCGTGAGCGTCCCTGGCCATCGAGCGTCTCCTGCCCCCGCTCGCCGGCGCCGGATAACTCTGGGGCTAGTCGCCTTGCTCGGCGGGGCTGGCCTGGCGGTGGGCTATCTGGCCAGTCGGCCGGGGAGTACCGACACCCCCGCAGTTGGAACGGGCGCCCCTAGTTCCCCTCCCCCTACCCCCACCGGTGACATCACCACCGGCACGGAACCGAGGGGCGAGCTTGGCAGCGGCGAGTCAGTCACGATCGCCTTCGCCGGCGATATCAACTTCGAGGGAACGAACCGCCGTCGCCTCGATAACGACCCCGCCGGGGCCATCGGTCCGTTTGCCCCGACCATTAGCGCCGCCGATCTCGCCATCGGGAACCTCGAAACGTCGATTGCCATTGGCGGTGCTCCCGCCCCCAAGCAGTTCACCTTTCGGGCCCCCCCCACGGCGGTTGATGCGCTGCGCTCGGCCGGGTTCGATGTCGTGAGCATGGCCAACAACCACGGGGTGGACTACGGCCCTGAGGGCCTGGCGGAATCGTTGGCGGTGGCGCGAGCTCAACGAGATCATTTCATTGTGGGGATCGGCGCCAACGAGGACGAGGCCTTCGCTCCCTTCACCACCACCATCCGGGGCCAGCGTATTGCGGTCATTGGGGCCACCCAGGTGATCGGTGACAGCCTGATCAAGGCGTGGACCGCCACGGCTGACCATGCCGGGTTGGCATCGGCCAAGCGGGTGGATCGCTTGGTGACCGCCGTGGAGGCCGCCCGGGCCACCAGCGACACGGTGATCGTGTTCCTCCACTGGGGGGTTGAGAAGGAGACATGTCCGAGCGCGGATCAACAGGCTCTGGCCCGCACTCTCGCCGATGCCGGAGCCGATCTGGTGGTGGGAGGTCATGCGCACCGTCTCCAGGGGGCCGGGCGCCTTGGGAACACCGTGGTCAACTACGGCCTCGGCAATTTCTTCTTCAAGGAAAACAGCGCCGCCGGGGCGCAAACCGGGGTATTCACCGTGACGGCGACGGGGCGGCGTATCGATCGGTACGACTGGACCCCCGGCCGTATCACCGCCAGTGTTCCGTCGCCACTGGTGGGAGCCGAGGCGGAGCGCGCCCGGGCCGACTGGGAGGGCCTTCGGGGCTGTACGGGCCTGGCGCCCTAGCCGCGGGCACCTCACCTCGCGGGTCGCTTTGGACGGTGGAGTCCTACCCCGCTATCGTGGACTCTTCGTGCTACCGGGCCTGTTGGGTCGGGTAGCCGAGTAAAGAAACCGATGTCCGGGCAGGCTCGAACCAAACTCGGGAACCGCACGGCACAACCTAATCACGCTCCGCCGGGTCCACCGTGCGGAGCGTTCGCGTGAACAGGGTCCGCCTTGTTCCTCCGCCGATGAGAGAGACGTAGCCGTCATGGCCACCAAAGCAATCGTGGGTGAGAAAGTAGGAATGACCCAGGTCTGGGACGACGAGAACCGCGTCGTGCCCGTGACCGTCCTGCGGGTCAAGCCGTGTCGCGTCGTGCAGGTCAAGACCGACGAGCGAGATGGTTACACCGCCCTGCAGGTCACCTTCGGCACGAAGAAGGCCTCCAAGATCACCAAGCCCAAGTTGGGGCAGTTCGAAAAGGCGGGCGTCGACCCCGGTCCGCGTCTCGTGGAACTGCGGCTCGACGACGTCTCGGAGTATTCGGTGGGCCAAGAACTGAAGGCCGACCTCCTCTCTGACGGCGACAAGGTTGATGTCACGGCCGTGAGCAAGGGCAAGGGCTTCGCCGGGGCCATGAAGCGTCACGGCTTCGGCGGTATGCCCGCCTCCCACGGCACCCACCGCACGCACCGGGCCCCGGGCTCGGTGGGGGCATGCGCCACGCCGTCGCGAGTGTTCAAGGGCCAGCGGATGGCCGGTCGCATGGGTGGCGAGAAGGTCACCACCTTGAACCTTCTGGTGGTGTCGGCCGACGCCGACCGCGACCTCGTCCTCGTCCGGGGCTCGGTACCCGGGCCCAAGGGCGGGCTTGTGTTGATCCGCAACGCCGTGAAGGCAGGTGCTTGAGATGCCGACGATGGAAACAAAGGATGCTGCCGGGAAAGCCGCTGGGTCGGTGGAACTCGATGAGGCCATGTTCGGGATCGAGCCGAACCTGCCGGTTCTGCACCAGGTGGTGACGGCCCAGTTGGCCGCCAAGCGCTCGGGTACGCAGTCCACCAAGACCCGAGCCGAAGTACGCGGTGGCGGAGCGAAGCCGTGGAACCAAAAGGGTACCGGCCGGGCCCGGGCCGGTTCGAGCCGTTCCCCCATCTGGACCGGCGGTGGCGTGATTCACGCCCCCAAGCCGCGGAGTTAC
The DNA here is from genome assembly GCA_009886035.1 of Actinomycetota bacterium. Lineage (GTDB taxonomy): Bacteria > Actinomycetota > Acidimicrobiia > Acidimicrobiales > VFJN01 > VFJN01. The sequence continues at coordinate 2,842 of VFJN01000181.1, forward strand.
GCCCAGCGCACCCCCAAGAAGATGATTCGCCTGGCCCTGAAGTCCGCCCTTTCCGACCGCGCCGCTTCGGAACGGATTCTTGTGCTCGATTGGGGCATCGAGGCTCCGAGCACCAAGAGCGCCATGGCTGCCTTGGCGGCCAATGGCGTGGATGGTCGGGTGCTGGTGGTGCTCCGCCCGGAAGACCAGGCCATCTGGAAGAGCCTCCGCAACCTGGACAACATCCACGTGTGCGGCATCGGCGAGTTGAACGCCTACGACATCCTCGTGTCGGACTGGCTGGTCTTCACCCCCGACACCCTGCCGGTCGATCGCCCCGTTACCCGGGGCAACCACGCCGCTGAGGAGGCCTCGTGAACAAGGACCCCCGCGACATCATCCTCGCTCCCATCGTGAGCGAGAAGTCCTTCGCCCTCTCCGAGGGCGGGGCTTACACCTTCACGGTGCACCCCGGCGCTTCCAAGCCCGAGATCCACGACGCCGTCGAGGCGATCTTTGGGGTGAAGGTCCTGAAGGTGAACACCCTCAACCGGAAGGGCAAGCGGAAGCGCAACCGCAAGACCTCCGGGTTTGGCAGCCGACCCGACACCAAGCGAGCGATCGTGACCCTCGCCGAGGGTCAGACGATCGACCTCTTCCAGGGATAGAGCAGACATGGCCCTTCGCAAACGCAAGCCCACCAGCCCCGGTCGTCGTTTCCAGACGGTCTCTGATTTCGCCGAGATCACGAAGACGACGCCCGAGAAATCCCTGCTGGCGCCCAAGCACAACACCGGCGGTCGTAACAACTACGGCCGCAAGACGGCCCGTCACAAAGGTGGCGGCCACAAGCAGCGCTACCGCCTCATCGACTTCAAGCGCACCAAGGACGGCGTGCCGGCCAAGGTTGCCGCCGTGGAGTACGACCCCAACCGCAACTGCCGCATCCTGCTGCTTCATTACCTCGACGGCGAGAAGCGGTACATCCTCGCCCCGAAAGACGTGGGCGTGGGAGACATGCTGCAGTCGGGCCAGGGCTCGGAGATCCGTCCGGGCAACGCCCTTCCGCTGCGCTACATCCCCGTGGGAACCACCGTGCACGCCATTGAGTTGTACCCCGGTGGTGGCGCCAAGATGGGTCGTTCGGCGGGCACCGCGGTGCAGTTGGTGGCCAAGGAAGGCGACTACGCCACCCTGCGTCTGCCCAGCACCGAGATGCGTCGGGTTCCGATCAACTGTCGGGCGACCGTCGGGGAAGTTGGCAACTCCGAGGCCGAACTCATCAAGATCGGCAAGGCCGGCCGCAACCGCTGGAAGGGCGTAAAGCCCCAAACCCGCGGGGTGGCGATGAACCCTGTCGACCATCCCCTCGGTGGCGGCGAGGGCAAGACCTCTGGTGGCCGACACCCCGTGTCGCCATGGGGCAAGCCTGAAGGCCGTACCCGAGACAAGACCAAGCCGTCCCAAAAACTCATCGTCCGCCGGCGCCGTACGCGCGGCAGTCGGAGGTAGGAACCCATGCCCCGCAGCCTCAAAAAGGGTCCCTTCGTGGACGACCATCTTCTCAAGAAGGTGGACGTCCTCAACGAGAAGGGCGAGAAAAAGGTCATCAAGACCTGGAGCCGTCGGTCCACCATCATCCCGGAGATGGTGGGTCACACCATCGCCGTTCACGATGGTCGTAAGCACGTCCCGGTGTATGTCACCGAAGCCATGGTCGGGCACAAACTCGGCGAATTCTCCCCCACGCGGACCTTCAAGTTCCACGCGGGTATGGAGAAGCAGGCTCGAGGGAGGCGATAGCGATGGCCTTCGGAACCAAGACCAACGAACGTCCCGGTACCCGTGCCGAGGTTCGGTACCTCCGCGTGTCCGCCTACAAGGCACGCGAGGTCCTCGACCTCATCCGGAACCTACATGTCGACGATGCCGACGGTGTGCTCGAGTTCACTGATCGGGCAGTGGCGGGCGAGATTCGCAAGGTCCTGGCGTCGGCTGTGGCCAACGCTGAGCACAACGACTCGATGGACCCCAACCATCTGTACGTATCGGCTTGCTTCGCCGATGAGGGCCCCACGCTGAAGCGGTGGCGCCCCCGGGCCCGAGGCCGAGCAACCCGCATCCGGAAGCGCACCTGTCACATCACGGTGATCGTCAGCCTCATGGACGACAAGAAATTGGCTCAGCGCCAGGCCCGTACCACCGCGGCGGTGGGCCGGGGGGGTGTCCGTCGTGATGCGGCGGAGGCCCGTCGGGCTCGCGTGGCCAAGAGTCAGGCGGCTCGGGCGGCGCGTCAGCCAGACCAGGACCACGATCACGATCACGACCATGAGGGTCATGATCACGATGACGAGGTCACCAGCGACGAGGTCATCGATTCTGAAGCCCCGGCTGAGCCGGTGGTCACCGATGCACCCGAGGACAACGCCGAGGTGGGCGAAGCCCCCCTCGATGCACCGACCGATGATTCCGAGGCGTCGGCCTCCGATGAGGAGAAGAGCTGATGGGTCAGAAGGTCAACCCCTACGGCTTCCGCCTCGGTGTTACCACCGAGTGGAAGTCCCGCTGGTTCGCCGACCGCAAGGAGTACGGCGCCTTCATTATCGAGGACTGGAAAATCCGTGACTTCATCATGGTCCAGCTTCCCCACGCCGCCATCTCTCGGGTGGAAATCGAACGCACTCGGGACAAGCTTCGGGTAGATGTGCACACCGCCCGACCCGGCATCGTGATCGGGCGCCGCGGTGCCGAAGCCGATCGCATGCGGGCGGGGCTTACCTCCATCACCGGCAACAACAAGGTGCAGCTCAACATCCAAGAGATCAAGCAGCCCGAGTTGGATGCCGCCCTCATTGCGCAGGGCGTGGCCGATCAACTGGCCGGACGCGTGGCCTTCCGTCGGGCCATGAAGCGTGCCGTGCAGAATGCGCAGAAAGCCGGTGCCCTCGGCATCCGGGTTCAGTGCTCGGGCCGCCTCGGCGGGTCGGAAATGTCTCGCACCGAGTGGTACCGCGAGGGTCGGGTGCCGCTGCATACGCTCCGGGCCGACATCGACTACGGCTTCCGTGAGGCCCGCACCCCCGCTGGGCGAATCGGCGTGAAGGTGTGGCTCTACAAGGGCGACATTCTCCCGTACAAGTCTTCCAACGACGACAAGATCAACCGCGAGGCCGCCATGGCCGTCGGCGAGACGTCCGGCGCCGCCGGTGCTCCCCGTCGAGTGGTGTCGAGTTCCGCGGCTGCTCGTCGACCCGCCGCCGATGGCGGCTTGCCGGCCGAGGCTGAACCCCTGGTCAAGGAGGCTGATCCCGAGTTGGAGCGCCTGTTGGCCGAGGAAGAGGAGATCGAGCGTCTCACCGTCGAGCACCACGAAACGCCCAAGTTCCACCCGGGAGACGCCGACTGATGTTGATGCCTAAGAAGGTCAAACACCGTAAGCAGCATCGTGGGCGCATGCGCGGTCAGAGCAAGGGTGGCACCGAGGTCACCTTCGGCGATTACGGCATCCAGGCCCTCGAGCCGGGGTGGATCACCGCTCGTCAGATCGAAGCGGCTCGTATCGCCATGACCCGTAAGACCCGCCGAGGTGGCAAGGTCTGGATCACCATCTTCCCGGACAAACCCGTTACGGAGAAGCCCGCCGAGACTCGCATGGGATCGGGCAAGGGCAACCCGGAACGTTGGGTCGCGGTAGTGAAGCCGGGCCGCATCCTCTTCGAACTTTCCTACCCCGATCCGGTCCTGGCTCGCGAAGCCATCGACCGCGCCATTCAGAAGCTGCCGATCAAGGCTCGCTTCGTCGCTCGTGAGGAGGCCCTCTGATGGCTAAGGACATCGGCTACCGGGAGCTTGACGATGCTGCGCTGCTGCGGGAACTGGCGGAGACCAAGGACGCTCTGTTCAAGAAGCGCTTCGAGAATGCCACCGGCCAACTCGACAACGTGAGCGTCCTGAAGAAGCTTCGTAAGGACATTGCACGATTCAACACCGAGCTTCGGTCCCGCGAGATTGCGGCGGCCGACGCGATTGAGAACCAGAGGGAGAACGCCTGATGGCCGACGAGACCACTACTCGGCCCAACGCCCGCAAGTTGCGCGAGGGAGTTGTTACTTCCGCCGGCATGGACAAGACCGCCGTCGTTACCGTGACTACCCGTAAGCCGCACCCGCTCTACAAGAAGACCATGGTGCGCACCAAGAAGCTCTACGTGCACGATGAGACCAACGACGCCAAGGTGGGCGACAAGGTTCGGGTCCAAGAGACCCGGCCCCTGTCCAAGCTGAAGCGCTGGCGGCTCGTGGAAGTGCTGGAGCGGGCACGATGAGCGAGCGTCGCGATTCACGAGTCATGCGCCGTACCACCGGCGTGAAGTTTGATCGGAGCTACGCATGATTCAGCAGGAGAGCCGCCTCCGGGTGGCGGATAACAGCGGGGCCAAGGAGGTCCTGTGCATCCGTGTACTCGGTGGAACGAAACGGCGCTACGCCAGCATCGGTGACGTATTCGTCGCCACCGTCAAGGACGCCATCCCCGGCGCGGCGGTCAAGAAAGGCGAGGTCGTCAAGTGCGTCGTCGTGCGGGTGAAGAAGGAGAAGCGCCGTCCCGACGGTAGCTACATCCGCTTCGACGAGAACGCCGCCGTGCTCATCAACGACCAGATGAACCCGCGGGGCACCCGAATCTTCGGCCCGGTGGGCCGCGAGTTGCGGGACAAGAAGTTCATGAAAATCGTGTCCCTCGCCCCGGAGGTGCTGTGACCATGGCTGGTCTCAAGATCAAAAAGGGCGACAAGGTGAAGGTGCTGACCGGTAAGGACCGGGGCGAAATCGGACAGGTTTCCCGGGTTTTTCCGGCGGCCGGCAAGATCATTGTCGACGGCGTCAACGTGGCCAAGAAGCACCAAAAAGCCACCAAGGCCACGATGCAGGGCGGAATCATCGACAAAGACATGCCCTTGCCCGTGGCCAACGTGGCGCTCGTGTGCCCGGCGTGCGGCAAGCCCACTCGGGTGGGTTACCGGCGCGACCCCGACGGAGCCAAGGTGCGCATGTGCAAGAAGTGTGGAAAGGACATCGAGTGACCACCACGGCCACCACCACCGCGGTACCGCGGCTCAAGACCAGGTATGAGACCGAAATCCGTGATGCCCTCAAGGAGCAACTCGGGTTCGGGAACATCATGCAGGTTCCCCGCCTCGAGAAGATCGTGATCAACATGGGCGTCGGCGCCGCCGTCGGGCAGCCTTCGCTGCTCGAGGGAGCCGTCAAGGACCTCACCCGGATCTCCGGCCAGAAGCCGATCATCACCCGGGCCCGTAAGTCCATCGCCAACTTCAAACTCCGTGAGGAGAACCCCATCGGCACGAAGGTCACCCTTCGGGGTGCGCGCATGTGGGAGTTCCTTGACCGGCTCATCAGTCTCGCCATTCCGCGGGTCCGTGACTTTCGGGGGCTCAATCCCCGTTCGTTTGACGGCCACGGCAACTACACCTTCGGTGTGAGCGACCAGCTGATTTTCCCAGAGGTCGACTACGACTCGATCGATGCCCCGCGGGGCATGGACATCACCATCGTGACGACCGCCAAGACCAATGCCGAAGGCAAGGCCCTCCTTGACGCCTTCGGCTTCCCGTTCAAGCGCGAGGGACAGGAATAATGGCCAAGAAAGCACTTATCGAAAAACAACAGCGGACCCCGAAGTTCAAGGTCCGTGCCTACACCCGCTGCAAGCGCTGTGGGCGTCCGCATTCCGTCTACCGCAAGTTCGGTCTGTGCCGGATTTGTTTGCGGGAGATGGTCCATGCCGGGGAGATCCCCGGCGTGACGAAGGCCAGCTGGTGAGGGGAGTCGACCAATGACCATGACTGACCCGATCTCCGACATGCTCACTCGCATTCGCAACGCCAACGTCGCGATGCATGACGACGTGCGGATGCCCAGTTCCAAGGTGAAAGAAGCCCTCGCCGCCATCCTCCACAAGGAGGGCTACATCGAGGGGTTTGATGTGGCCGACAACACGGAACGTCCTGGACGCGTGCTGTCCATCAAGATGAAGTACTCGCCCGAGCGAGCCCGCGTGATCTCCGGCCTACGCCGGGTGTCGAAGCCGGGCCTGCGCGTCTACAGCCAGTCCACCAAGGTCCCCCGGGTCCTCGGTGGTCTCGGGGTGGCCGTCCTCTCAACCAGCCAGGGGCTCATGACCGACCGCGAAGCGCGCAAGCGCAACGTGGGCGGCGAGATCCTCTGCTTCGTGTGGTGACCTGACATGAGCCGAATCGGAAAATCCCCCATCCCGGTCCCCCGCGGCGTCGATGTGACCATCGCCGGGAGCCACGTCACCGTAAAGGGTCCCAAGGGCACCCTGGAGCGCGTGATCCCCGGCGCTATCACCGTGCGTCAGGATGGCGATGAATTGCTGGTGGAACGTCCCGACGATCAGCGCGAGAACCGGGCCATGCATGGTCTTGTCCGCTCGCTGGTGAACAACATGGTCGTGGGTGTGAACGAGGAGTTCGTGAAGGAACTTGAGATCATCGGTGTGGGCTACCGCGCCGCCGCTCAGGGCACCAGCAAGCTTGATCTGGCTCTCGGGTTCAGTCACCCGGTGTCGGTTGATGCTCCCGCAGGCATCACCTTCGAGACCCCCACCCCGAACCGCATCATCGTGAAGGGCATCGACAAAGAGATCGTCGGCCAGGTGGCCGCCAACATCCGCAAGATCCGTAAACCCGAGCCTTACAAGGGCAAGGGCGTCCGGTACCTTGGCGAATTCGTCGCCAAGAAGGCCGGAAAGACGGGTAAGTAAGGACACCTCATGACCGTGACCGCACAGCACAAGCGAGAAGCCCGCATCCGTCGACACCGGCGGGTGCGCAAAAAGGTGGAAGGGTCCGCCGAGCGTCCGCGCCTGGCTGTCTTCCGCTCGAACAAGCACATCTCCGCTCAGGTGATCGACGACCGCTCCGGTTGCACGATCGCCTCGGCGTCCACCCAAGAGCCCGACCTGCGAGAGGGTGGCACCAGCAACAAGGGTGCTGCCATCAAGGTTGGTCAGCTCGTCGCCGAGCGGGCTAAGGCCGCCGGCGTCACCAAGGTCGTCTTCGATCGAGGCGGCAACCTCTACCACGGTCGGGTGGCGGCAGTCGCTGACGCCGCCCGTGACGCTGGACTGGAGCTCTAGATGGCTAACGGATCAGGTCCCCCCCGCCGAGATCGCGAGAAAGCAGAGCGCGAGAACCCGCGGCAGTCCACCGACACCACCCTGCGTGAGTCGCGCGTGATCAACATCAATCGCGTGGCCAAGGTCGTGAAGGGCGGTCGACGCTTCAGCTTCACCGCCCTCGTGGTGATCGGTGACGGTCATGGGCGTGTCGGCTTGGGTTATGGCAAGGCGAAAGAGGTGCCCCTGGCGATTCAGAAGGGCACCGAAGAGGCTCGCAGGAACCTCTTTCAGGTGCCGCTGGCGGGCACGACGGTCACTCACACGATCGTGGGCCGCATGGGAGCGGGCCGAGTGTTGCTGAAGCCGGCGGCTCCCGGTACCGGTGTGATCGCCGGGGGGGCTGCCCGCGCCATCCTCGAGGAGGCGGGCGTGCGTGACGTGCTCTGCAAGTCCCTCGGTTCCTCCAACCACATCAACGTGGCCCGAGCCACCATCAATGGTCTCAAGTCGCTCAAGCGGCCCGACGAGATTGCTCGTCTCCGTGGCCTCGACCCTGAGGACTTCGTGCCCAAGGGAATGCTCGCCGCCTACAACCTGAGCGAGCGTGGCCCGCAGGCCTCCGTGCCCGAAGAGGTTGCATGATGGCTGAGGAAGGCACGATCATCGTCACCCAGATCCGTAGCGCCATCGGAACCAAGCCCAAGCAGCGGGGAACGCTGCGGGCGCTTGGTCTCGGCCGCATCGGCAAGTCGAACACCCTTCCTGATCGCCCTGAGATTCGCGGGATGGTGGCCCGTGTGCCCCACCTCGTCTCGGTTGAGGAGCCCACAAACTCATGACTATCAAGATCCACGACCTCCAGCCCCCTAAGGGTTCAAATCGGCGCAAGAAGCGCGTCGGTCGGGGTATCGCCGGCAAGGGCGGCAAAACCGCCGGCCGCGGCACCAAGGGCCAGAAGGCACGGGGCAGTGTCCCGGCCCGTTTCGAGGGTGGCCAGATGCCCCTCAACATCCGAATCCCGAAGCTCAAAGGCTTCAACAACCCCTTCCGGGTGGAGTATCAGGGCATCAACCTCGACTCCATCGAGGAAAGCGGCATGGACGAGATCAGCCCCGCCACCCTTCAAGCCAAGGGTCTTGCTCACAAGGGTGCCCTCATCAAGGTCTTGGGCCGGGGCGACCTCACCCGTAAGGTGACCGTCAAGGCCCATGCCTTCTCGAAGTCCGCCGAGGCAGCCATCACTGCCGCGGGCGGTACGGTGGAGATTCTGCCCAAGCCGTGGGGCGATCGTCGTCCTCCGGTGCAAGGCAACCAGTTCGCTAACCGCTAGTCCTATCCACCCCATCGCTGCCGCTGGCAGCGCCCGCTGACCAGGAGCCCAGCCCGTGCTGTCCAGCGTTCGCAACGTGTTCAGGATCCCCGACCTTCGTGGCAAGATTCTTTTCACGCTGCTGATGATCGCGCTCTACCGCATCGGCGCCTATATCCCGGCGCCCGGTATCGATCTCGATGCGGTGGCCGAGCTCAAACGGCAAGCGGACCAAGGGGCGGGGGTGTTGGGCTTCCTGCAACTTTTCTCGGGCGGCGCCCTTACCCAGTTCGCCATTTTTGCGCTCGGGATCATGCCCTACATCACGGCCTCGATCATCATGCAGATCCTCACCGTGGTGATTCCGAAGCTGGAGGAATGGCAGCAGATGGGGGCGGTGGGGCAGCGCAAGATTACTCAGTGGACCCGCTACCTCGCCGTGGCCATCGCCCTGTTGCAATCCACGGGTCTAGCGTTCCTCTTCCACAATGGCGGCGGCGGTCTGCTCGGCGGCGGCAACAGCCTCGGGATCGACGTCCTCCCCAACTTCACCCCGTTCCGGGTGATCCTGGTGGTGTTGACCCTTACGGCGGGCACGGCTCTCCTGATGTGGTTGTCCGAACTCATCAGCCAGCGCGGCATCGGTAACGGCATGTCGTTGATGATCTTCGCCTCGGTGGTGAGCACCTTCCCGGCCGCCGGTGCCCAACTGAATGCGGAGAAGGGCTCCGCGCTCCTCATCGTTCTGCTGCTGCTTGCGGTGGTGCTGCTAGTGGCCATCGTGTTCATCGAACAAGGCCAGCGCCGTATCCCCGTGCAGTTCGCCAAGCGGGTGGTGGGCCGTCGGATGTACGGGGGCCAGAGCACCTACATTCCCCTCAAGGTGAACCAGTCGGGGGTGATCCCGATCATTTTCGCTAGTTCGGTCCTCTACCTCCCGATTCTGTTCACCAACGTGCTGCCGGCGGAGGGCTACGGAAAGTCGATCCAGGGATGGGTGAACGACTACCTGGTCCAGCCCGACTCGATTGTGTACGTCTTTGTGTATGGCCTGCTCATCATCGGATTTGCCTACTTCTACACCGCCATTGCCTTCGATCCCGCCCAGCAAGCCGAGAACATCCGCAAGCAGGGTGGGTTTATCCCCGGTATTCGCCCGGGGCCCCAGACGGAGCGATACCTGGCCAAGATCTTGTCGCGGATCACGCTGCCCGGTGCGTTGTTCATCGCCTTCATCGCGCTGCTGCCCTCGATCCTGCTGGCCACCGCTGATGTGGAGAACTTCCCCTTCGCCGGCACCTCGCTGCTCATTGCGGTGGGGGTGGCTCTCGAAACGATGAAACAGATCGACAGCCAGTTGATGATGCGCAACTACGAGGGCTTCCTGAAGTGATGGCGGCTGGGGTCCTGGCGTGATCCCCGGCGCTCGTCTGGTCCTGCTGGGTCGGCAGGGTGCGGGCAAGGGAACCCAATGTGTGCGCCTCTCGCACCATTACGTGATCCCTCACATCTCCACGGGTGACATGCTCCGCTCGGCGGTCCGAGAGGGCACCGAGTTCGGTCTCCAGGCCAAAGCGGTCATGGACCGGGGCGAACTGGTATCGGACGGGGTCATCGGGGGAGTGGTGGCCGAACGCCTGGCCGCCGACGACACCCGCGAGCGGGGCTACATCCTCGACGGATTCCCGCGTACGGTGGGCCAGGCAGAGAGGCTGAGTGAGATCACCGCCGGGGCGGCGTTGCACCTAGTGATCGATCTTGTCGTGCCCACCGAGGTGGTGTTAGCGCGATTGGCTGGTCGGCGTGTCTGTGTTGATTGCGCCACGAACTTCTCCGTGGATTCCCCGCCGCGTTACGGCTGGGTATGCGACAACTGTGGCGGAGAGGTGGTGCAGCGGGCCGACGACACCCCCGCCGCTATCCAGATTCGCCTCGATCTCTACGAGCGCGAAACGGCCCCGCTGATCGCCTGGTACCGCGAACGGGAGCTCCTCACCGTCGTGGATGGCCTCGGCGCCGCCGCCGAGGTCACCGCCCGCCTGGTAGCTGCCGTCGACGCCCGCCGCTCCTAACCCCCCCCGGCGCCCTCACCGCCGCGATGGCCCGAACCGGTCGTGTTGGGGCCGGGGGGGTTCTAACCTGGGACGGTGCGCCGATCGAGTGAGGATCTGGGAAAGATGCGTAAGGCGGGACGGGTCGTGGCTGAGATGCATTCAGCGATCCGGGGCGCCATTCGCCCGGGGGTAACCACCGCCGCTCTCGATCGCATCGGCCGCGACGTCATCGAGCGCCGCGGTGCACAGTCCAATTTCCTGGGCTACGGGTACCCACCGTTCTCCGGGGTGATCTGTGCATCACCCAACGACGTGATCGTGCATGGAATACCAGGTCCTTATCGCCTCGCCGAGGGCGACATCATCTCGATCGACTGCGGGGCGATCATCGAGGGGTGGCATGGCGACGCCGCCTTCACGGTCGGCGTGGGCGAGATCGACCCCGAAGCGGAACGGCTGATCTCGGTCACCGAGGCGTCCCTGTGGGCGGGGATCCGAGCGATGGTGCCCGGCGGTCGACTGTCCGACATCGGGGCGGCGGTGCAGGCCGTGGTCGAGGCGGCGGGATTCTCGGTGGTGCGCGAATACACGGGCCACGGGATCGGTACGGCCATGCACGAGGCCCCTGACATCCCTAACTGGGGACGACCCGGAAAGGGTCGAGTCTTGGGGCCCGGCCAGACCTACGCGGTGGAGCCGATGGTCTGTGCCGGCGGCCCCGAAGCCAAGGTTCTGGAGGACCAGTGGACCGTGGCCACTCGGGACGGGCGCCTCGCCGCCCACACGGAGCACACCATTGCCATCACTGAACAGGGCCCGGAGATCCTCACCCTCCCCTGATTTCTCCGGTAGGGTTCTGGTCCTTGGGGGTCTGTGGACCCGCGTGAGCCGTGGCCGCTAGATCGGCCCTTACGCGGTCGAATTGGACCGCCGTCGCGCTCGCGATAGCATCAACCTTCGGCCCTGGGACGAGTATGTCCGCTGCCCGTGCTTGATTCCGGCGCGTTGCCTTGGCCTGTTGATCCCGCAATTCAGGAGCACCATTCTGGCCAAGCCCAAAGAAGACGCGATCGTGCTGGAAGGCACGGTGACTGAGCCCCTCCCGAACGCCATGTTCCGGGTGGAACTCGAAAACGGCCACAAGGTATTGGCCCACATTTCCGGAAAGATGCGGATGCATTACATCCGAATCCTGCCCGGGGATCGCGTTCAGGTAGAGCTCACCCCCTACGACCTCAGCCGAGGTCGCATTACCTATCGCTACAAGTGAACGAGATCGACTGATGAAGGTCCGACCCAGCGTCAAGAAGATGTGTGACAAGTGCAAGGTGATCCGCCGTCATGGGCGGGTTCAGGTCATCTGCACCAACCCCCGGCACAAGCAGCGCCAGGGCTAAGAGGAGACAGCAACCCACTTATGGCTCGTATCGCCGGCGTTGACATCCCCCGCGAAAAGCGGTTGGAGATCTCGCTCACCTATATCTTCGGCATCGGCCGAACGACGTCACAGAAAATCTGTGACGCCCTCGGGCTCAATCGCGACACTCGTGTGCGCGATCTCACCGATGAAGAGGTGAACCAAATCCGCGCCTACGTCGATCAGAACCTCGAGGTCGAAGGCGATCTGCGCCGGGAGGTCCAACAGGACATCCGCCGCAAGATGGAGATCGGTTGTTGGCAGGGGTTGCGGCACCGCAAGGGCCTGCCGGTTCGCGGCCAGCGCACTCAGACCAACGCCCGCACCCGCAAGGGACCCAAGAAGACTGTCGCCGGCAAGAAGAAGGTACGCAAGTGAGCAAGCGAGTCAGTGCCGAAGGTTGCCGGTGGTCGGTGGTCGCAGTGGGCGGGGGGCGAATCTAAATGGCCAAGCCCAAGCCCGGCGGTCGGCGGCCCCGCAAGCGCGAGCGTCGCAACGTCTCTCATGGCGTCGCCCACATCAAGAGTTCCTTCAACAACACGATCATCACGATCACCGATCAACAGGGCAACGTTCTGTCCTGGGCCTCAGCGGGCAATGTCGGCTTCAAGGGCAGCAAGAAGAGCACGCCCTACGCCGCCCAGATGGCCGCCGAGAAGGCCGCTCGTGGTGCGATGGAGCACGGCGTCCGCAAGGTTGACGTGCAGGTGAAGGGTCCCGGCTCCGGTCGCGAGACCGCCATTCGCTCGCTCCAAAGCGTCGGTATCGAAGTCACCGGTATCAAAGACGTCACCCCTGTCCCCCATAACGGCTGCCGCCCTCCCAAGCGGCGCCGAGTCTGAGGCTCCCCGCATGGCTCGCTACACCGGACCCAAGGTAAAAATTTCACGCCGATTGGGCGTGAACATCTTCGAGAACGAGAAGGGCCGCAAGGCGCTGGAGAAGCGCCCGTACCCGCCGGGCGAGCACGGCCGCTCGCGTCGTCGCCAGCCCTCGGAGTACTCCTTCCAGTTGCAGGAGAAGCAGAAGGCCAAGCACATCTATGGTCTGCTGGAGCGGCAGTTCGAGAATCTCTACAAGGAGGCCACCCGGTCGAAGGGTGTGACCGGCGAAAATCTGCTCCGCTTCCTTGAGCAGCGCCTCGACAACATCGTGTTCCGGGCCGGTTGGGCCAGCACTCGGCCGCAGGCTCGCCAGTTCGTGAACCACGGACTCATCGATGTCAACGGTCGGCGAGTCGACATCCCCAGTTACCGGGTCAGGAAGGGCGATGTCGTATCGCTCCGGACCAAGAGCCAAGCCATGATTGTCATCCAGCACAACATCGACACCCTTGATGCTCGCCTCCCGGCATGGTTCGAAGCCGGCGAGGATGGCAAGTCGATCACCGTGCGAGAACTCCCGTTGCGTGAGCAGATCGATGTTCCCGTGCGTGAGCAGCTCATCGTTGAGCTGTACTCGAAGTAGCCCTGTTCCCATTGCCCCCCAGTTCACGAGGTAGATCATGCTCGTAATCCAGCGCCCCACGGTTGAGGCGATCGGCGAGGCCGAGGGCAACCGTCAGACCTTCGCTGTAGGTCCGCTCGAGCCCGGTTTCGGCCACACGTTGGGTAACTCCCTGCGTCGCACTCTGCTGTCTTCGATCCCGGGGGCCGCCATCACGCAGCTCCGGTTCGACGACGCCCTCCACGAGTTCGACACCATCCAGGGTGTCACCCAGGACGTCACTGATGTGATCCTGAACCTCAAGGACCTCGTGCTCGTTTGTCATAGCGATGAGCCCGTCACCCTGCGCCTCGATGCCAAGGGTCCGGCCGAGGTGACCGCCGGCGCCATCACGCCGAACGCGGACGTGGAAATCCTCAACCCGGACATGGGCATCGCCACGCTGAGCAAGTCGGCCCGGCTGGCCATCGACATCACCGTGTCGAAGGGTCGGGGCTACGTTTCGGCTGATCGCAACAAGGGAAGCGCCACCATCGGCGTGATCCCGGTCGACTCGATCTTTTCCCCGGTGCGCCGGGTGGCCTTCCTCATCGAGCCCACTCGGGTGGAGCAGTCCACCGAGTACGACCGCCTCGTGCTCGATATCGAGACCGATGGCTCCATCTCCCCCCGCGAGGCCCTGGCCTCCGCGGGCGACACGCTGCGCTCCCTCGTGGGCCTCGTGGCGGAGATGAGCGATGATCCGCAGGGGCTCGAGCTCGGCGAGATCGCCACGATCACAGCCGGGTCGCCCGACCTCGACCTCCCCATCGAGGATCTCGACTTGTCCGAGCGTCCCCAGAACTGTCTCAAGAGGGCGCAGGTGAATTCGGTAGGCGAACTCCTGCTGAAGACCGAAGACGATCTGTTGGCGGTCACCAACTTCGGTCAGAAGTCGCTTGATGAGGTCATCCAGAAGCTTGACGAGCGTGGCCTTCGGCTGCGGACGAAGGATTAGGACACTCCATGCCTGCTACCCCGAAGAAGGGGCGTCGCTTCGGCGGCAGCTCCCAGCACCAGCGCCTGATGATGGCAAACCTCGTGGCATCACTGGTGGCCGCCGAGGGCATCGTGACCACCGAGGCCAAGGCCAAGGCGTTACGTCCCATCGCTGAGAAGGTCATCACCAAGGCCAAGAAGGGCGGCCTGCATAATCATCGGCAGGTTGTCTCCTATCTCGGCGATAAGGAGATGACCCACAAGCTCTTCACCGATGTGGGTCCCCGTTACGCCAACCGCAACGGTGGCTACACCCGGATCTTGAAGCTCGGCAACCGTCAGGGCGACAATGCCCCGATGGCGCGCATCGAACTCGTCTGAGCCGGCCCGCAGCGTGACGCTGTTCGATGCCCCGTACGTTCCCTCGGCCCCCCCAGGGCCTGTTGTGCGCGTGCGCATGCTGGTGGCCTACGACGGCTCGGAGTTCCACGGATTCGCGGCGCAGGATGGACCGGTCACGGTGGCGGGGACGCTTCGCACCGCCATCGAGCGGGTGGTGCGTCACTCGGTGGAGATCACCTGCGCCGGCCGCACCGATCGCGGGGTGCACGCCTGGGGGCAGGTGCTCTCGCTCGATCTAGCGGCGAGCGTCGACCTCGACGCACTACACCGATCGCTGCTCAAGCAATGTGGTCCCACCATCGCCGTGCGCGAGCTGTCCGTCGCCCCCGCCGGTTTCGATGCCCGCTTCTCCGCCACCGCTCGGACCTATCGCTACAGCGTGCTCAATCGCCCGGTGCCGGATCCGTTCCTGGCCCGTACGACCTGGCACGTGCCCGCCCCTCTCGACCGGGAGTTGTTGGCCCTGGCCTGCGATCCGTTCGTGGGGGAGCACGATTTCAGCGCCTTCTGTCGGCGCCCCAAGGTGAGCGATGGCGAAGACCCGGTGTCGCTGGTCCGGCGAGTGAAACGGGCGCGGTGGACCGACCTTGGCGACGGTCTGCTCCGCTTTGAGATCACCGCCACCGCGTTCTGCCATCAGATGGTTCGCGCCATCGTGGGGACCGAAGTCGCCGCCGGGCGGGGACAGATCCGGCCCGGCGAGATCCGAGGAATTCTGCAGAGTGGTGACCGCGCCCAGGCGGCGGCCATCGCCCCTCCTGAGGGTCTCTGCCTCTGGCATGTGGAGTACTAGGCCCCCCCGGGAGCCCTCGCCCCCGGTGGCCCGCCGAGACGGTCCCCCCTCGGGGAGCAGAGTTGCGGTAGGGGCCGCTCTGGCCGTAGTTTTGTCCTTCGCTTAGGGCGCCCCTGTGCCCACAGCAATCCCTCGATTCACCCAAGGACGCTCCGCGTGCGCACGTACAGCCCGAAGGCCAGTGAGATTACCCGCAAGTGGTGGGTTATCGACGCCGAAGATCTGGTCCTCGGACGGCTCTCCACCGAGGCCGCCCGCATCCTGCGCGGCAAGCACAAGCCCACCTTTGCTCCCCACATGGACATGGGCGATCACGTCATTGTGATCAATGCCGAGAAGGTGGTGCTCACCTCCAACAAGGCCGAACAGAAGATGGTGTACCGGCACTCCGGGTACCCCGGCGGTCTCAAGGCTGAGACGTTCGCTCGCGCCCAGGCCAAGAAGCCCGAAGATGCCGTGCGTCGGGCCATTCGAGGGATGATCCCCAAGAACCGCCTCGGTGCCCAGATGCTTACCAAGCTGAAGGTGTACGCCGGCCCCAACCACCCCCACTCGGCGCAAATGCCCGAACCCCTCGACCTTCCCGCCGCCCGGCGCACCGCGTAGGAGAACCCAGCGTGTCCCAGCCTCTCATTCAGTCCACCGGTCGCCGCAAGCAGGCCGTCGCCCGTGTCCGGGTGCGTCTCAACGAGGCCGAAGGCGACGGCACCATCACGGTGAACAAGCGTGCCTTGGCCGACTACTTCCCGTCGCAGACCCACCAGATGATTCTCACTGAGCCGCTGCGGGCCACCGAGCTCACCGGGGCCTACAACATCGATGCCACCCTCGGCGGCGGCGGCCCCACCGGTCAGGCGGGTGCACTGAGGCTGGGCATCTCCCGGGCGCTCATTGAGCTCGACCCGGAGCTCCGCCCGCTGCTCAAGCGTCTCGGCTTCCTCACCCGTGATCCGCGCAAGAAAGAGTCTAAGAAGTACGGCCTCAAGAAGGCTCGTAAGGCTCCGCAGTACTCCAAGCGGTAGTCACCAACGAAGGTTGGCCACCATGGCCCGACTGCGCCGGTGGCGGTTCGCAGTTCCTCGGTGGGCCGCGTGACAAGATCGGCTGTGCTCAAGTTCGGGACTGATGGGGTTCGGGGGGTGGCCAACCGTGACCTGACCAACGAGGTCGTGACGGCGCTGGGCCGAGCGACGGCGCGGGTGCTCGGGGGAGACCGGTGCGTGGTGGGCCGAGACACCCGCCGTTCTGGTCGTGCGTTGGAGGCATCCCTGGTGGCGGGCCTGGTGGCCGAAGGAATGGCCGTGCGAGTGCTGGGCGTGGCCCCGACGCCGGCGGTGGCCTGGGTGGCGGCGGCCGAAGGGATCCCCGGGGCGGTGGTATCGGCCTCGCACAATTCCTTCGAAGACAACGGCGTGAAGTTGTTTGCGGCGGGGGGCCTGAAGCTGAGCCGCGCGGTGGAGATCGCCGTGGAAGCCGAGTTCCACCGCCTCCTGCACGGTGACCCGGCGGCCGCCGCGGGGGCCGTCGTCGTTCCCGGATCGGTGGTGCCGGGCGCGGGGGATGTGGCGCAGTGGGCCGCCAGCGTGGCGGCGTCTATCGACGGTCGCAATCTTGCGGGTCTGCGCCTCGTCGTCGATTGTGCCAATGGCTCCGCCAGCGGGATCAGCCCTGCGGTGCTGCGTTCGCTCGGGGCGCAGGTGGAGGTGCTGCATGCCGATCCCGACGGCACCAATATCAACGCCGGGTGCGGCTCGACCTACCCGAGAGAATTGCAGCGCGTGGTGGTGGAACGAGGGGCTGACGCCGGCATCGCGTTCGATGGCGATGCCGATCGCGTACTGGCGGTGGATGCCACCGGGCGGGTGATCGATGGCGATCAGATCATCGCGGTGTGTGCCGTGGACCGCCGCGCACGCGCCTGCCTGCCCCAGGACACTGTGGTGGTCACGGTGATGACGAACCTGGGATTTCGGTTGGGGATGGCCGACCACGGCGTGGTCGTGCGCGAGGTTCCGGTGGGGGACCGCAATGTGCTCGAGACGATGGCGTCTGGCGGCTATGTCCTCGGCGGTGAGCAAAGCGGTCACGTGATCTTCAGTGATCTCGCCACCACGGGAGATGGCCTGCTCACGGCGGTGCAACTCCTCGATGTGGTGGCACGAGCCGGTCGCCCGCTGGCCGAGTTGGCCGATGACGCGATGACGCGACTCCCGCAGGTGTTGCGCAATGTGTCGGTGTCGCTAGCGGGCGTGGATGTCACAGCCGCGCTGGCGGACGAGATCGCTCGGGTGGAAGCCGATCTGGGCGAGCACAGTCGGGTGCTTATCCGGGCCAGTGGGACCGAGCCAGTGGTGCGCGTCATGGTGGAGGCACCCACGGCGGCGCAGGCGGAGCGGGCTGCCGATCATCTCGCCGCACTGGTGGCGGACCTACCCTCCCCGTAGCCATGCCGGGGGGTTGGGCCCTTTCGTCGAGGTCGAGGCGGCCGTAGCCCGTACGATGGGGAGGTCCCCCACCCGGAAGGCCCTTCTCAGCGTGTGCGGCATCATCGCCCTCCTTCGCGGTCCCGGCGCTCGTCGCCTTCTGCCGGCTTCCGACGTGCTCTCTCGCCTCGATGCCATCGTGAGTTCGCTGCGGGTCCCTCACGGGCTGGACGCGGCCCGCACGGCGGCGCTTCACCTCGAGGAACTCGACGCCGTTCTGCGGGGCATGGACGGCATCGCCTTGCTGGTGCACGACCGCGACGTGGCGACCCGCATTGCGGCCGCGATGGGGCTGGTGGGGGAGTGGGTCACGGCGCTGGAAACCTCCTTGGACGGTGACGGTGCGTTGGGGCACGACCCCATCGAAGAGGTCAACGCCACCCTCCTGCAGCTCAAGGATGCCTGCTGGGCCATCGAGCGTGATCGTTTGCCTACCGCAACCAGGGTACGCGAACTGGTGGGGGCAGTCCCGGGGTGGTCGGCCATTGAGATCGCCACCTCGATTCAGCAGGCGCTGTCGTCGTTGGATCGCCTCGAGGTGCGCGGGCGCGATTCTGCCGGACTGACCGTGTTGGTGCGCGACCACGGCCTCGATCTCTCCGACCCCACCATCTCGGCCCTGTTGGCTTCCCGTGAGCGCGACGGGCTGTTCCGGTCGAAGGCGGTGCGGACGGCCGAGGGCCATCTCAGCTTCGTCTACAAGGCGGCCGCCGAGATTGGTGAACTCGGCGACAACACCGCCGCGATTCGAGCGGAGATTCTGGCCGACGACCTCTTGCGCCTGGCGCTGGGTGGTGAGGAGGGGTCGGCCGTGGTGCTCGGTCACACCCGGTGGGCGAGCGTCGGCATCATTTCCCAGCCCAATGCCCACCCGGTTGACAGTCTCGAAGTGGACCGACCCGAGGGCCCGTACGTCACGGCCGCCTTGAACGGCGATGTCGACAACTTCGCTGATCTCAAGGTGGCCGATGGGCTCCGATTGGCCGCCGAGATCACCACCGACGCCAAGGTGATTCCCACGATGATGTCGCACCGCCTGGCGGAGGGGGCCAACCTCACCGATGCCTTCCGCAACACCGTGGCGGTTTTCGAGGGGTCGGTGGCCATCGCCGCCAGCGCCGCGTCCTACCCCGACCATCTCCTGTTGGCCCTGCGGGGGAGCGGGCAGGCCCTCTACGTGGGGCTGGCCGATGGCTGTTTCGTGGTGGCCTCCGAGCCGTACGGGTTGGTTGAACTCACCCGCTCCTACGTGCGGATGGAGGGGGATACGCCCGCCAATGTCGAAAATCCCAACGCCAGTCGCGGCCAGATCATGGTGCTCGATGGTCGCCAGGCCGGAACCCTCGAGGGCATGTACCGGCAGGCCTATGACGGTAGCGAAGTGGTGCTCACCGCCGCGGACGTCGAGTGGGCCCCGGTTACCACCCGTGATATCGATCGGGGAGACTTCCCGCACTTCCTCCTGAAGGAGATCACCGAAGCCCCCAGCAGTTTCCGCAAGACGCTGCGGGGCCGACTGGTGGAGCACGAGGGGCACCTGAGCGTCATGCTCGACGACGACGCGCTCTCACCGGCGCTGCGGGACGGACTGCGCTCCGGACGTATCACCCGCATCCAGATCATCGGCCAGGGCACCGCCCACGTTGCCGGCCAGAGCATGGCGGCCGCCTTGATGGCCGCGCTGCCCGCCGACCACCGCCTGCGCGTCGAGGCACTGCCGGCCACCGAACTTTCGGGCTTCGGACTCCGCCAGAGAATGTCCGACACCCTGGTGGTGGCCATTAGCCAGTCGGGAACCACCACCGACACGAATCGCACGGTTGATCTCGCCCGCCACCGCGGGGCCACGATCCTGGCCATTGTGAACCGGCGCGGGACTGACCTCACGAACAAGAGCGACGGGGTGCTCTATACCTCCGATGGCCGTGATGTGGAGATGAGCGTGGCCTCCACCAAGGCCTTCTATGCGCAGATCGCGGCGGGCTTCGTGTTGGCGTGGGCCATCGCCGAGGAGGTGGGGGGCGGCGTGGACCCAACCCTGGTGAGCGCCCTGCGGGATCTACCCGCCGCCATGGAGACCACCATTTCCCGTCGCTCGGCCATCGCCGCCATCGCCCAGCAGTTAGCGCCGTCGAAGCGGTATTGGGCCATGGTGGGCAACGGGACCAACCGCATCGCTGCCGAGGAACTGCGCATCAAGCTCAGCGAGCTCTGCTACCGCTCCATTGCCTGCGATGCCACCGAGGACAAGAAGCACATCGATCTGTCCTGTGAACCTTTGGTCCTGGTGTGCGCCGCCGGACTGCAGGGCTCCACGGCCGATGATGTGGCCAAAGAGGTAGCAATCTATCGAGCCCACAAGGCCTCGCCCATCGTGATCGCCACTGATGGTGAGACCCGGTTTGCGGCGGCCATGCAGGTCATCTTCGTGCCGCCGACCCACCCCCAGTTGGCGTTCGTACTCACCGCCATGGCTGGTCATCTGTTCGGGTATGAAGCGGCGTTGGCGATCGATGCGCAGGCCCACCCCCTGCGGGAGGCCCGGGCGGCCATCGAGGATGCGGTGGGGGAACACGCCCCCGTTGACGGCGACGACCTGTTGCGGTTGCTCCAGCCCGCCATCTCCCTCGCGGCCGGTCGGTTCTTCGATGGGCTCCATGGGCTGGCCTACGACGGCAACCTCGATGCCAGTACGGCGGTGCGGTTGGCCTCCTCGTTCCGTTACGCCCTCGGCATCGCCCCGCTCGACACCTACCAGACCGAACTCGGTCGTATCGGCACCCCGGCGGTGGTGGTGGAAGATCTCACGGCGGCCCTTACGGTGGGTATCGAGGAACTCACGCGGCCGGTCGATGCCATCAAGCACCAGGCCAAGACGGTCACCGTGGGCATCTCCCGGAGCGATGAGACGCTGCTGCAGCCCCCGTTGGTGCACGCGGTACTCGCCGCCGGAACCGCCCGCGATCGCCTGAGCTATAAGACGCTGCGTACATTGGCCGACATAGACCCCGCCGTGGCCGAGGTCACTGGTTGGATTCGTTACGAACTCGACCAGGACAGCGACGATGGCGAGGTGCGGGTATCCATCGTGGACCGCGGGGGAATCGCCCTGGATATTCCATCGCGAGCGGAGCGCCACGGTGTTCTGCGCGGCACGAAGCACACCGTGGCGCGTGAACGTCAGGTGTTCGTGACCCGCGGGCGAGAAGACGGACGCACGGTCGTAATCGTGCCGGCCACAAAAGAAGACCGCGCCGTGGGGCTCACTTTGTTGCATGTCCGGTTCCACGACCACCTCTCGCTGGCGGTCGCCCGGGGTGCCCTCCAGGGGTACCGAAACCGGTGGTCGGCTCTCCGCGACGCCGTGTTGGAGACGGAGCCGACCTTCCGGGAAGACCTCCTGGCGGAGTTGGCGGCGGTTGATCTGTTGGTGGAGCCGATTCGCGAGTTGGCCGACCGCTGGCGCTCGGGGTGAAAGGCATCGGGGTGGATCTTTGTGAGGTGGATCGGATGCGGGTGGCGCTGGCTCGTACCCCCACCCTCCGGCGCCGTGTTTTCACCGAGGCGGAGCAGGCTTACTGCGACCGCCGGAACGACCCGGCGGAACGGTATGCGGTGCGATGGGCGGCCAAAGAAGCCGTGGTGAAGGCACTGGGCCGGGGGGTGGGGGCGTGTCGGTGGACGGAGATTGAGGTGGTGCGGGCCGCCACCGGTGCTCCCTCGGTGATCCTGCATGGCGGCGCCCAGACCCTGGCGTTGGAGCAGGGAATCACCCGCTGGCTTCTCACGATGACCCACACCCACCAGGTGGCCGAAGCCATTGCGGTCGCCCTGTGATCGCGGTGCTCACTCCCACCGAGATGGCGGCGGTAGACGCGGCCGCGCCGGAGTCGGCGGAGGTGCTGATCAACCGAGCCGGTGCTGCGGTGGCCGCCACGGCGTTGGCCATGCTCGGCGGCGGGTACGGCCGACGGGTGGTGGTGGTGGCGGGAAAGGGAAACAACGGCGCCGATGGTCGATCGGCGGCGGTGCGCTTGCGGCGTCGCGGGGTGCGAGTGGACGTGGTTGATGCGGCTTCGGCGCCCGAGCGTTTGCCGCCCGCCGACTTGGTGGTGGACGCCGCCTACGGCACTGGGTTCCGGGGGTCCTACGAGGCACCCGCCACCGATGGGACGCCGGTGTTGGCAGTGGACATCCCGAGTGGCGTAGATGGACTCACGGGTCGGGCGGAAGGGCGTGTCCTGGCCGCCACCCGCACCCTTACCTTGGCGGCGCTCAAGCCCGGGCTTCTCCTGCCGCCGGGCCGCGCCCTGGCGGGCGAGGTGGTGGTGGCCGACATCGGCCTCACGGCCACCGCCCGCGCCGGCGTGGTTGAAGCATCTGATGTGCGGGATTGGCTGCCCCCGCGAGCGCCCGACACCCACAAATGGATGGCGGCCGTTCTCGTGGTGGCCGGTTCGCCGGGTATGGGCGGGGCGGCCTGGTTGGCGGCGGCCGCCGCCCAACGGGCCGGTGCGGGCATGGTACGGGTGGCCTCCCCCGGGGGGGGTTACGAATCCGCGCCGGTGGTGGAGGCGGTGGGCCTCGCGTTGCCCGCCGAGCGCTGGGCCAGTGGGGTGCTCGATGGGCTGGAGCGATGTCATGCCTTGGTGATCGGACCCGGCCTGGGTGCGGCGGCGGCTACCCAGGAAGCGATCAGAGCGGTGCTCGCCGCCGCTTCGGTACCCGTGGTGGTAGATGGCGATGGGCTCAGAGCGATTGATAGCGACGCCGGCTCCGCCCTTCGAGCCCGAACCACCGGCACCGTGCTCACGCCCCATGACGGGGAATACGAGCGACTGACCGGCGAGCGTCCCGGGGCCGACCGGGTGGCCGCCGCCCGGTCGCTGGCGGCGGCTACGGGAGCGGTCGTGTTGCTCAAGGGGAGCACGACGGTGGTGTCGGATCCCGATGGTCTCGTGCGGATCGTCACGACCGGCGACGCGCGGTTAGCGACCGCCGGTACTGGCGACGTCCTCAGCGGCATCATCGGCGCGCTCTTGGCGCGAGGCCTGTCTCCCCTCAACGCCGCCGCCGCCGGCGCGTGGCTCCACGGCTATGCCGCCATGCTCCGCTCCGCCGCCGGGTTTGTGGCCAGCGACCTGATCGCCGCACTGCCGGGCGCTCTGGGGCTCCTCTCCGCCCCCGAGGAGGCGTGATGGCGCGGGCCTGGGTCGACATCTCACTCGACGCGGTGGCGGCCAACGTGCGTGCCCTGTGCGAACGAGTGGCCCCCGCCGCGGTGTGCGCAGTGGTGAAGGCTGATGGCTACGGCCATGGCGCGGTCCCGGTGGCCCGCGCCGCGTTGGGGGCGGGCGCCACCTGGTTGGCGGTGGCTCAGGTGCCCGAAGCAACGGCCCTGCGGGCGGGGGGCATCTCGGCGCCGGTGCTCCTGCTGTCGGAACCTCGGCCCGATGAGGTGGAGGAGGCGCTAGCGGCCCGGATCGACGTCACGCTGCACACGGCCGCCCTCATCGCGGCGTTGGGCCACGCGGCCGCCGCTCGCCCGAGCGGGTCACCGCCGGTGAAAGTGCACCTCAAGGTAGACACCGGCATGCACCGGGTGGGCGCCGCCCCCGCCGACATCGTGGCCCTCGCCCACCTCGTGCAGGCGCACCCGCACCTTGATCTCCGAGCCGTGTGGACCCACTGCGCGGTGGCCGATGAGCCGGAGCGGCCCGAGACGGCTAGGCAACTGGAGTGCTACGAGGCGTGCCTCAGTGACCTCGCCGCCGAGGGGATCACCGTGCCCCTCCGCCACGCCGCCAACTCGGCCGCCGCTCTTCTGCACCCCGCCAGTCGCTATGACCTGGTTCGTTGCGGCATTGCGATCTACGGGATCTCACCGGCGCCGTCGCGGGAGGTGGATCTCCTCCTCACTCCCGTGGTGCGGCTGGCGACCGAGGTTTCCTTTGTGAAGCCGGTGGCCAAGGGCGAGGGAATCTCCTACGGCCACCGGTTCCATACCGAGCGTGACAGCGTCATCGCCACGCTGCCCATCGGCTACGCCGACGGCGTGTTTCGTCGGTTGGGTGAACTCGGTCAAGAGGTGCTCATCGGTGGTCACCGCTATCCAATGGTGGGCGTGGTGACGATGGATCAGCTCATGGTGGATGTGGGTCCACACTCAGCGGTGAGAGCGGGCGATGAAGCCGTGCTCCTCGGCGCCCAGGGCGACGAGCGGATCAGCCCGGAGGAGTGGGCGGTACGGCTCGGCACCATCTCCTACGAGGTGGTGTGCGCGATCGGTGCTCGAGTCGAACGCCGCCCCTTGTCCTCCTAGAATCAGGGCGTGCCTATCGTCGCTACCACCGCATCGGTCGAGGAGACGCGATTACTGGGCGAGGCGCTGGCCGCGCTGGCTAGTCCGGGGGATGTGGTGGTGCTGGCGGGGGACCTCGGGGCCGGGAAGACCGCCTTCGTGCAGGGTTTTGGTCGGGGTCTTGGCGTGCAAGAGAGAATCACCAGCCCCACTTTCACCCTTGTGCATGTCTACGACGGAACGCTGCCCATCCACCATCTCGATGTCTACCGGTTGGAGCACCTGAGCGAGGCGTCCGACCTCGGCCTGGCCGAGATGCTCGATGATGGTGGCGTGGTGCTGATCGAGTGGGGCGATGCGATTGCTCGCCTGCTCCCGCATGACCACCTCGATGTGCGGCTCACCTTCGGAGCCGACGACGATGACCGGGTGATCGAGTTCGTTCCGGTGGGTCCGCACTGGACGCGGCGTCGCGATGCGTTGCTGGCCGCGCTTCAGCCGTGGACGGGTGGTGGATGATGCTGATTTTGGCGATCACGACGTCCACCTCCCAGGTGGGCTGTGCCATCGGCGGTCATGAGGGGGTGTTGGGCTCCGTGCACTCGGCGCGCGGACGTCGACATGCCGAGACCCTCACCCCGGCCATCGAGTTCCTGTGCCGCCAAACCCGGGTGGATCTCAGCGAGATCAGCGCCATCGCCGTGGATCTCGGTCCCGGAATGTTCACGGGACTGCGGGTGGGCGTAGCGGCGGGTAAGGCATTGGCTTACGCTCGCCGCCTCCCGATGATCGGGGTCACCAGCCTCGACCTGGTGGCCTTCCCTCTGCGCCACTCGCCTCGCCGGATCGTGTGCGCTCTCGCGGCCGGACGCGGGGAGTTGTACCACGCCGCCTACCGGCGGTCACCCGGCGGGGTGGAACGGCTCACCGAGCCGGTGGTGGCCTCACCCGAGGAGTTGGCGGCCGATCTCTCCGCTCGCGCCGACGAGGTGCTCCTGGCCGGGGATGGCGCGCTGCGCTACCAGTCGGCGTTCACCTCCCTCCGCAGGGTAGAGATGGCCGATGCCGGGGAGGCCTACCCGCTGGCGGGGTCGTTGGTGCAGCTCGCCCATGCCCGGGCGCTTCGCGAGGACTGGATCAGCCCCGCCGAGCTCACGCCGCTCTATCTTCGCAAACCCGATGCCGAGATCAACTGGACGACGCGTGACGGAGTGTCGAGTTGATGGAGCGGTCCTTGCCCCGGGTTGATTCGATCGACATCACCATCAGTCCGATGCGCCGACGCCACTTGCGCAGTGTGCTGAAGATCGAACAGCAGGTCTATCCGCGTCCGTGGTCGATGGGGCTGTTCATGAGCGAGATCGGCTACCGCGACAGCCGCCTGTACGTCGTGGCCCGGATGGGCACGCGAGTGGTGGGCTACGGCGGGTTGATGCTGGTACTCGACGACGGGCACATCACCACGCTGGCGGTTGATCCCGCGCAGCACCGTCAGCAGATCGGCACGCGGCTTCTCCACCGGTTGAACTCTGGGGCTATTGATCGTGGGGCCAAGAACCTCACGCTGGAGGTGCGGGCGAGCAACGACGCCGCCCAAGGCCTCTACCGGGCTTTTGGGTTCGCCCCGGCGGGGATCAGAAAGGGTTATTACGTGGAGAACAAAGAGGATGCCATCGTGATGTGGGCGAGCGACGTGGACACCGCCGATTACGCCGACCGCCTGGCGCGGCTCAGCGCGGGGGTTACCGGACAGACGGTGGTTGAGGAGGTGGATCGCCCATGACCATGCCCGACCTCGGCCGTGGCCGAATCCTCGGTATCGAGACCTCCTGTGATGAGACCGCCGCCGCCGTGGTGCAGCGGGGTACGTCGGTGCTCTCGTCGGTGGTGAGCAGCCAGGTTGACCTGCACGCCCGCTACGGCGGGGTGGTGCCGGAGATCGCCAGTCGGGCGCATGTGGATGTGCTCGTGCCCGTGGTGGCCCAGGCCTTCGTAGAGGCGGGCCTCTCGGAGGTGTCGGCCGGGGGCGATTCGGCCGTCGATGCGGTCGCGGCTACCTACGGGCCCGGCCTGGTTGGGGCGCTCCTCGTGGGGGTATCGGCCGCCAAGGCATTGGCCCTGGCGTGGGACGTTCCGTTTATCGCGGTGAACCACCTCGAGGCCCACCTTTACGCCGCCCTTCTCGAGGACCCCGATCTCGAGTTTCCCCTCGTGGTGTTACTGGTCTCGGGGGGTCACACGATGATCGTGCTGATGGAGGGCCACGGGCAGTACCGGCTGCTCGGCTCCACCATCGATGATGCCGCCGGTGAGGCCTTCGACAAGGTGGCGCGCTACCTCGGGCTCGGCTACCCCGGCGGGCCGGCCATCGACGCGCTGTCGGTGCACGGCGACCTCGAGGCGATTCGGTTTCCTCGGCC
>VFJN01000106.1 GCA_009886035.1 Actinomycetota bacterium
AAGATGGGCTTCCACGCTGTCGATGATCAAAAGATGACCCTTCGCTCGGCCGAAACCCGCCGCCGCGAAGCACCGCCATGATCGGAGCCTTCGCCCTGGTGGCGATGTTCCTTGCGACGCTACCGCTGAGCCCGATGGTGGCTTCGGCGGCCCCTCCGAGCGGGGCAGTGGCGAAGGGGGCGGGGAGTCCGCCCCCCAGTCACGTAGTGCCGGGGTCCTACATCGTGCGCTTCGCCGCCGGCGTGGAGCCATCGGCGCGCGCGGCGGAAATGAAGACGCGCGGGGGAGCCTTCGCGAGTGCTTCGGTTGAGCACACCTACCGGTCGGTCTTTCCGGGTGCGTCGATGCGGTTGAGTGTCGAGGCCGCTGATGCCCTCCGGCGCGACCCCAAGGTTCTCTCCGTGGAACCAGATCAGGTCATCAGCCTCGAGAATACGCAAACGGGAGCACCCTGGGGCCTCGACCGTTCCGATCAACAAAGTCTTCCCCTGTCCGGCAGTTACACCTATGGAGGCACCGGTGCGGGCGTCACCGCCTACATCGTCGACAGTGGGATTCGAGCGAGCCATGTGGACTTCGGCGGGCGAGTGCGGTCCGGCTTCACGGCCGTCGACGATGGCTATGGGACGACGGGATGCCAAGGGCACGGCACCCATGTCGCCGGCAGCGTGGGTGGGTCGACCTACGGGATGGCGAAGCAAGTGTCGCTCGTGGCGGTGCGAGTGTTTCCCTGCGCTGGAGATGGCTCAACCTCGGACCTGCTCGCCGGCCTGGATTGGATCGTGGCCGACCACTCCCTGGGAACGGCGGCGGTGGCCAACCTGAGCCTTGGCTACCCGGGCGTGGTGTCGTCGGTGGATGCTGCCGTTGAAGTTCTCATCGCCGACGGGGTGACGGTGGTGGTGGCGGCGGGCAACGACGGCATTGATGCCTGCGGGGTCAGCCCGGCGCGCGTCCCTGGCGCCGTGACCGTGGGGGCCACCGACAGCACGGATTTCTCGCCGGATTGGTCGAACTACAGCTCCTGCCTCGATCTTTTCGCGCCAGGCGTCAGCATTGTGTCGTCGTGGAACACGAGCAACACCGCCACCGCAGTAGGCCAAGGCACCTCAATGGCGGCCCCCCATGTCGCCGGGGCCGCCGCGATA
>VFJN01000012.1 GCA_009886035.1 Actinomycetota bacterium
ACTGGGAACTCCCTTCAACTGGCACTGCATCCCAAAGGACCAACGCTGAGGCATCGAGCACCCGACGAATCTCTAGCCTCTCACAACCCAGTTTCTGCTGCTTGCGACGAGTGTCGGTTGTTTGTCAGTCGGCGCGCATAACCGGCCAGTGATCGGCGCCTGATCCCGGCCATCATCACGGAGCGTTCTGACCTACAGGTCTTCTAGCGGCATTGCCGCAGAAGGAGACCTGTTATGGCGAATGTGCTGAAGATGATGATGGTCGAGGCGATTCATTCACTACGATCGGCAGGACTGTCCTGCCGTGAGATCGCAAGACGTCTTGGGATCCATCGGGAGACAGTCTCTCGGCACCTACGTCGGTGCCAAGAGCCGATTTCAAAACCGGCCAGCGCGCCGATTTTCCCGGCCGGGTCCGAGGTGGGCGTGGCCGGTTTTGGCGCGCCGCCCGGCCCGGAGGTGGCTGGTTTTGACCCGTCGACCGGCTCGCCGCGGAGTCAGGCAAGCGTTGCGAGCCCTTGGCTGGCATGGCTTCTCGAGCAGCGGGAGCGAGGGCTGTCGGCCAAGCGGATCCATCAGGACCTCCTGGTCGAGCATCCCGCCGCCGCGGAGGTCAGCTATGACAGCGTGCGGCGGCTGCTCAAGAAGCACGGAGCCGCTCCTCCAGTGCCGTTCCGGCGGATGGAGAGCCCGCCGGGATTCGAGGCCCAGGTGGACTTCGGCACGGGTGCTCCGGTCATCGGGCCCGATGGCCGACGACGCAAGACGCATGTGATCCGCGTCGTCCTCTCGCACTCCCGCCGTGGCTATAGCGAGGCGGTCTTCACGCAGTCAACAGATGACTTCATCCAATGCCTGGAGAACGCCTTCGAGCACTTCGGGGGCGTGCCCCGCACGATCGTCATCGACAACCTCAAGGCCGGGGTGCTCAAGGCCGACTGGTTTGACCCCGAGCTCAACCCAAAGCTCGAAGACTTCTGCCGGCACTATGGCACGACCGTGCTCCCCACGAAGCCGAGAACGCCACGGCACAAGGGCAAGGTCGAGCGGGGCGTCGATTACGTGCAGGAGAACGCCCTCAAGGGGCGAACGTTCTCCAGCCTCAACGCCCAGAACCAGCATCTCCAGGAGTGGGAGAGTCGCACAGCCGACACCAGGATTCACGGGACCACGAAGAAGCAGGTACTGGCCTACTTCAACGAAGCGGAACGGGCAGCCCTCCTGCCGTTGCCATCGAACCGTTTCGAGAACTTCCGTGAGGCCAAGCGAAAGGTCAGCCGCGACGGCCATGTCGAGGTCGCCAAGGCGTTCTACTCAGTGCCTCCTGAATACCTCGGCCGGGAGGTCTGGGTCCGCTGGAATGGCCGTAGCGTCCGGGTGTTCAACGACCGGATGCAGCAGATCGCGATTCATGCCAAGCGGGATCACGGCCGCTACAGCACCGACGCCCAGCACCTCGACCCTAAGAAGATCAACGGGCTCGAACGCGGCATCGCCTATCTATTGGGCAAGGTCCGGTCGATCGGACCCCAGACGCATGCCTGGGCCGAGGCCGTCGTCGATGCCCGGGGCATCGAAGGCCATCGGGTGGTGCAAGGACTCCTGTCGCTCACCAGGAAGCACACCTGCGCGGAGCTCGAACGAGCCTGCGAAATAGCCCTCGCCAACCAATGCTATCGCCTGCGGCTGCTACGACAGCTGATCGCGCGGCAGGCCGACAGGCAGCAGCCACTCGAGTTCCTCACCGAGCATCCGATCATCCGGCCGCTCGACGACTATGCCGCCGTGGTCGCTCGGGCGATCCATCGCCGCCAGAGTCGCCCATCCCTGGGCGAAGGTTTTGGGAGCCATGGCACAGGCATCCACTCCAGCAACCAAGACCATCGCCCCGCAGGCGTGAACCTACGGGGCGACGGATGCCTGTGGTCCGGGTATCGCTCGTCGGGTTGCTCCTCAGCAGAGCCCGACTCCTGTTCACCGGACACGCCAAGCGTAGCTCCCGATCCATCAGCGTGACGGATCGGGGTTGTTCTGTTTCCTCTCGGCCCAGGAGCCACCTGCCATGCACGACCACCTCCGCTCCATCCTTCGCCTACTCCGGCTCTCCGGGCTCGCGGCCTCACTCGACGTCCGGATTCAAGAAGCCCAAGCCAGTCGCCTGAGCCACCTCGAGTTTCTCGAACTCATCTTCCAAGACGAAGTCGCCGTCCGTGATCATCGCCGGATCGACCGCCGCACCAAGTTCGCGGGCTTCCGGGATCTCAAGACCCTCGATCAGTTCGATTGGGAGTTCAACACCTCGCTCCCACGCAAGCAGCTGTTTGAGCTGGCCACCTGCAGGTTCTTAGACGACGCCCGAGACATCCTCCTCATGGGGCCGCCAGGCACCGGCAAGACCCATCTCGCCCAGGCCATCGGCTATGCCGCCATCAAGCAGGGCCGCACCGTCCTCTATCGCTCCGTCTTCGACGTCGTACGAGACTTCCTTCACGAAGAAGCCCTCGGCGATGACGACGCCACGCTCGCCCGCTACCTCCGTCCTGATCTCCTGATCAT
>VFJN01000113.1 GCA_009886035.1 Actinomycetota bacterium
ACGAGGTAGGCGGCGAGCAGGCTGAACATGACGAAGACGGGATCGGTGTTGCCGTGGAACCCTGAGATCACGATCAAGACCGGGCTGATGCTGATCAGCACGCCCGCCACCGTGGCCTCTCCGACGGAGCGGTGCAGCCTCACCAGTTCGAATACCAGCAACGCAGTCACGACGTCTGCCACCGACGACAGGCCTCGGATGAGGAACGGCACGTCGGAGACACCGGCCTCGACAAGCCAGTTCATGATCAGCAGCAGCACCCCGGTGAACGGGGGGTGGTTGTAGACGGTGACGTACTCGTGGCCGTACATGCCCAACAAACCGAACTCGCGTAGCCCACGGGTGAAGTCGATCCACGAATGCACATCGTTCGTGCCGAAGGTGCTGGCCGCCAGCCACAACTTCACGACCAGCGCCGCGAGAGCGAACGTCAGCACGACCCGCCGCCCGTCCCGCTCGCTCGTGGCCGAGAACCTGGCCGCTGGCTTCATATGGCCATACTGACCGCTAGGCCAGTGGCCCGCGTGACACTCCGGCAGTTATGCCCGGCCGGGGCGAGCGCGACGACTCGTCCAGAGACGAGGTCGCTCACCCATCCGATCTCACCCCTCCAGCCTTCCCCGTCGAAGCTCGGGCGCCACTCCCATACCAGGCACCATCCAGCACTACGTCGTGTGCCGGCCCTTCGAGCAGTAGGCCCCCACCAGGGATCACTTGGAGCCCGAGAGGAGAGTCGACCCCTGACCTACGCATGACGAGCCCGACCGGGGCACTGCGGCGTTGAGGTGTCTGACCAGCGGAAACGTGCCGCTGCCCGGGGACCCTGGACCCTCGCACTAGTGCCCTGTTGTTTCGTGTTGTGGCTCGCTCAGGGGCGCTACTGGTCCGCTACTGGCTGGAGAGTCGACGTCCTCGGCATCGGAGCGCACCAGGAACTCGGCCATCTTGGCGGTCACTACGGCGAAGGCGCTGATGCCCACCGCCATCGTGAGCCCGCCCACGATCCGCCCGACAGCCGTGATGGGGTACACGTCGCCGTACCCGACCGTCGTGATGGTCGTCGTGGACCACCACAGGGCGTCAAAGAACGAGTGCAGCCGTTCG
>VFJN01000157.1 GCA_009886035.1 Actinomycetota bacterium
ATTGGCATTGACGTGGTAATGCGTTATGTGGGATGAGTTCTCGCATGCCAAACGACGCACTGATTGAATCGATTCATCGCAAATACTCGGCGGTTCTCCTGGACCTTGATGAACGCGGAGTCCGTCGTTGGGCCGCTGCGGAAGCGATGTCGCTTGGATGGGGGGGAATCGCCGCCGTGTTCAAGGCGACCGGACTGTCGCGTTCTACCATTCAAAACGGGATCAAAGAACTGAAGTCTCCGGAGGTTCTCTCCCCCGACCGCCAACGCCGGCCTGGGGGAGGCAGAAAGTCGCGCGAGCATGAGCAGCCGCGTCTCAAGCAGGCGATCGAACGATTGATCGAGCCTGGCACGCGTGGTGATCCGATGTCGCCGTTGCGATGGACGATCAAGAGCACGCGAAGCCTGGAGAGAGAGCTCCGGCGGCAAGGGTTTCAGGTCGGCAGTACAAAAATCGGTGAGTTGCTCAGCCAGATGGGCTACAGCCTTCAGTCGAATCGCAAGACCATCGAAGGCAAGCAGCATCCCGACCGCAATGCCCAGTTCGAGTTCATCGCCAGCCGCGTGAATCGCTATGCCAAGAAGGCCGAGCCATCGATCTCTGTGGACACGAAGAAGAAGGAAGTGCTGGGAAATCTGAAGAATTCTGGCCGGCTGCTGCGGCCATCGAAACGTCCTGTCGAAGTGGAGACCCATGACTTTCCCAAAAAAGAACTTGGGAAGGCCATCCCATACGGGGTCTATGACGTTCAAAACAACGAAGCCTTGGTGAATGTAGGAATCAGTCACGACACGGCCCAGTTCGCAGTCGCCACGATCCTGCTCTGGTGGCGGAAGCTCGGCCGGAAGCGGTTCCCGAAGGGCACGCGGTTGTTGGTCATGGCCGACTGCGGCGGAAGCAATAGCCCACGGACGCGGCTGTGGCGGCTGGAACTCCAACACCTGGCGAACACCACCGGCCTCGTGATCGAGGTGTGTCACTACCCACCGGGCACGAGCAAGTGGAACAAGATCGAACATCGTCTGTTCTGCCACATCACTCGAAACTGGCAGGGTGTTCCGCTCGAGAGCCTGGAGATCGTCGTCAGCCTGATTGCTGCCACCAAAACGGAAACAGGGCTGGAAGTTCATGCATGGCTCGACGAGAAGAACTATCCTCCCAGCATCAAGGTCTCTGACGCAGAACTGGAAGCCGTCAACATCCACCGGAACAAGTTTCACGGTGAATGGAACTATGAAATCCGACCACAGCTATGATGCTTCAATTGAACGACCTATTGCCGCGCGACTCCTAA
>VFJN01000098.1 GCA_009886035.1 Actinomycetota bacterium
CCGGCTGGGAACGCCGCGCCCTGCTTACCCTGGCCGATCAGGCAGGCACCGAACCAGCCACTCGCCGCCCGAGTGCCCGCCGCCTCGCCGCCGCCATCAGCGAAGCCATTCCATCGGCATCACTCGGGCCCGACCGGCCCGGTTCCGAGCGCGTCGGCCAGCACCGCCGGCCGCCGTCGAAGGGGCGACCTGCCACCGGCGTGGTCTCGGTTGTGCTCGCATCGATGGGGGCCGTGGCCCTCGCCGTCGCCATCAGCCGTACCGGAGTGGGGGCCGACCCCCCGCCGGCGATCACCGCCACGACCCCGCTGCCCCCATCGGTCACCGCGCCCAACCCCTGCGAGGCCGTC
Source organism: Actinomycetota bacterium (assembly GCA_009886035.1). GTDB lineage: Bacteria > Actinomycetota > Acidimicrobiia > Acidimicrobiales > VFJN01 > VFJN01. Next base: position 351 of record VFJN01000098.1, read on the forward strand.
GGTGGCGTGGACCTCAAGGGCGATGGATGCCAACAAGCGGCGGCGGTAAACGGCCAGATCATTACGGTGGGCGACGAGCGGTTCGAGGTGGGCCAGCCCGGCGACGAGATCGTGCTCCGAGACTGGGACTGCGATGGTCAACCCACCCCCGCCCTTTTGCGGCCGCGTACCGGAGAGGTCTTCGTCTTTACCAAGTGGGATCGGTCGGCCGATGTGGTGATCGGGCCCAACGCCACGGTGGTGGGTGCGCAGCGATTGGTGGTGGACGCTCCGGCGGGGGCGTGTAGCGGACTGTCGGTGCACACCGCCGATTCAGTGGTGGAGATCGTTCGGGCCCACTCATGATGCGCCCGGCCTGTCGGGGCGTTCCCGTGGCGACAGGCTCACTCGTGGCGCTGGGGTGGCTCGATCCGGCCGGTCCCTTGCCCGCCTCGGGGTCTTGGCCCGACCTAGACCGCTGGTACGAGACCGTGGGCACCACCGTGGCGACGGTGACGGCGTTGCGTTGGGTGGCCATGGCGGTAGCGGGATGGCTGTTGGTGGCCTGCCTCCTTCAGCTCATCGCCTCGCTCCCGGGGGCCACGGGCCTGCGCCCCCTGGCCGATCGCATCACCCCGGCCGCCCTCCGCGGCATCGCCAGCGTGTCGCTCTCGGCGGCTGCACTGGTCACCACCCCCATGCTGGCCGGGGCCGGCGATGCCCCCGGAACCGCCACGATGCACCCGTCGTCACTGACGGCACCAACCACGACCACCACGCTGACCCCCGACCCCCCTCCGGTGGCACCCGCCTCCGCCGCTCCCGCCCGCACTGAACCCACGAGCCCACCGCCGATTGCCCACACGGTGGTGCGCGGTGAGAGCTTCTGGTCGATAGCCGCCCACCGACTGACCGTGGTGAACGGCCCGCCTCCGAGCGATCAGACAGTGCTCGCCTACTGGGATCGCCTGGTGGCGCTGAACCGCAGTCGCCTCGTCGACCCCTCGAACGCCGATCTCATCTACGCCGGTCAGGTGTTTATCCTGCCGCCCACCCCGCCCCGCCACGCCGAATCGGCCATGATCGGGCCGTGACCCCTGCCGAGGCCGTGGCGAATGCCCATCAGTGGTTCGAGCACCACAGCGGTTGGGCACCCCCCGACGAGGGCACCCTGGAGGAATGGCTAGCCGACGGGATGTGCCGAGCCCCCGACGACTGTCAGGTCGTCCCCCACGGCTGGTGTGTCCACGGCCTCGCCTCCTGGCGCCTCATTCTCGACGCCCTCTGACACGGTCCCAGGCATCACTGATCGGGTTCGGTGTCCTCGGGTTCATCGGGGGTCCAGGAGCCGAGCGAACCCGGGCGGACCGGGACCATCTCCGGCACCTCGAGGGGGATCCGAGCACCGTGGTCGTGGGTATCGAGCAACCGGCCCACCGTGGTGGCGAGGGGATTCACCCATCCATCAGGGAGACGGGCGCCGTCGCGCAGGAGATCATCGAGGTAGCGGCGCTCGGGGAGAAATACCGGGCTGGGGACGCCGTGGTCGGCCTGCGGGCCCAACAGTTCGCCGAAGGTGGCGGTGAGGGCAGCCCGGGCGCGTCCCCCGCGCGGGGATCGGTTCACCAGGGGGAGCAGGCGGCTGCCCTCGATGCCGTAGGCGAGGAGATCCCGGACGGTCCGCAGCAGACCATGCATCCCCTTCATGCCCGGCTGGCCCACCACGATGATCAACCCGGCCGCCGCGCTGGTGGTGCGCGCCATGGTGTTGCGTTCCTCCACATCCAGCGAGCCTGACGCTCTTTCGCCCTCCAGGTCGGCATCCACATCAGCCACCACACCCCGGAAACTCCGACGTAGGCCGTCAAGACCGGCCGAGAACGCCCGGGGGCGCACCGCCGTCCAATCCCGGTGCTGACGCAGGCCGAGGAGCAGGTGATAGCCGCGTTCGTTCACCCTCCAGGTGAGGGCTCGGACGGCGTCGATGGATGGGGTTCCGCTGCGGTGGGCTTCGGCCAGTTCCACCACCCCGGGCACCACATCCTGGGTCCCATGCAGCATGGCCAACTCGGCGGTGAGGGCCAGATCAGCCAGACACACGTTGTCGAGGTAGCGGGGGTCTGCCGCCAATCCCTGCGCCACGGCCATCGCCACGGTGGAACGTCCCACCCCGCCTGCACCGGTGACCGCCACCAGCGCCCCGCGATATCCCGACGCTTCCCCCACCCCCGGGGGGGCAAGGTCGGTGGCCTGGCCGAGCGGGACGGGAGTGGCGACCTGGCTGAGGATCTGGTGGAGGTCCGAGCGACTGAACCCCGCCGGCAGCACCGCCGCGACCCCCAACTCGCCCCACTGGCGCGCCGCCCGTCCGCTCTCGATCACAATGACCGCGCAACCGGCGTCGCGAGCCATCTGCACCAAATCACGGTCGAGACCGGCGAGGGAGTCGTCGATGAGCAATGCGGAGAAGCCACGACCCGATCGGAGGCGAACCCGGGCCTCTTCGATCGACATGGTCTTCACGAACTCCATCGGGAGCATCGCCGAGTTGGCCCACCGAGCGACCTCCCGGAACCAGGGGCTACGGACCTGGGCGGTCCCGAGGACCACGTATCGCTCGGCGTTCATCAGGGGCCGGCGGCTTCTCGAGTGGTGGGGTCGTCCGCCCCGAAAGTGGATCGCACCACCGTGACATCTCCGGTGCGGAGGGCATGCACGAGGGCCGTCACGGCATCCCCGGAGGGCACCGCCACCACCAGTTCCACCTCCCGGTCGCTCGTGATCGACCCATCCCCGGCCGATCCGAGTTGGACGACCTCAGCGGAGCGCACCACCAACTCGGTGGCATTGCCGGCCGTGACGAACAGATCCACCTGCTCACCCTGCTTCAGGCGGCCCACCGCCACCTGAGCCCGCGGCAAGGTGAGGGCCACCTCGTGGCGGGCCCCGCCGCTCACATCGTCGGTGACCAGGCCCGCCTGCAGGATTTCGCCCTCCGCGATGGGGCCCAGGGCTATCCGTCCGATCACATCCTCGGCCGCCCCGAAGGTGCCGGTGGCCACCTCGGTGGGGAGATCGGCCTCCACGAGGTGAACATCCTCCGCCGTGATTGTCTCACCCGCCAGGAGTCGGGTGCTCGCCACCACGACGGGTGCGGTGGGGCGGGCGGAGGCGTGGGAATAGGCCACGAACACCCCCAGGGCCGCTACCGCCATGAGAAGGCCCCCCACCACGGCCCGTCCCCCAGGGAGGCTGCGCCGCCGGTCGATCTGCTGCTCCATCATTCCGCCCTTCCCATCGACGCTGCGCCCAGGCCGACTTGAAGAAGCATGAGACTACATGAAGGAGGCGGGGCTAACCTGGGAAGATGGTTTCCCCCAGCGAGATCCACTGGCTATCCACCCAGGAAGCGGCCCGGCGTCTCGGGATCACCACCCGAACTCTCTACCGCTTCGTCGACCAGGGCGACCTTCCCGCCTATCGCATGGGACGGGTGATCCGCCTCAAAGCCGCCGACGTCGACGTTTTTATCGACGGGTCCCGCATTGAGCCGGGCACCCTCGAGCATCTCTATCCCGACACCCGCCCGGCATCGTCCTAAGCCGCCGCCGGCCTCAGCCCAGGCCCACTTCGCTGATGGAATCGATCGGCACATAGACCATGCCCGGGGGATCTCCCTCGGTTCGCACGGTCGCCACATCGATGCCGACGCGGCGGAGTTCCCCCGCCGCGATGCCCTCGGCCCCGTGCGTCACGAGGACCACGCGGGCTCGGTCGGCGGCCAATTGGCTCAGCACATCAGCCAGGCACAGGTCGGTGGTGACCGAGCGCTCACCCGTCGCCACCTCGAGGGGGTCGGCCCGCACCTGCGCCACGGAGCGCCGCGCCAGGAGCACCTCGCGCCCCGCCAGCGTGCGAAGGGCAAAAAAGTCGGCGCCAATCACCCCGATGACACCGTGATGACGTCGTCCCGTTCCCGCCTGCACCGATACCGATCCGCCCCGCTCCGCCAAATCGAGCAGCACGCCAGCGAAGGTGGCATCCTGTTCCGCCGCCGAGCGCAACCACCGCTCCCGGGATCGCTGCTCGGCGGCCGTGTCGATGCGGGCATCGGCCACCCAGGCATCCAGCCGCTGGGCAAAGGGCACCTCGTTTCTCCCCTTGCCGCCAGCGGCAGGAAGATCGTCGCCGTCTTGGTCCACCCCATGATCGTAAGCAACCCCGACGGCGGATGGCGCGGAGAGCACTAGCCTGGGGGATGTCGTGTCCAGCACCCAGATCAAGATCTCCGTTCCCAGCAACCATCTCATGCCCCTCCTGCTTGGAGAGCGCGACGAAGTGCTGCGATCTGTGGAGGCCGCCTTCCCGGGGGTCACCATCCATGTGCGGGGAAACGAGATCGCCCTCGAAGGAGATGACACCGTGGAGCAGGTGGGTCGGCTGCTCGAAGACCTCATCGTGCTGGTGGACCAGGGCCAGCGCCTCGACCCCGGCCTGGTGCGGCGCAGCGTGGACATGGTTCGTCAGAACGAACGACCCGCCGAAGTGCTCACCACCGAGGTCCTCCGGCCGGCCCGGGGCCGACCGGTGCGGCCGAAGTCGAGCGGGCAGAAGCGATACGTGGATGCCATTGGGCACAACGTGATCACCTTCGGACTTGGCCCGGCCGGGACGGGAAAGAGTTGGCTGGCCGTGGCCATGGCGGTACAGGCCCTGCAGGCGAAGGAAGTGGAACGCATCATCCTCACTCGGCCGGCGGTGGAAGCAGGAGAGCGGCTGGGTTTCCTCCCCGGCGACCTGATGGCCAAGGTCGATCCGTACCTACGGCCTCTCTGGGATGCCCTGCACGACATGGTGGGCCTCGAGGCCGCCGGCAAACTCCTCGAACGCGGTGCGGTGGAAGTGGCCCCCCTCGCCTTCATGCGCGGCCGCACCCTCAATGGATCCTTCATCATTCTGGATGAAGCCCAGAACACCACCCCGGAACAAATGAAGATGTTTCTCACCCGCATCGGCTTCGGATCGAAAGCCGTCATCACCGGCGATACCACCCAGGTTGATGTGGGCAGCGGACGCAGCGGTCTTGGTGGCCTGGAGAAGATACTCACCGGTATCGACGGTCTTGGCTGGGTGCATCTGACCAGCGCCGATGTGGTGCGTCATCGCATCGTGCAGGACATCGTGAACGCCTACGAGCGCGCCGCCCCGCCGTCGGGGTCCTGACATGCCCGCCCCCGACCCCGACGGTCCCGACCGCCCCGACCCCCGCGACCTTCCCGCTGGCGTGGAGGCCGAGGATCTCCCGCCCTTGCCCCTGATGGCGCGCAAGCCCCGCCCGCCCCGGGATGGGGAAGTGGAGGTATTTGGCGTGGACGAACAGACCGACCAGCCGGTGGAACTAGCTCGCTGGGTCGACCTCGCCGCCGATGTGTTGGCTGATGCCGGGGTGCGCGGCGAGGCCGAACTGTCCCTCGCCTTCGTCTCCGAGGATGTGATGGGGGACCTCAACAAACGGTTCATGGACGTCGCTGGCCCCACCGATGTATTGGCCTTTCCTCTCGATGATCCCATCGACGCCGGCCGCTGGCCCGACGCCGGCAGCACTGGCCCCGATCGGGATCCGCCGGCCGTCAGCGAACTGCCCATGCTGCTCGGCGACGTGATCGTGTGCCCCGCGGTGGCGGCTCGACAGGCCCCGTCGCACGCCAGCAACTACGAGGACGAGATCGCCCTCCTGGTGGTCCATGGCGTGTTGCACGTGCTGGGAATGGACCACGCCGATCCGGAGGAAGCCGCCGTGATGCAGGCACGCGAACAAGACCTCCTCCAACGTTTTCACCATCCACGATGAGGCGTCCGGTGTATCCCGGTGCCCCGGGGCGCGAAAGTCGCTATGACCACCGCTGACACGGCGATCGCGGCGGCGATCATCATCCTGTTTCTGCTCTCCATCGTGCTGGCGGTGGCGGAGACCGCCCTCACCCGGATCTC
>VFJN01000027.1 GCA_009886035.1 Actinomycetota bacterium
AGGCCTGCCCGGAGAATCCCTGGAGCCGACCGTGCCTCGGTGATTGTGGCATCGAGGCGGTCCATCCCGAAGGGGATGGCCAAGGCCAGTAGGAGGCCGATAGCCAGGATTTCCACGAGGGGAATGATTGGTGATGGCGGTGGCGGGGTGATTCGAGCCGTGGAACGGCGCTGGACGACGGTGGTGAATGTGCCCGGAGCGGTGGACTGGGTAGCCGACGAACCGAAGGTGACCCCCCGGCGCTGGATTTCGTTGAGAATGGCGTTTCGCTCGTACAAGAGCAGGTTTGCTTCATTGAGGGCGGTGGAACTCGATACAGGGGCGAGCGACTCCCCGTCCGGCGCTTGGGCCGGCTGTTTGAGCCCCAACCCCGCCATGGTGCCTTCCACAGACTGAAGCCGCTCCGTGAGTCGCCTGATCACAAGGATCTGGACTTCCTTGAGTTCGTCGGCCGCGGTAACGACAGATTTGCTCCGGCCCTCTTGGTAGGCCTTGATGTAATCGTTGATTACGTTGGCGGCCACTTCGGGCTTAGACCCCGACACGGTCAGGATCATGAGCGTGCGGTCCTCGTTGAGCTGGCCGACGAGGACAACCTCCTTGGCGAGTTCAAGGGGCAGGTCGGCAGCGTTGAGGGTCGCTAGTTTTACTGCGGGCGAGTTCGCAAGCTCATTCTGTCCCTGAAGGAGGACCGGGGGCACCGATTCAATGGACGCAGGGTTTTTTGGGTCGCGAGCCGGAATGAGCACATCAGCACTAGTGGTGTACCGCGCCGGCGGACGGACGATGTCCCGGTTGGCGAGATAACCCGCCATCACGATGGGCACAATCAAAAGGACCACGAGGGGGACCCACCAATGACGACGCACCGATGCGCGTAGTTCCTTAACGTTCACCCGGCTCGCCCCCCTTGACTTGGTGCTTCGTACTGCCCTCACATCTCCGCTAATCCCACCTAAAGAGACTAGACGGAGGACATTACTACTTACGGTGGTTAAATGAAAGACCCAGAAATTTCCGCTGGCTGTTCCACGATCTCCGGTAGCACTAGGCATCCCCGACTGGTTGAGGAACTACATGTAGCATAATGGCCAGACGAGCTCTTGTCCCCTCGGAATCACGCGCTCCCGCTTCCGATCTAGCGCCGGTGGCATAATCCTCGAGCATGGCAGGGACTCAGGGGGAAGAGCCGAAAGGTGGCGGTGACCGGCAGGACGGTGTCGGCGCGTCGGACGCGGAGTTGCAGCACTGGCGCGATCTCGCCGCCGAACGCGACGCAGCGTTACGGCTACTAGCCGGTCGCCCGCTGGTCCGAATGGCGGCGGGGCTGGACCGTCGTCTGGCTCCCACGGGCCGTCGCATCCGCTTCTGGTATTCCCGGGGGCAGACCAGCGTCCGTCATGGCCAACTGTCTTCCCGGTCGATTGGCAGTCGATTCTTGCGACGCCGCCGTGCGGCTGCTCTGGACGTCGAGATGGCCCGGTTGACGGAACCGGATGCGGGCCCGTCGGTGTCGGTGGTCGTCGTCGAGGATGGGGGAGATGGGTCATGGCGGATGGCCACTGGCCTGACGACGGAGGTTGTGGTGGTCGGCGATGCTGCCTCCACGGACGGTCACGAGGGTGATGTCCGAGTCGTGGCGGGTGGTCAAGAGGCCACGGCTGCTCTGGCTCAGGGGGCCTCGGTGGCCACTGGCGATGTCCTTTGTTTTGCGCCCGGGCCCATGCATGCTGTCGCACCCGGCTGGTTGGCCCGCCTCGCCGGGGCGATAGGGGGAGACGTGGTGGCGGCAACGCCCACCCTGGTGCACCCGGTCCGACGGGGATGGAAGGCCACCGAATACGACCAACTCGTCCGATCCGAGGGGTTTGATCTGATCATTGCTCCGTCGGGGGTGCCGGCGGTTCTGGCGCGCCGGGCGGGTGCCGAGGTTGATGTGCAGCGGCCGCCCACGGCGGTCGATGCTGCTCCTTTGCAGTGTTTGGTGGTGGACCGGGCGGCCTACCTGGCGGCCGGAGGCCTCCTACCGACCGAGGACGACGCCGCCGCGGTGGATCTGTGCCTTCGCCTTCGCAGCCTCGGCGGGCGCATCGTCCATGTACCGGCGGCCGTGGTCTACGACCAGCGCCCCGTGGCATCACTCGAGGCCCTCCAGTGCCCCATCGACCCGCACAGCCGTGGCTGGCACGAGGTAGTTGACCGGCACGGACCGGGTCTGGTGCGGGCCGCTCGCTCTGGGTCCAACCCACGAACCCTGCGGTGGGTGATAACCACTGCAGTGCCCTCGGCTCGGGTGGCGGCCCGCTGGGGCGACTGGCACCTCGCCCAGGGCCTGGCCCAGGCGCTTCGCCGACTGGGCCAGGACGTGGTGGTGCAGACGCACGACCAGGCCGAATCACTGGCTACCCGGTCCAGTGACATCCATCTAGTGATACACGGACTGGCATCTGTGCGCCGGAGCCCCGGTCAGCGCCACATCGTGTGGGTGGTGAGCCATCCTGAGTCCTTCGACCTCGATGCCTGCGATACCGCCGACCTCGTCTTGGTGGCATCGCCCCGCTTCGCTGAGTACCTGCGGGCCCGCTCGAACACGCCGGTGGAGGTGGTTCTTCAGGCCACCGATGGGGTGCGCTTCCAGCGGCGGCCGGTTGTTCCCGAGCACCAGCACCCCGTAACGGTGGTGGCCAAGACCCGCAACGTGCGCCGGAGGGTGGTCGCCGATGCACTCGCGGCGGGGATTCGTCCCGCGATCTACGGAAGCGGGTGGCAGCATTTGGTGGACCCCGAACTGGTGGTGTCAGACCATGTGGACAACGACTTGCTCCCCATCGTCTACAGCAGCGCCGGCGTGGTGCTGAACGACCATTGGGACACGATGCGCTCCTGGGGATTCGTATCCAATCGGATCTTCGACGTCTTGGCCTGTGGCGTCCCGATCATCTCCGACCACCTTCCTGAGATTCAGGGCCTGTTCGGGGCCGCGGTGCCCACCTATGGCACGAGTGCCGACCTCGGCGACCTCGTGCGCAAAGCGTTGGCGGATCCCGAGGCGGCCCGATTGCGGGCGGAGGGCGGCCGCGAGATTGTTCTGGCCCATCACACCTTCGATCATCGAGCATCGCAGATTTTGGCGATGGTGGAACGGCACGGGTTAGCAACGGCGGCCGAAGTGATACCCAATTGAGTGGGGTCATCACTAGCGTGGGTTACCAGCGGCAGGTATAACTCACTCCCGCGGAACGGAATCTTGAACGGCGTTCCCGCCTGTTGAGGCGGGCCAACGGCGAACGAGCATCTCAACGAGAGCTAGAGGACGGTGCACGATGAGCGATGATCAACGACCGCCTGAATCTGCGGAGGACATCGATTCGCTGGGGGCAGCCCCCACCCGCATGGTGGGTGGCTCGGTGAAGGCGCAATCAACCAGAGTGCGCCGGAAACTGGGGCTGCGCGGCTCCGGTTCGGGAAGTCGATCGAAGGTGCGGAACATGGTGGTGGTGATGGTGCTGATCATCGGCCTCGCCTTCGCACCAGCGGTGTTCTCGAGCCTGAAAAAGACCCCCAGCAACATGGTGGGCATTAGTTACGGCGGAGGCCCGTTTGAGGCGGCTCGCTTCCAACGAGTGGTACCGCCGAGTAGCAGGTTGTTTTTCAACGGCCTCTTCGATTCTCTCTACCTCTATCCCGCTGACACGCAGACCTACATCGTTTCGAAGTCGCCCAGCCAAGGTGCGGTCAGAGGGGTGGATTCGATCAGCTCCCCCTCCCGTGATCGGGTGAAGATCGACTACCAGATCGCGGTGTACTTCAAATTGAACATCGATCGCCTGCAGGCGTTCCACGAGCAACTAGGTCTGCAGTTCCAGGCCTACACGCCCGCCGGATGGAATCGGCTCATCCAGGACACGTTCCGGCAACAGATCGAGAACACCCTGCAGGAAAACACCCGGCGCTTTGACGTGTCGCAAATTTATGGCAACGCCGCCGATCTGGTGGCGCTCCAGACCGACGTTGAGAAGCAACTGAGCCAACGCCTCACGGGTGCATTAGGCCAGGCTTTCTTCTGCGGTCCCGTCTATGGGCTAGGCAAGGTCTGCACACCGCCGACCTTCATCATCAAGGCGGTGGACATACCCGATGATGTGGCGGCGGCCTATCAGGAAAACGAAACCTCCCTGATCAAGGTGAAGACCAACGAGAACGAGATCGCCCAGCGCGAGGCCCAGTCGAAGTCGATCCTGGCGCTGAACCAAGGGCTATCTCAAGCCGGGATGAACTATGTCTTGTTGCGCGGGGTTGAATCCGGGAAGATCAATTTCTGGGTGTTGCCCTCCGACAGCGGCGTGACCCTGCAGGCTCCCGACTCCTCGGGAAAGACTCCGGTCACGGGAGGGAAGTAGGTTCCCGCCATGGATTACGTGATGGTGCCCGTACCCGAAGACCACGTTGTCGATGTGATGCAGCACATCGCGAGGCTGGTGGCCCAGGCGTCCGCAGTCGCCTGGGACGACGATGCCGCCGAGGGCCTCTTCGATAGCGTTGACGAGGCGAACCGGTCTCTTTTGGCGATCGTGGCCCGTCATGTGGTGGCCAGCAAGGATCTCACCGACGACGATGCTGCCAAATCCCTCGAGCTATCCGTGCGGGAGGTTCGCTCGATGGTTCGAGACCTCGCAGAGATCGCGGCGACGGAAAAACGGATGCCGATCGTTGCGCTCAGGGAGGACACGACGGTCCTTCGGAACGGCCGCTCGGTGCAGAGGCGCTTGTTGGTCATGGACCCGTCAATTGCTCGCACGATCCGCTCCCATGGGCGTTCCGGTTCTGAAGCGGCTGACGATCCTACAACCGACCCGTCGGCGTGAGTATGAGCAACGACGCGACCGCTGGTTCGCAGAGTGCTGTCGTGCACGTGTTCGAGCCGAACGACCGATCCCTCCCCCCCGTTTGGCCATACCTCCTCGACTTGGTCGATCGGCGTGCCTTCATCAAAGAGTTGGCGGGCGCAGAGGTGCGAGGCCAGCGCACCAACACCGCAGTCGGCGAACTCTGGACCCTTGTCGATCCGATCTTCCAGGCGTGCATCTACGTGTTTTTGTACACGGTGATCCGTGGCTCGAGCCAGACATCGGATAACTTCGTAACCACAATCATCGGGTGCGTGTTCTTCTTCAACTTCACCCGCATCTCAATCAGCGATGGCGGCCGGGCCGTGGTGAGAAACAAAGGGTTGGTCTTGAACGCCATTTTCCCTCGAGCCCTGTTGCCGGTTTCCGAGGTCTATAAAGGTTTTGTCGCCACGCTTCCCGCTCTGGCTCTCTACGCCATCGTGTTTGTGGTTTTCGGAGCGCCGATCACGGGGGCGATCTTGGTCATCCCGTTGTTGTTGATGATCCAGACCGTGCTGAACCTGGGGGTCGCCTTCTTGCTGTGCACCGCCACTGCGTTCTTTGCGGATGCGGCGAATCTCTTGAGTTATCTGCTGCGGGTCCTGATGTTTTGCACCCCCGTGATCTACCCGGTTTCCATGCTGAGCCCTACTCTTCGGGGGATCCTGAGTTGGAATCCCTTCTTCGCTCTCTTTGCGGCGTATCAGTCGGTCATCACCGGGCAGGTGCCTTCTGGTGCGCTCATCTTTCAGAGTGTGGCCTGGGCGCTTCTTTTTCTCGTCATGGGGGTTTGGGTGTTCCTTCGACATGAGCGGTCCTTTGGCATCCACATCTGAGTCCCCCGAGGCATCTCCTCTGGCCATTGAGGTGGAGAACCTTTCGGCTTCGTACTACCTGCGGGTTGGACGAGCGGCCGGCTGGTGGGGGCTGCGAGGCATCCTGAAGCAGGACGGCTCCGGGCGTCGAGAGGTCCCCGCTTTGCAGGGTGTCTCCTTTGACGTACCGCGGGGAACGGTTCTGGGAATCATCGGCCGGAACGGAGCCGGTAAGTCCACTTTGCTGCGAGCCCTATCGGGCATCCTGGCCCCGAATTCGGGGCGCATCGTTGTGCGGGGGCGTATCTCACCCTTGTTGTCGGTGGGTTTGGGCATGCAGGCTGATCTGACCGGACGAGAGAACATTCGGCTGGGGGCGCTGGCCTTCGGTCACTCTGCCGACGATCTGCCGCGCCTCGAAACCTTGATTGCCGACTTCGCCGAACTTGGCGAGTACGTGGATTACCCATTTCGCACCTACTCGTCGGGCATGCGGTCGCGCCTTGGCTTCGCGGTGGCGGTTCACCTTGATCCAGATGTTCTCCTGATCGATGAAGCCCTCGCCGGCGGTGATGCCAAGTTCAAGAAAAAGACGGAAGAGAAGATGTTTGAGTTGTGTGGGGATGGACGAACCATCGTCGTGGTCACCCACACGCTGGTTTTTGTCCGAGCGATGGCCACCACGGCGCTGTGGCTCCACCAAGGCAAGGTGGTGGAATACGGCGATCCCGACGACGTCGTAGATGCCTACATGCGGTACTGCCGGATCACAGATGATGGTCTGGCCACCGTCGATGACGACTGACCTTCCGGCCCGGTTTTCCTACACGGTTGCCCGCACCCGCTACCGGTGGCGCTCATCCTCCCCTGGTGCGCCGGTGGTGGTGTTTTCTATGGCCAAGACCGGATCGTCAGCGGTGGCGGCTGCCCTGAGGGATGCCCATCGAGGGCCGGTGCACCATGTACACGACCTCGACCCGGATTTTCTCGCTCGCGAGGAAGACGAGTACCGGTGGCATGGTCGGCCGTGGCGAATCTGGGATGCGCAACGACTCCTGCGCCAGCCGCCCAGCCTGGCTCGGCCGTGGCGGGTGGTGTCTATCATCCGAGACCCGATCGCCCAGACGGTGTCGGCCTTCTTTCAGCCTGGGCAGCGTCGGGGATATCTCCATGATGCGGCCACGGTGGGGTCTCTTCAGGAGCGGTTTGGCGATCGACTCGATCACTTGCCGCTCCGTTGGTTCGAGAACCAGGTTCTTCCCGGACTCGGGATCGACGTGTACGCCACGCCGTTCGACCATGAGCGGCGGTACCAGATCATCTCGACGCCCACGGTGCGCCTTCTCCTGCTGCGCTGCGAGGACCTGGCCGTGGCCCCTGTCGCCCTCGCTGAGTTTCTCGGGAGCGCGGATCCCATCGCGGTGCCGAGAGTCAACGTTGGAGCGGAGAAAGGATATGCCGAGGTGTACGAGAGCTTCCGGGCCTCCGTGCGTCCCACCGCCAGCCAATTGGATTGCGCCTACCGGTCCCGGGCGGTTCAGCATTTCTATAAAACCGAGGAGATCGCCCGATTTCGGGCCCACTGGACCGTTCCTTCGCCGATGGGTGACGAGTTAGGTCGGTAGTCTCTCCGGATGCAGTTGATCGTGCTGGGTATGCACCGGTCTGGCACGTCCAGCGTGACCCGGCTCTTAAATCTTGCTGGTGCCTATTTCGGGGCCGAGGGGATTGCCACCGAGACCAACGATGAGAACCCCAAGGGGTTCTGGGAACGACGCGACGCCCGGGCCGTATGCGACGGATTGCTCCACGGCGGCGGCTTCGATTGGTGGCAGATCGCTGATTTCGATCTCGACCGCATCCCCGAGGACGTCCGCCGGGAACAACTGGCGGCCTTTAGCCGAATCGTTCTTGAACTGGATGAGCACCGACCGTGGGTGCTGAAGGAGCCCCGCCTAGCGCTCTTGCTGCCGCTGGTGCGGCCGCTCCTGGAGGCGCCGGTGTTCGTGTATGTGACGCGTGAGCCGCTGGAAATCGCCGAGTCGTTACTGACCCGCAACGGGTTCCCGCTGCCGGTTGGCATCGCTCTGTGGGAGTCCTACACCCTCCACGGGACCGCCGCAGTGGGCGACGACCCCCGGGTCGTGATTTCTTACGGCGACCTCATGCACGACCCCGTCGGTGTCACGAGCCACCTGGTGCAGGAACTCACGGCCCTCGGGGTTCCTTCGCTGCGGGTGCCATCGGAAGCGGAGGTGATGGAATTTATTACCCCGTCCCTCCACCGCCATCGCGAGACGGCGATGGGTCGAGCGGGGTACCTGAACGAGACGCAGAGCGAGCTCGCCGGTGCTCTCGACAGTGGGGGATGGCTGGACGCCACCGCAACGCGGCCACTTTCGGCGGGAGCCGCCGCCACGTTGCGTGCGTTCGAGGAGAGGGAGGCGTTGGCGGTCGATCTGCGCGAGACGCGCCGTGAGATAGCGGCGGAACGGATTCGAGTTGCCGATGAACGGATTCGAGTTGCCGATGAACACCGCCGGGGGGTGAACGAACTCAACTCGCAACATCGCCTCGGGGTGAACGAACTCAACTCGCGGCACCGCCGGAGTGACGATGAGCTGGGGGAAGCGGCCCGCCGGATCGAGGCCGTCAAGGTTTCCGGAGCCGTCCGCCTCGGGGTGCGGATTTCATCGGTTCGTGAACGGGTAAAAGGGGGTGGAAACCGCGGCGTGGACGTTGCCATCCGGGGAGCGTTGGACAGCATCCAGCGGGCCCGTGAGGCCCTGGTAGACCCCTCGCCGTCTATGGCCTCGCCGGGTGGGTTTGGCCTGGGGGATCCCGCACCGCCGCTGGAGGAGTTGCAACGTCAGCGTGGGGTGGCTCGGGGGCGCGGTGAGCGGGCCAAGGTAGCGGTGGTGGCCTGGGATGTGGGGCACAACCCGTTCGGCCGGGCCCATCTCCTCGCCGATCTTCTGCGAGAGAACTACGAGGTTGAGCTCTGGGGTGCACAGTTCGACCGGTACGGATCGGCGATTTGGCCCCCGCTTCGCGACACGACGATCCCGGTTCGGCGGTTTCCAGGGAGTTCGTTTCCCGAGTTCCTCGACACGCTGGATGATGTGGCCCGCCGCATCGACGCCGATGCCATCTTTGTGTCGAAACCAAGGCTTCCCTCGCTGGCGTTAGGGGCCATGGCCAAGGAGCTATGGAACCGTCCGCTGATCTTGGACGTTGACGACTTTGAACTGTCGTTCTTCCAGGAAACCGAGGGTCTCGATCTCGATGAGGTATGGCGCCGTCGCACGGAACCCGACCTTTCCTTGCCCTTCGGGAATCTTTGGACCCGGGCCTGCGAACTGGTGGTGGGCGGGGCGGATCAGGTGACCGTGTCTAACCCCGAGCTGGCGGCCCGTTACGGGGGACTCATCGTGCCCCACGCCCGCGACGAGACCCTGTTCGACCCGCAGCGCTACGACCGTGACGCCTCGCGCCGCCGTCTCGGGCTCAAGGAGGACGACCGACTGCTCCTCTTTGGCGGCACACCCCGCAGCCATAAGGGCTTGCTCGAATTACTGGAGGCACTGGAGGCACTGGGCGACGATCACCTGCGTCTGGGAGTATTTGCGACCCGGGAGTTAGAGGACCTGCGGCCGCAGATCGGCAACCTCGACCGATGGATTCTCCCCCTGGTGGCCCCGGCGTTTCACGAGCTTCCGGCCGTGTTGGCGGCGGCTGATCTTTCCTGTGCCCTCCAGTCGCCCGGCCACCCTGTGTCGCATTATCAAATGCCGGCCAAGGTCACCGACGCCATGGCCATGGCGGTGCCCTGTCTCGTGTCGGCGGTTCCTCCCCTGTCGTCTCTGATCGACAAGGACGTGGTGGAGGTCTACGACGGACAGGTGCTGCTCCACGAGCGGCTGCGTCAGATTTTTGATGATGATGAGGCCAGCGCCGATCGAGCCCGTCGCTCCCGGGAGGTGTTCCTCGAATCGCACAGTTACGCCGCCGTGCGTCCCGCCCTCACGGCCACCATCAATCGTCTGGTGGAGGGGCCGTCGCAACCGGCCCCCGCGATGTCGGCGCTGGTCACCACGGTTCGACAGATCTTTCAACCGGAATCAGTGCTGCCGCGTAAGCCGATACGGGGGCCGGTCCCGGCCGGATCGACCTACGACCTCGTTATGTTCTGGAAGCAAAACGACACGGGCATTTACGGACGGCGCCAGGACATGTTCCTCAAGTATCTTGGCCAGTCCGGTCGCTTCAATACGATTGTCCACTTCGACCAGCCGGTGAGCACTCGGGCTCTCCTGGCCACGGCTCGGGCCAGCATCGGGTCGTCTGACCAGAACGGCCTCGTGCTGCGTCAGACCCTGAGCCGTCTCCTTCACCGAAGCGATGACGGGAAACTTCGCCAACGCACCTACCTCTACTCCCCGGGTCGGGTGTGGGGGGCGCTGGGGCTACCCCGTCGGGATCGATACGTCCGCTGGGTGCGCAGTGTGCTTGCGCACGAGGGAGTTGGTGGGAATGAGCGGCCGGTGCTGTGCTGGGTCTATCCCACCAATGCCTTCTTGCCGGAACTCATCGACGAGTTGCAGCCCGATGTGGTGTTGGCCGATGTCGTTGACGACAATCGCAGTTGGTACACCCCGGGTACTCCGATGTTTGACCAGATTGAGCGCAACTACGCGGAGGTCCTCGGACGCAGCGATGTGGTGTTGGCGAACTGTGTTCCGGTGGCCGACAGCATGGCGGCCTTCGCGTCCCCGGTGGAGGTCGTGGCGAATGCCTGTGAACTTCTCGACGGTAGCGGTAACCCTGAGCGGCCCGCCGCTCTGCGGGGCTTGTCCGGCCCGATCATCGGGTATGCCGGAAACCTGTCGGACCGCATCGACGTTGACCTCCTCCGAACGTTGGCCCGCACCCGACGAGACTGGACCTTCGTACTCCTTGGTTCGACCCACCGGGATCGAGCGGCCCTCGATCTGGACCGCGAACCGAACGTCTCCTTCCTCGGAACCAAGCGATACCAGGAAGCGCAGGACATCATTCGTCACTTCGATGTGGGTCTCATCCCTCACCTCGACAACGAGATGACCCGGTCGATGAACCCGCTCAAGGCCTTTGTGTACTGCTCTCTGGGGGTGCCGATCGTATCGACCCCGGTGGCTAACCTGGCGGAGATGCAGACCTTTCTCACCGTTGCCGAAGGCCCCGCGGAGTTTCTGCAGGCAATTGAAAAGGCTCTCCTGATTCCTCGCTGCCTCCCAGATCGGCAGGCTCTCCGCCCGCACTCATGGGATGTGCGGATCGAGCGAGCCCTGCAACTGGTGGACGACGTGGCCAGCGCGCGTCCGGAGCTGACCGGTGGTTGATCCGGCGGAGTATCCGGCCTTGAAGCGGTCCTTCTTCGAGCAGTGGGATCGGGAGACCACGCAGGTGAATGTGGTGTTTGCGCAGGGCAAGACGGGAACCAGCAGCATCGCCGCGGGGCTGAAGCGGGCGGGGTTTCGTCCGGTGTTCCAGGTACACACGCTGGATCCAACGAAGTTGAGCAAGACGGAGGCTGCGTATAGCGGCCGACGGGACGACTCTTATCCCCGCCATGTTTGGGAGGCCCAGTGGTTGGGCGCTCATGGCCCCACTGAGCAGCACCCGTGGCGGTTGGTTGCTTCGGTGCGCGACCCGATTGCCCGGGTGGTGTCCAGGTTTTTCCAACAGAAGAACGCTTTTCAGGAGTTGTATGACGACCTCAACGCGGCGGCGTTGGTGGTTGACCTGTCGGAGCAGTTCCATCAACAGAAATCAGCTCTTGGTATCGGATATGACTGGTGCGAAGCCGAGTTGGGGCCGATTTTGGGGCAGAGCGTCTACGACGTTCCGTTCGATCCGTCAGTGGGTTGCGGCACGATTGCGTCCGATCACATTCACTCTTTGCTGCTCCGGCGGGAGAGTCTGGACAAGGCTCCCGAGGCGCTGCGGGCACACTTTGGTCGGCCAGTAGAGCTCACGCTCGAAAACGTGGCTACCACCAAGGGATACGGCGGTCTGTATCGCTCGGTTTTGGATCGGTTTCGGCCCTCTCCGGATTATGTGGCCCAGGTGTATGAGACACGCCAGTCCCGGCATTTTTATTCCCCCGCCGAACTCGATGGGTTCCGACAATGGTGGACCAGGCCGGTCGGGCCGGCGTGACCACAGCAGGGTCGTCTCACAACTCAGACGGTGAAGTCGGGTACCCTCCTCGGCGTGGGAAATGAACACCGACTGGTCGTAACAGCCGACCCGGCTTCTCCCGGTTCGATCCATCGGGCCGTCGCCGCCATCGTGGGTAGCGGGACGGTCTTCCTCGGACCGGGCGAGTACGTAGTGGACTCAACCATCGAACTTCCCAGTGGGGTGTCGTTGGTGGGCGCCGGTGCTGCATCGACCACCATCACGCTGGCTCCCGGTTCGAGTTGTCACGTCTTCACCAACGACGACCATGACAAGGGCAACGAGGCCATCGAACTGCGGGGCTTCACCCTTGAGGGCAACATGCGAACGCAGCCGCGTCCAGCGGATCTCACCGGGATTACCTTCGCCTGTGGTGGCTATTTCAAACGGGTGAAACAACTGGTGGTTAAGGACATCGTCGCCCATGGGATCCGACAGACGGCCTTTCACTTCAACCACTGCAAGCACGTCATGATTGAGCGCCTGGAGGCAGACGAACTCGGGTGGAGCGGGGTGTCCACCTCCGGTACCGACGACATCGTGCTCCGGGGCGTGGTGGTGACGAACTCTGGTCTTGACGTACGCCACTCCGGCATTCATCTCGATGGCGGCACCGGCGCCTACGTAGAAGCCGTTATCGACACCTGCACCGGTAATGGAATCATGCTCGACTCGAAGTTCTCCCCCTTGAGCGATGTGGTGGTTCGAGGCGTGGCTCGGCGCTCGATGCGCGGTCTTTCGCTCAGCGGTGATCACGAGAAAGCATTGAGCAACGTATGCGTGTCGGGGGATTACTCCGATAACCGGGAAGTCGGCGTACTGGTATCGAACGCCTCGAACGTGTTCCTGGTTGGTACCACCATCGCGTCGAACGGCATTGCGGGGATCGTGATCCAAGGAAAAAGCGGGTCTCCCCACTGTGTGGTGGCGAGCAGCCACATCACGGGAAGCCCCGACCTTGTCGTGGAGCGCGACGGCAACCGCATTGCCTATGTGGCCGAAACGGTCGAGATTCCATCACTGACCCTGGTGGAGCCGCTCGCCACCGGGGCCGCTCCTGCCCCCGGTGCTCTCACCACCAAGTCCGCCGTTTCGATGCCCTCTCCGCTTCGCCAGATTCGCTCTCGGTTGGGCCGGGTGAAAGCCCGAGTGGCGGTGTCGAAGCCGGCGGTGGCCCCCGCAGGGAACCCGGCCACCCCCCCGGCCAAGGCTGCGAGTCCCGTCGTTCCTGACGACGACTCGTTCGCCGGCATCTGCAATGTGTGTGGGACACAGCAGGCGTTTGTCCGTCGTAATGCATCGCTGCGGGAGGGCTACCGGTGCGTGCCGTGTAAAGCATCTCTGCGCTACCGGGGCCAGGCCGACGCCATCTTGCGCAGTTATGCCCGCCACGGCGCCACCACGATTGCGGAGCTTGTTCATGAGCCCGAGTTCGCGGCACTGTCATTCTGGGAGCCGGGGGTGCTGGGGCCATTCCGGCAGCACTTCACCACGATGCCGCGTTACGTGATGTCGGACTACTGGCCCGATGTTGCCCCTGGCGATACGCGCGAGGGCGTGCGCTGCGAGGACCTGATGGCTCTGACGTTTGCCAACGACTCTTACGACCTTGTTGTTACCTCCGACATCTTTGAGCACGTTCGGCATCCCTTCGACGGCTTTGCCGAAGTGCGCCGCGTGCTTCGTCCCGGTGGTCGACACATCTTCAGCATTCCCGTGCAGGAGCCTTGGCGGGGGGTCACCGTGGAGCGAGTCGATACCAGTGGTACCGAGGATGTGAACATCCTGGAACCCCGCTACCACCTCGGACCGGGCAACAGCCAACACATCGTCTATAACGACTTTGGACGGGATCTCGTCGACGGATTGGCGGCGGTGGGATTCGACACGACGGTCATCCGGTTTGAGTCCTCCAGCGCAGAGGCATCGCGTTTGCTGACGTTCTGCTGCACGAAGCGTTGATGAGCGAGCCCGAGCGCTTCTTCTTTGTGCACCTGCAGAAGACGGGCGGCACAGCCCTTTTCCAACGGTTGCGGGAAAGCTTCGGGACCGATGTCGTCTATCCGACGTTGGAGGACCAGGGCAACGTCGCCGCCGTGATAGATGTCGATCACCTCGTCAATCAGTTTCGTGTTCACGGAAACGACTTCCGGGTGATCACCGGCCACTTCCCGTTGTGCACCACCGAGGTGCTCGATGTGCCATTCACCACCTTTACGGTGCTGCGAGATCCCGTCGAGCGCACCCTTTCGTTGCTTCGTCGGCGCCAGGCCTCGGATGCGCGATTCCGCGGCCGCGACCTTCTCCACATCTACGCCGATGATGATCTCCGGATCATCATCGACAACCACATGGTGAAGATGCTCTCCCTCACGGTGAACGAGTTGGGTCGAACACCTCTGACGCAGAGTGTCACGTTCGATGAGGAGCGACTTGAACGGGCGAAGCGCAACCTTGTGGGCATTGATGTGGTGGGTCTACAGGAGCAGTTCGATACCTTCTGCGAGAATCTGGAATCTCGTTTTGGCTGGAATCTTGGTCTGCCGCGCTTCGCCAACCGTACCCCTAGCGTGCCGGTTCCCGATGAGCTGCGGGAGCGGATCATGGCCGACAATCACGCCGACGTCGCGCTCTATCGGTTTGCCGTCGGGTTGAACAACGAGCGGGGATCAGGGCCCGCCGTCGCCACCGATGAGTGAACCCAAGATCGTGATCACCGGCACTGGCCGGGCCGGGACCACCCTTCTGGTGCAGTTGCTGGACGATCTGGGGTTGGACACAGGCTTAAAGGAGGGAAAACTCTCTCCCTACGGGCCGATCGCTCGGGCGGGCCTGGAGAGCCGCGTCGACGACCCGGAGGCTCCCACGGTGGTCAAGGACATGACCCTGGGCTTTCGGATCCGTGAGCTCTTGGAGGAGGGATCGGTGGAGTTCGGCCATGTGATTATTCCCGACCGCCGGATGGAGGTAGCGGTTGCCAGTCGCATCCGGGCGGCCAACTACGGCCGGCGCCCATTTCGGCAAGGTGGATTGGCGGGAACGATGCGCGCTACCGAACAGGAACGCATCCTCATCTCATCGAGGGCGGAAATTCTTGCGGTACTGGAGGAGTTTCATGTCCCCTACACAGTGCTTGAGTTCCCGAGGTTTGCCTTGGACGCCGTCTATTTACACGATGCTCTAGGGCCGATTCTTCCCGGTGTAAGTGTGCCCGATGTGCAGTTGTCGCTCGACCGGTGCGTGCGGCCGGAAATGATCCACGAGAGGGCGCTAGGGAGGCGTGAGGTATGGCGCACGCGTGTTACCACTGCATGGATGGTGATGTATCGCTTTCCCATCGCCCGAGTGCGGGAGCGGATCAACCCGGATCGCCAGCAGGAAAAAGTTCGCCGTTCCGTTGGCGAAACGAGGCGCCAGGAGGCGCGGCTGATCGAGGCGGAGCGACGGGCCGGGCGGTTCCCCGGGCCTACCCCCGACCGGAAAGACACCCCCGGATCAACCCCTCCGCCGTGAGGCCACCAGTTCTTTGGCGTACTCATAGAACTCAATATCAATGGCGTTGTCGGCGGCGATCCGCCGGCGAAGGCCTGGATCGACAGGTTCGATGTCGGCATCCGGCGTGGCGTTTTTTCTTGCGCCCTGCACGATGCGCCACCCGAATCGTTCCTGCGTTTCCCGCAGAAACTCTTGGAAGTTCTCCATCTCGCCTACGACGTCGATCTGGGCGAGGTTCGTCTTGGCCAGGTGAAGCCGGGATTGGTCGATCTCGATCATGTCCATATAGGTCTGTGGGTTATCGGCGGCGGTCATCGAGAAGATCTTCGTCTGGTGATTTTGGATGAGCGGACCAAACACGAGCGGCTCTTCGTAGACCGCCGCCAGGGTGCGCGCCGCCCTCGGCCGCAACCCGCTGGCGTGCTCCCAGGGCTGGTTACGTTTGAACTGGCGTAGGAGGGAAATCGTTCGCTCAACAGGATCGCGAAGGATCGTGACGGTAAGGAAATCTCGTCCAAGGATTTCGTGCACGACGTACGGGAAGTGGCCGGTGAGCACCCGGATGTGGGCCCAGCGCTCGTCTGAGAGGGTGAGTAGGTACGGCACCGAGAGGTGGTGCTGGATATCCAAGTGGCCATCGTCGTAGCGGATGTCAAGATCCCGGTAGGGATAGATCTCATCCAGCGCAAAGGTCTCGCGAAGGTTGCGCATCAGGGTAGTGCCGCCTGTTTTCATCAAATGGATAAACAGCACTGGTGATTTAGTGGGGGTCATGTATTCGTCTGACGACGGAGCTCGTGTCGGATCAGGAGGGCGAAGTCCCGTTGCATCGACACGAGAGATATCTGCCCGGTATTTCCACTCACGCCCACTGCCGTCTCAATGCTCACTTCGATGAGCGCTCGATCGGGGTCCAGAACAGTTTGGTTGAGATCGATAATTAACTCGTTCAGCTCTTCGCTGGAGAGGTTGTGGTCATCGGCGAGGTCCCGGAGGCGGATCGGCTCGTTGCGGATAGCGGCTTCGGCTATCGCCCCGAGCAACAATCGAAGCTCCGGCTCGGCCAGCACCACGAGAGAAATCACCCGGCCGTGATCGCTGGCGGGTCCTTCGCCCTCTTGGTCGGTCTCTGCTCGAAAAAGCACCCATTTCATGATCGCTAGGACGTGTTCGGCGGGCACCGGTACTAGAACGAAGTCCATGATGTGTTCCTGTTTTCAGGTAGAAGGATCAGTCGACTAGGACCAGAATCTCACGCCGCGTCATTGTGGCGCACGGCTGAGGTTAATTTCCTCGCTAGGGTACGCATTTCCTGAGTAAGAGGGGGTCACTGGGATGTTTCCGCTCTGGGAGGTGGCCATAGCGCCAGTCCTTGCTGCCGGTCAATCACGGAGGGTGGTGGAGATCGGGGCCGAGCGCGGCGACACCACCACGCTCATCCTCGATTTGCTGGGTCCCGACGCCGAACTCCACATCATCGATCCGGTGCCAGCCTTCGACCCTTCTGAGCATGAAAAGGCCTTCGCCGGTCGCTACCACTTCCATCGCCAGATTAGCCACGACGTACTGCCGGGGCTTCCGCCGATGGATGCGGCCCTCGTGGACGGAGACCACAACTGGTTCACCGTGTATCACGAGCTCAAGATGCTCTCGGAGGTCTCTCGGTCCGCCGGTCAACCGCTACCGCTGATCTTCGTTCATGACGTGGGGTGGCCGTATGGCCGACGCGACTTGTACTACAACCCCGAACAGGTGCCGGAGGAGTTCCGTCAACCCTGGGCTCGGGGGGGGATGCGGCCAGGATTAGCGACATTGCAAAAGCAGGGTGGCGTGAACCCGACGATGTGCAACGCCAAGGTCGAGGGCGGGCCCCGCAATGGGGTGATGACGGCGGTCGATGACTTTATAGCCGAGCACGATCGTCCGGTGCGGCTGGTGGTGATTCCGATCTACTTCGGTTTGGCGATCCTGGTCGACGACGATCGCTTGGCCGAGCATCCCGAGATCGCCGGGGAACTCGACCGACTGGAGGGGGAAGAAGGTCTACGACCACTTCTGGAGATCGCCGAGTTGACCCGCCTGCGGGCCCTTGGCCTCACGCACACCACCCTGAAACGAAGCCAGGACAAGCTCACTCGCTCGGCCAACCGTTATCTTGAACTCCTGAAGGGGGCGCTTCTCGATGAGCATTATCTCGAGAATGAGATTCGCCTGAAGTATTTGGCTCGGTGTGTGCGCACCGGGGAGCCGGTCGAAGCAGATCGCGTGCGCGATCCGGTCCGGGCGCAGCCCGATGTGTACCAGCGGATGCTGCGCCGGCGGCGCGCCGGTTCGGCAATTTTTGCCGACGGTACTAATGGGTTTCTGCCGTATGCGCCCATGGGGCGTGTGCGGCTGAACCATCTTGAAGATTGTCTCGATGCGGTGCGGGCCGAGGCGGTTCCTGGCGATTTGGTGGAGTGCGGCACGGGCCGGGGCGGCGGCGCTATTTTCCTGCGGGGCTACTTGGAGGCTCACGAACTCGCCGCCCGCAAGGTGTGGGTAGTCGATGAGTTCCGAGCGTCTCCGTCGCCGCTGCGCGTCGCAGGCACTATCGACGAGGATCTAACGGAATTGCAGGCCGACCTCAACCTCGTACGAGATGGCTTCGAGCGATTCGACTTGCTCGACGATCGGGTGGGCTTCCTGCAGGGACCGCTCGGGGCCGCCGCATCGTTCGGCGAAATCGGCGACATTGCATTATTGCGCCTGGGAAGTGGTATCGGCGAGGACGCGGGCGCCGTTTTGAAGGCGCTCTACCCCCGCCTGTCGCTGGGAGCCCGTGTGGTCGTTGATGACTACACGGACCCGGCCTGTGCTCGTGCCGTCACGGCCTACCGGGTGGATCGGGAAATCGATGCTCCCCTTGAGGCCGTCGACTGGTTGGCCGTCTCGTGGCGTAAAACCGAACGCCTTGATGACGACCAGGCCACCTCGGCGGCGGCCAAAATGGCATCGCTGGGTCTGCCCCTCGCTCTACCCGAGCCGGATGGGGTGATCGATCTCACGGTGGTAGTGGTCTTTTACAACATGAAGCGGGAGGCCGCCCGCACCCTTCGTTCCCTCTCGCGCGCTTACCAAGAGGACCTGGAGGAGGTTCGGTACGAAGTCATCGTGGTTGAAAATGGATCATCCCCCGACCAGCGGTTGGGAGATGATTTCGTCGCTGATTTTGGGCCCGAGTTTCGTTATATCGACATGGGAGACGAGGCACAGCCCTCTCCGTCACATGCCCTCAACGTTGGCATTCGGGCCGGGCTCGGTGAGGCCTTTGCGCTCATGATCGACGGAGCCCACGTGCTCACCCCTAGCGTGCTGCGATTCGGCTTGGATGGCCTGAGAATCTACGAGCCCGCCATCGTGGCGACGCAGCAGTGGTACGTGGGTCCGGGGCAACAGGGCGAAGCCATGCGGCACGGCTACGACCAGGCCGCCGAAGACCGGCTCTTTAAACGGATCGGTTGGCCGGAAGCGGGGTATCGACTGTTTGAGATCGGCCACTTCGTCGGTGGCCGTGACTGGCTGGATGGCGTATGGGAAAGCAACTGCCTGTTTGCGCCGAGGCGACAAATCGAACAGGTAGGTGGCTTTGATGAGAACTTCGACATGGCCGGTGGCGGATTCGCCAACCTAGACCTCTACGAGCGCCTGGGGTCCTCTCCTGAGGTAACGGTGGCGACGATCATCGGGGAGGGGTCGTTCCATCAGGTCCACGGGGGGGTGAGCACGAATCAAGCGGATTCCGATGAGCGTCGAGCACGGGTATTCGGGTATGGCGAACATTTTGCCGACCTCCGTGGCCGTCGCTTTCGCGGCCCCGGGAAGCCGCTCCATTACGTCGGACGGGTTGGGTCACCCGCCGCCCGGCGCAGCCGGTCTCGCCGCCTGAGCGGGGAGATGTTTGGCCGAGGGGTGGCGGCTCCGGAGCCCGATGGGCTGCCGACGTCACCCACTCCCGTGCCCGAAGATCTGCGATGGAGCTTCATCGACGCCGTATGGGAGAGCATGGCGTGGAATGAGACGACGTGGATGGGGCGACCGTTAACGAGCGCACCAACCGACCTCTTCGCCTATCAGCAGTTGATCACGTCCCTGCGGCCCGACTGGGTCATCGAGACCGGTACGGGGACTGGTGGTCGGGCACTTTTCTTGGCGTCGGTGTGTGAACTCATCGGGCATGGACGGGTGGTGTCGATCGGCGAGCAAACTTCCGATGATCTTCCGGTCCACCCGCTGATCACCTACATAGACGCCGTACCCGCCTTGGAGGCAACCGTGGCGCAGGTGAGGGAACTGGTGGGGGAGGACCCCCATGGCTTGGTGTTGGTCGGGAGCAGCGCCCATCGGAACACGACGGAGCAGGAGTTCGATGCCTATGCCCCGTTTGTGTCGGTGGGTTCGTACGCCATCGTCACCGACACCGCGCTCAACGGGAATCCGGTGTGGGCGGGCTTTGGTCCCGGGCCCTTTGAGGCGGTGAAGTTGATTTTGGGGCGTCACGGTAACTTCGCCATGGACTATGAGCCGGAGCGTTACTCCCTGACCTTCAACCCGGGGGGCTTCCTCAAGCGCACTCGATGAGAATTTTCTGTGTGGGCTTGAACAAGACAGGAACGCGGTCGCTGCACGATGCCCTGCAGGTGTTGGGCTTTCGAAGCGTCCACTGGGGCGGGCCAAATCTGACGACGGCCGTGCAGCGGGGGCCAGAGATCCATGCGGCGGTGATGCAGTCGCTCCGGGAGGGACGCCCCTTGCTCGAGGGTCTTGAGGATGCCGATGCCTACTCCGATATTGGCGCGCTGAGCACGAACTTCGACGTGCTCGATAGCCAGTACCCGGCCAGCAAGTTCATCCTCACGGTGCGTCCCATCGAGGAGTGGCTCGCCAGTCGAGAGCAGCACGTGAAGGAGAATCAGGCGATGCAATCTCGCGGTGAATACCACGGCACGTTCTTGGAGGTAGATCTCATCGGGTGGCGAACCGAAGCACTCGAACACGAATCCCGGGTCCGGTCCTATTTCGCTGCCCGTCCCGAAGATCTGCTGGCATTCGATGTCACCGCCGGCGATGGATGGGATCAACTGTGTCCGTTCCTCGGTGTCGCCATTCCGTCTGATCCGTTTCCGTACCGGCGATGACTGAGTTGACCGCTTCTCACCACGGCTGGCCCCAGAGAGGACTCAAGCCGTTCGCCTGGGTGCGGATTATGGCGATCGGAACGGCGATGATTTTGGCCGCCCTGGCGACGCGCAAAGGCCCAGGATTATCAGTTGACTCCGTGAATTATCTGGCGACGGGGATCAACATCGCGAACGGCGATGACTGGGTGGTTCTCACCGGTAAGCCGCTCACGATCTTCCCCCCGGGACTCCCACTACTGGCGGCGCTAGGGGAGGTGGGAGGGATCGGGGCTGAACTGATGCTGCGGATTATATCGATCGTGTCGTTTGGTTTGATCGTGGGGCTTGGCAGTCGCCTGGTGCAGCGGGTGGCTCCTCATCGTGGGGTACAACTCGGAGCCACCGCCATGCTGGCGGTATCTCCGGCGTTGCTGGGAGTGGCCACGATGGCCTGGTCCGAGCCGCCGTTCATTGTTGTGACCCTTATTTTTCTCTTCGTACTGGGCGACATATGGCAGCGCGGCGCTCTCACTGCCACTGACGTGCTGCGCCTAGCCGGCCTTTGTTGGATGGCGTTCATTCTCCGCTATGCGGGGACGGCATTGATCGCAGCGGCTGGAGTTTCGATGCTGATCGCTATCCGTCCCTTGGACCGACGAGTGCTGACGCGCATCTCCGCCTTCGGGGTGTTGAGCATGTCGTTCCCCATCCTGTGGATGCTACGAAACTACGGTGCCGACGGAACCTACATGGGAAACCGTTCCCCATCGCAGGATTCGATTCGGGTGGTGGTGGCTCGCACGGGGGCCGTCTTCGGTGATTGGGCGGTTCCAATGTTCGACCCATCCACGCGGGTCCTGACGGTGATCGGCATCGTGGGCGTGGTGCTCATCATGGTCGGGGTGGTGTCGGTGCTTCGGTCAGACCACGACGAGACAGCTGGAGGAGTGCAGCGCGGGCAGCTGCTGGCGTGTACGACCTTCGCCATCGTCTATGTGAGTTACTTCACCGTGGCCTCGGTGGCTACCTCGTTCGAACCCAACAACTCTCGCTATATGTCGCCGGTTTACGTTCCCGGCCTCGCTCTCGCTTCTGCCGGGCTGGGGGCTCTCCTAAACCGCCCTGCCGGACGCCGGTGGTCAGTGGTGGTTGGCGGTGCGGCGGTGCTGGTCTGGGCGGGCCTTCTCATCACGACGATCGGTGATGTTCGAGATGGGTTTACCAATGGGATTGGGTACAACGCCGACGCCCGGACACAATCTGAGCTGGCGGCGGTGTCGGCTGCAATCGTGCGCCAGGCCGCGCCGGCCAACGTGTTCAGCAACGAGGTGAGCAGCCTCTGGGCGGCCACCGGTCTGCAG
>VFJN01000109.1 GCA_009886035.1 Actinomycetota bacterium
TCCACCGAGGGGTCAGGCGAACAGCGCCAGCACGGCCGCCTTGTGCACCTTGCGGGTACCGTTGCGGGGAAGATCGTCGACCACCAGATAGCGGATGGGCCGTTTGTAATCAGCGAGGTGCTCGACGGCATAGGCCTCGAGGCGGGCCTTGGTCAGCGTGGTACCAGCCCGCAGACGGACCGCCGCCACGGGGACCTCACCCAGTCGGTCGTCGGGCAAACCCACCACGCTGGCTTCGAGCACCGCCGGGTGCTGCTCCAGGGATTGCTCCACCTCCAGGGCGTACACGCTGTAGCCGCCGCGCTTGATCACGTGTTTACTCCGACCCTCGAACACCAACAGGCCCAAGACGCCCTTACGGGCCAAGTCCCCGGTGCGCAGCCAGCCATCCTCGGTGATGACCGCATCGGTGGCCTCCTCGTCGCCCCAGTACGCCTTGAGGACACCGGGACCCCGCACCTGAAGTTCGCCCACCGCACCGCCGCGCTGCTCAACCCCGGCCTCGTCGACGATGCGCAGGTCGTAGCCCGGCAGGGCGAAGCCCAGGGCATCGCCGAGCGAAGATGACAGCCGGTGAAGGTACGGCGGCGTCACCTTGGCGACCACGCCGCCTCCCACCTCCACCATTCCGTAGCCCTCTGCGAAACTGGCCTGGCCGATGGCCCCCAGCAACGGGAGAGTGACCGTGGCCCCCATCTTCTGGAAGCGCTCGGCCAACGGGCGCGGCATTGCATCGGCCCCCGATGCCCACACCCGCACGCTGGTGAGATCGCGCTCCGCCGCCCCGGCCTCCTCCAGCATCCGGTACATCGCCGGTACGCCCACGAAGATCGTGGCCCGACGAGTCTCGATGGCCTGCAGGACCGCCACCGGGTTGAAGGTGGGCAGGAGGTAGGTGGGGATGCCGGCCACGGCCAGGCCGATCAGCACGGCAAACCCCATGATGTGGGCCACCGGCAGGGCGATCACCGCCTCGTCGCGATGAAGGCGGGCGGGCCACACCGCCGCGCTGGTCCACTGACCCACCAACCCCCGATGAGTGAGGGCGACGCCCTTGGGTTGGCCAGTGGTGCCCGAGGTGTAGAACAGCGCCGCGACCTCCTCAGGGCGCGAGGGATACGGGCGCTCCATCGGCGCCGCCGCCTCCAGATCAGCGGCCGACTCCAGTACGAGCACCGCGCCAGAATCCTCGACGATGTGGGCGATCTCAGCCGGGGTCATCTGGTCGTTGATGGGCGCCGGGATGGCACCGGCCCGGGAGATCGCGCAGCAGAGCAAGAGTTGCTCGTAGCCATTGGGGGTAGCCACCACCACCACATCGCCCGGCGAGGTGCACTCCGCGATGCCCCCCGCCCAACGCCGCACCGCGTCGGCGGCCTCACCATAGGTGCGGACCGCCGCGCCATCGGCTTCGGTCACCAGCACGCGATGGCCGTGCACCTGAGACAGCCGGTCCGTCAGGGTGCCCAGCGTGAGATCTCGCTTCAAAAGGAGCGCCGCCCGCGCCATCGACCTCATGGTCATAGGCATTGGTCTACCGGGCACGGGCGGTGGCCGCCACCCCACTGCGGTTCGCCCGGGCCGCCCGGGGCTAGCGGCGGCTCGCCTCGACGCGACGCGACGCAGATCAGATCAGATCTTGGTGAGCGGGGCCCACGACAGCAGCAGCACCTTCTCGCCCGCCGTTGGAAAACGCACCACCACCTCGGCCTTGTCGCCTTCCCCGCGAATCTGCAGGATCACACCCTCGCCCCACTTGGGATGCACGACGTCATCGCCGGTGCTCAAGCCCAGCTGCTCAGCCCCGGTCGGACGGCCAGGGCCAGCCGATAGAGCCCGCTCCACCACGCGGTCGCGATGCGCCCCCACCGCGGCCCCACCGGAGCGGTAACCCGACCCGCCGCCGGGCGTGTACCCGCCCCCGCCGGAGGTGCGGCCCCCCCGACTGGCCCGCGGTTGTTCGATGGGCTCCACCAGATGCTCGGGGATCTCCGCCAGGAAACGGCTGGGGGGGTTGTACTGAGTGTCGCCGTAGAGGGTGCGGCTCCAGGCATGACTCAGATAGAGGCGCTCACGCGCCCGGGTAATGGCCACATAGGCGAGGCGACGTTCCTCCTCCATCTCGGCGGGTTCCCCGATGGATCGCACATGCGGAAACACGCCCTCCTCCAGGCCCACGATGAACACGGCCGGGAACTCGAGGCCCTTGGCCGCGTGCACCGTCATGAGCATGACCTGGCTGGTGTCGCCGCCGATCTCGTCGGTGTCGGCGACCAAACTCACCTGTGACAGGAACTCGTCGATGGTCTCGGCACCCTCAGCCGACCCCACCAACTCCGCCAGATTTTCGAGACGCCCCTCCGTCTCGATCGTGCGCTCCTCCTGCAGTTCGATCAGGTAGCCCGATCGGTCGAGGAGGGCCTGCAGCAGGGGTGCCGGTCGGTCGGCCCGGGCCAGTTCGGCCACGCCCTCGAGTAATCCGAGGAACTCGGCGATCCCCTTTACCGCCGTGCCCGTCACCCCCGCTGCCGCCGTCTGGGTGAGGGCCTCCATAAAGGGAACCCCGTGGGTGGCGGCGTACGCGTCCAGTTTGGCGATGCTGCCATCGCCCACTCCCCGCTTGGGGCTGTTGATCACCCGTTTCACCGACACCTCATCAGTGGGGTTGATCACCGCCTTCAGATAGGCCAGTGCGTCTTTCACCTCTCGCCGGTCGTAGAACCGGGTACCCCCGATGACCTTGTACGGCACCCCGAAGCGGGTGAGGTGTTCCTCCACCACACGACTCTGGGCGTTGGTGCGGTAGAACACCGCCACGTCCTCCCAGCGCAGGTCGCCGCCATCGTGCAGTTTGGCGATCTCGCGCGTCACCCAATGGGCTTCTTCTCCCTCGTCGTTGCCGTGGTAGCGCACGATCTGGCGGCCCTCACCCCGGTCGGTCCACAGCACCTTGGGCTGGCGACTCAAATTGTTGGCGATCACTGCGTTGGCGGCATCGAGGATCGTTTGCGTCGACCGGTAGTTCTGTTCGAGGGGCACGATGGTGACGTCGGGGAACACCTTCTCGAACTCGAGGATGTTCCGCATGTCGGCGCCCCGGAACTTATAAATGGACTGGTCGCCGTCGCCCACCACGCACACGTTCCGATGCTCCTTCGAAAGTAGGAGCACCATCTCGTTCTGCACGGCGTTGGTGTCTTGATACTCATCCACCATCACGTGCTTGAAGCGATGGCGATAACTCTCCAGCACATCGGGACAACGCTGAAAGAGCGTGACGGCGAGGCTCAGGAGGTCGTCGAAATCCATCGCCCCGGCCCGTTCCAGGCGGGCCTGGTACTCGGCGTAGATGTCGGCGATCTTCCGCTCGTAGATCACCTGCGCCCGGTCGGTATAGGCGGCCACGCTGAGGTGGTCGTTTTTGGCCGCGCTGATGGTGGCGTGCACCGCCCGGGCGGGGAACCGCTTGGAGTCCAACCCGAGATCGCGGATCACATAGCCAGTGAGGCGGTTGGCATCGGCCTGGTCGTAGATCGTGAACTGCTTGGGGTACCCGAGGCGATCGGCGTCTCGTCGCAGGATCCGCACGCAGGCAGAGTGGAACGTAGAAACCCACATCTTCTCGGCCACGGGACCTACCAGGGCACCGACGCGATGTTTCATTTCGTCGGCCGCCTTGTTGGTGAAGGTGATGGCCAGGATCTCGAACGGACTCACACCGTGGTGCTCGATGAGATACGCGATCCGTTGGGTAAGCACCCGAGTTTTTCCTGAGCCCGCGCCGGCCACCACCAGCAACGGCCCCTCGGTGTGGGTGACGGCCTCGAGTTGCATGCGGTTGAGCCCGGCGAGGAGCGAATCATCGGGAGGACTCATGAGCCCCCCAGGCTACAAGCCCCCCCGGACATCGCTCGCCGGACCGCATCACCGAGGAGTACCGTCGATACTTGTGACCGCCCCCCGGGATGTTGTGGTGGTGTTACTCGACAGCCTCAACCGACACCTGCTCGGAAGTTACGGCGGCACCGAGTTCGACACGCCGAACCTTGATCGGCTGGCGGCACGATCGGTGCGCTTCACCAACCATCAGACCGGCTCGCTCCCCTGCATGCCGGCCCGCCACGACCTCCTCGTGGGGGCCCTCGACTTCCCCTGGCGTCCGTGGGGGTCCATTGAGGTGTGGGAGGAAGCCATCACCCACCTGCTGCGCCGAGACGCAGGGATCTCCACGATGCTCGTCTCGGATCACCCGCATCTGTTCGAGAGCGGCGGCGAGAACTACCACGCCGACTTCGGTGCCTGGAACTACCTCCGGGGCCACGAGAACGACCCCTGGCGAAGCCGGGTGGATCCCTCCTTCATCGGTGCGCCAACGCGACGCGGCCAGTGGGAGTACGCCTACGACATCTCTCGCACCTGGTTCCGGTCCGAGGCCGACTTCCCCGGGCCGCAAACGATGACCGCTGGAGCCCGGTGGCTGGAGGCCGAACTCAGCGCCGAACGCCAACCCCATGAGCGGGCCCTGCTGGTGGTCGACGAGTTCGATCCCCACGAGCCCTTCGACGTTCCCGAGCCCTGGGCCACCCGTTACGACCCCGACTGGGAAGGCGAGCGTATGATCTGGCCTCCCTACGCCCGCAACCAGGCCGAGTCCGGCCTCAGCGACCGCGAAAGTGTGCACTTGCGGAGCCAGTACGGCGCCAAACTTTCCATGATCGACCACTGGCTCGGGCGGATCCTCGACGTCGTGGATCGTCACCAGGCCTGGGACACCACCGCCTTCGTGTTGTGCACCGACCATGGTCACTACCTCGGCGAACGCGGCTTCTGGGGCAAACCGCAGGTTCCCGTGCACCCCGAAATGGGCCACATCCCGCTACTGATCTCCTGGCCCGGCATCGCCCCCACCACCACCCACGCCCTCACGACCACCGTGGATCTCCACGCCACCCTGTGCGACACCTTCGGGGTAAGCCCCGAGCATCGCACCCACGGCCACTCGCTCGTGCCGTTGCTGGAAGGCCGCACGAGCAGTGTGCGGGACTGGGCACTGTGTGGCGTGTGGGGACGCGAGGTACATGTAGCCGATGCCACCCGCACCTTCGCGCGGGCACCGGTGGAAGGAAACCGTCCGCTGTCGATGTTCTCCAATCGCTGGACCACCATGCCGATCCGGGCACTGGGCTACCGAATGCCGCGTCCCGATCACCGCGCCTGGCTCGATCATCTGCCCGGCAGCGACACCCCCGTGATCCGCCAGCCCTTCGATGCCAGCGACGCGCTGCCCTTCTGGGCCGGTGGCACCTTCAGCGACGATCTGCTCTACGACCGGGACGAGGCCGACGCCACCGGCGAGGTCCGCAACGACACCGGTGGGGTGGCCGAGGCGGAGATGACCGAACTCCTGGTGGAGGCGCTCAAATCCATCGAAGCTCCCGCCGAGCAACTCATCCGACTCGGGCTCGGCTAGAACCAACACCGTGAAGTTTCACAAGCTCACCTCCACCGACGCCTTCATCGTCTTCGACCTCGACGACGCCCCCGCCGTAGGGGTGGTTCGCCAGGCCCCCAAAGTGCTGCGGGATGGCGCCGAGTTGCTGGCGCGCTCCACCACCTATGCGGCCGCCAGTTTTGGCTTGGCGGTGGGCGGTGGCTCGGCCGGTATCAACGCCAAACCCGACGATCGCGAGGCCGCCGTAGCCGCCTTCATGGAGGAAGTGTCCTCCCTGGTGGATGAAGGCCGCTGGCTCCCCGGGCCCGGCGTGGGCATCGGAGCGAACGACCTCGCCTCGCTGGGGCGGCCGGACCAACGCCGCACCGCCTTTGCGGGGACCGTCGCCGCCGAGGGCGCCGTGGCCGCCACCCTCGGCGCCCTGGGCTCGCTGGAGGGCAAGCGACTGGCGATCGTGGGAAGCGGTCCCGTCGCCGAGGCCGCCGCCGAGGCCGCGCGGGCCAATGGAGCCATCGCCGAAACCGAGGCCGGTTTCGACAGCCCCTGCGACGCCCTCTTGGTGGCGGGCAAGGCGGGTGTGCTTGAACACGATCTGGCGGGCACCGTGAACGCCGCGGTCGTGGTGCCGCTCACGCCGGTACCGGTCACCGCTCGTGCCCTCGCCGTGCTCGGTCGCGCCGGGGTGACCGTGGTGCCGGACTACCTCGCCCTCGCCGCCCCGCTGCTGGCCACCTTCGACCCCGACGGCGGTCATCCCGCCACTCGCATCCACGATGCCGTGGCGGCGCTGGCCCACGAAGGCACGGGCCTGTGGATGGCCGCCACCGTCCAGGCCGAGACCCACCTCGCCAGCTGGCGCCCCGCACTCCCCTTCGGTCGCCCGCTGGCGTGACTCCCCGCCCCTTTCGGTTCGGGATCCAGTGCCGCGGACCCGCCCACGCGATGGGTTGGCGGGCGCTGGCGCGCCAGGTGGAGGATCTCGGCTACTCCACGCTCACCGTCGCCGACCACTTCGACGACGGCCTCGCGCCCATCCCGGCCCTCATGGCCGCCGCCGATGCCACCACCTCACTGCGCGTCGGCACCATGGTCCTGGCCAACGATTACCGCCATCCCGTGGTCCTGGCCAAGGAGGCCGCCACCCTCGACGTATTGAGTGGCGGGCGTTTCGAACTGGGGCTCGGCGCCGGGTGGATGGCCACCGACTACGCGGCGGCGGGGATCGAGTTGGAACCACCGGGACGCCGCGTGGACCGGCTCGAGGAGTCGCTGCGCGTCATCCGCTCGATCTTTGGCAGCGAGCCGGTCCACCACGACGGCCGCCACTACCGGGTAACCGACCTCGTGGGGTACCCGCCACCCGTCACCCCCGGTGGCCCCAAGATCGTGATCGGGGGCGGCGGCAAACGGGTGTTGTGCCTCGCCGCCCGCCACGCCGATGTTGTGGCGCTCAACGTCAATCTCGGGGCAGGAGTGATGGACGCCCGTGCCTTTCCCGACGGCACGCCCGAGGCCACCGACCGCAAGGTCCGCTGGGTGCGCGAGGCCGCTGGGGATCGTGGGGAGGACATTGAACTCCAGGTACGCGTGCACCTCGCCATGATCACCGACGACCGGACCGGAGTGATCGAGGAGCTGGCCCCCGCCTTCCACCTCACCCCCGCGGAGGCGGCGGCCACGCCCCACGCCATGGTGGGCACCGTCACCCAGATCGCCGAGCAACTTCTGGCCCAACGGGAGCGGTGGGGTATTTCCTACCTCGGGGTCTCCGGAGAACAACTCCATGCCCTCGCTCCGCTGGTGGCCCAACTCGCCGGCACCTGATCTCACCAAGAGGACGGGTTAGCCCGTGGGTTCGGCCTTACAGGTGGCGTCGATGGCAAACCCCACGGTGCCGTCGGCATCCGCTTTGGACCCGGGGGGACCGGCAATACCCACGGCCGAGAGGCCATCGGCACGAGTGCGAATCAGCGACGTGGCGGCATCGGGTTCGCGGAGATCCCGTACCCGACCACTCACCTCGATGCGCTGCGCCTGCAGAATCCGAGCGGTGTCGGAGTAGGAGATCGTGTCGGTGAAGGTCTTCACATCGGTACCGGTCACAAACCGGTTGACCTCCACGACGAAGGGCACGCCCGAGGCGGTGGAACCCGCCCCGGTGACGATCACCAGCGGCGGCACCGGATCGGGGGTGGGCGAGACGGGGGCAAGTCGACAGGCCGTGACGGCGAAGGAACTACTCGAGCCACCTACCACCACCACACCAGTGCCCTCCGGCGAAACCGCTGGCGGTGCCGGAGTGGTGGGGGGAACAGGCGCCACGGTGTTGCCCAGCGAAGCGCCGTCGTCGTCGTCCGCCCCCCCTCCCGAGCACGCCGCCAGCACCACCAAGGCGACCACCCCGAGGCGACGCACTACTCCCATTCGATGGTTCCCGGCGGCTTCGAGGTGATGTCGAGGACCACCCGATTCACTTCACGCACCTCATTGGTGATGCGGGTGGAAATGCGGGCGAGCACGTCGTAGGGCACTCGTGTCCAGTCGGCGGTCATGGCATCTTCGCTCGACACGGGGCGCAGCACCACGGGGTGGCCGTAGGTTCGGCCATCGCCCTGCACCCCCACGGACCGCACGGCGGCGAGGAGCACCACCGGGCACTGCCAGATGTCACGGTCGAGGCCGGCGGCCGACAGCTCATCCCGAGCGATCTGATCGGCCTGACGAAGGATGTCGATCCGCTCCTGGGTTACTTCCCCCACGATGCGGATGGCCAGGCCGGGGCCGGGGAAGGGTTGACGCCACACGATGGCCTCGGGGAGGCCCAAGGCCAAGCCGACCTGACGCACTTCGTCCTTGAAGAGCGTGCGGAGGGGTTCCACTAGGGAGAACTGCAGATCATCAGGGAGGCCGCCCACGTTGTGGTGGCTCTTGATGTTGGCGGTGCCGGCACCGCCACCGGATTCCACCACGTCGGGATAGAGCGTGCCCTGCACGAGAAAGTCCACTGCTTCGCCCTGCGCCCCCGAGGAGGCCACCACCTCGCGAGCGGCGGCCTCGAACACTCGGATGAACTCACGCCCGATGATCTTGCGCTTCTCCTCCGGATCGGTCACGCCGGCGAGCGCGGTAAGGAAGCGTTCCTGAGCATCCACCACCGTGAGCGATACGCCGGTGGCGTCGACAAAGTCTCGTTCCACCTGTTCGGCTTCCCCCGCCCGCAGGAGGCCGTGGTCCACGAATACACAACTCAGACGGTCGCCCACCGCCGTCTGCACGAGGGCGGCCGCCACGGCGGAGTCCACCCCGCCCGACAGGCCACAGAGCACCCGTTTGTCGCCCACGGTGGCTCGGATGGACGCAACCTGTTCCTCGATCACGTTGGTCATCGTCCACGAGGGCGTGACCCCGGCGATTCGATAGAGAAAGTGCTCCAGCACCGCCTGGCCGTGCTCGGTGTGCACGACCTCGGGATGGAACTGCACGCCCGCCAGGCGGCGGTGGGGGTCTTCGAAGGCTGCGACGGTGGCGGCAGGGGTGTGGGCGGTCACCACAAACCCCGGCGGGGCCTCCGACACGGCATCGCCGTGGCTCATCCACACCGACTGATCAACCGGTAGCCCCGCCAACAACACCGAGTTGGGCGCAGTGACGGTGAGGGGGGTGCGGCCAAATTCCGCCACCCCTGTGCGCTTCACCGTGCCCTGCAACGCCTGGGCCATCGCCTGGAAGCCGTAACAGATCCCAAAGATGGGCACACCGGCCTCGAACAACGCCGGGTCCACGCGGGGGGCACCCTCGGCGTAGACCGACGCCGGACCGCCCGAGAGCACGATGGCGACGGGGTGGCGGGCGAGCAGTTCGGGTACCGACATCGTGTGGGGCACGATCTCGCTGTACACGTGGGCCTCCCGCACCCGACGCGCGATCAGTTGGGCATACTGCGCGCCAAAGTCCACGACGAGCACGGTTTCGAGCCCGGCGGTCATGACAGCGCCACCACCTCAGCCTTCTGGAAATCCTTCAGCGTCTCGTAACCACAGAGCGCCATCGACCGTCGCAGCCCACCGAGGAGGTTCGACCGGCCATTGGCCTCACGCGCCGGCCCCACCAAGATTTCCTCGAGGGTGCCCTGGCCCTCGACGGCGACGCGCTGCCCCCGAGGCAAGGTGGCATGCGCCGTGGTGGTACCCCAGTGATACCCGCGACCGGGGGCCTCGGCGGCCGCCGCCAGGGGGGCTCCTATCATCACCGCATCGGCCCCGCACACAATGGCCTTGGCGATGTCGCCGCCGGTGGTCATCCCCCCATCGGCCACTACGTGCACGTACACCCCGGTTTCGTCGAGATGGCGCATCCGAGCGGCCCGAGCATCGGCAATGGCCGTGGCCATCGGGATCCCCACGCCGATCACCCGCCGGGTGGTGCCCGAGGACGCCGATCCGGCCCCCACCAGCACCCCGGCGGCGCCGGTGCGCATGAGGTGCAAGGCCCCTTGGTATGAGGAACAGCCACCCACGATCACGGGAATCTCGTAGTGACGGACGAACTCCTTCAGGTTCAGTGGATCGGTATCGCGCGAGACGTGCTCGGCTGACACCACCGTGCCCTGGATGACCAAGAGATCGGGTTCGGCCCGCAGAATGGTGGCCGCCAGGGCGGGAGTACCCGAGGGGGTACAGGCCACCGCCACGATGATGCCCGCTGCCTTCAGGTCGGCGATCCGCTGCGCCACGAGATCGGGTTGCACCGGGGCGGAATAGATCTCCTGCATCCGCCGCAGGGTGGCCTCGGCGGGGAGGGCGGCAATCTCCTCGAAGAGCGGCTCCGGGTCGGCGTAACGGGTCCAGATGCCTTCCCCGTGCAGCACCCCCAGGCCGCCCAAGCCGGCCAAGGCAATGGCGGTGGCGGGCGAGACGACGCTGTCGGCGGGCGCCGCCATCACCGGCAGGTCGAAGTGAAAGGCGTCGACATCCCAGGAGATGTCAACGTCTTTCGGATCGCGCGTGCGTCGGCTGGGCACAATGGCGATGTCGTCGAAGCCATAGGCACGACGTCCGGTTTTACCGATGCCGATCTCGACGTCAGTCATGGCGGCGGGGCGCTCCGTCCCATTTGAGGAAGGGACCACCGTAGCCTGTACCCGGCCAATCTCCGCGCCCCGAACCGCCCGCTAACACCGGCGGAGCCGATCCGCCCCAAACCGGGTGAGGTGAGCCACCAGATCACCGGCCGCCTCCCAGGGCACAAAGTGCCCGCACCGAGCCAGGCGGTGGGGGCCGTCATGGTCGGGAAAGACCACGGCAGCCATCCGGTCGAAATCCGGGTAGATCACATGGTCCGATGCCCCAAACAGCAGGAGGGCGCGCACGTGTTCGTTGCGAGCGAGTTGGCTGGGCTCGGAGCGCTGGGCCGGGTCGAACACGCTGGCGTAGCCGCCGAAGGAGGCCCGCAACCGGGCCTCGTCACCGAAGGGTTCGGTATGGAAATCCACCTGGTCGGTGCCACCGAAGGGCCCGAACACCCCTGCGGCATCGCCCATGAAGGCACCCGGATGGGCCCAAAATCGTGAGGTGTAGAACGTGGCGATGTAGCGACGACGCTGTTCCGGCGTGGCCAGTTCGTTCGCTAACGCATCGCCATCCATCCCCTGGCGCAGGAAGTAATCGCTCGCCTCGCGGGCGGGACGGGTCTGCATCGATCCCATCCGTTCACGGTCGTAGGGCAGCGGGGAGTTGAACAGGACGAGGCGGTCGGCGAGCGTCGGAAAGCGCAGGGCCATGTCTTGGATCACCGGACCCCCAAGATCACCGGCGCACAGCATCACACGCTCGTGGCCGAGGCCCTCGGTGACCAGCGCGTGGAGATCGCGACTGTGGGACGCCACGTCGTGGAAGCCATCAGGGCCCACGTCGCTGTCGCCGAACCCGCGCAGGTCGGGCACGATCACCTCATACCCTGCCGCCGCTAACGGCTCGATCACCCGCCAGAAGATCCGCTTGCTCTCGGGCCAGCCGTGGACGAGCAGCAGAGGCACCCCGCCGGGGTTTTGGCGGATGTAGGCCTGGGAGAACCCCCGACCAGAGAAGGCTTCGATGACGAAGCGTCGCGGATCGATATCGGGGTCCACCATGGCCGGAACGCTACCCAGCTCCGCCCGCCCCTCCCAGGCCACGGTGGCGCGGGAGACCGGCCTGACTACACTTGATTCATGGAGAGCACTCCCCGCCCCTTCCCTGGAGACAGCGACGGCGCGGCGGCGAACGGCCTCGGCTCCAGCGGCTCGGGCTACCCGCCCAAGTTTGCCAAGGAGGGGCTCACCTTCGACGACGTGCTCCTCCTTCCGGCCGAGTCGAATGTTCTCCCGTCGGAGGTGAGCACGAGCGCCCTGCTCACGCCCACCATTCGTCTCAACATCCCGATCATCTCCGCCGCCATGGACACGGTGACCGAAGCCGGCCTGGCGATCGCCATGGCTCGCCACGGCGGGATCGGGGTGGTGCACCGAAACCTCTCCTTGGACGATCAGGTGCTGGAAGTGGACAAGGTCAAACGCTCGCAGAGCGGCATGATCACCGATCCGGTCACCCTGCCGCCGGATGCGCCGGTGCGGGCGGCCCTGGACCTCATGGCCCGCTACAAGATCTCGGGCGTGCCGATCGTGGACGGTGCTGGGTTGCTGGTGGGCATCCTGACCAACCGTGACCTGCGTTTTGTCGAGGACCACGACCAGGCCGTTGACCGCGTCATGAAGGCGGCACCGTTAGTCACCGCTCCGGTGGGCACGACGCTCGATGCGGCCAAGGACATCCTCTGGCAGTACCGCATCGAGAAGTTACCCATCGTCGATGCCGACGGCACCCTGCGCGGCCTCATCACCGTCAAGGACATCAAGAAGCAGACGGAGTACCCCCTCGCCACCCAGGATGAGCGCGGTCGACTCCGAGTAGCCGCCGCCGTTGGGGTGGGACCCGACGCCATCGAGCGGGCCGAAGCCCTCGTGGCGGCCGGCGTCGACCTCCTCGTCGTCGATACCTCCCACGGTCATTCCCAGGGCGTGCTGGATGTGGTGAAGACGATCAAGGGCAGCTTCGACATCGAAGTCATCGGCGGCAACGTCGTCACCGCCGAAGCGGTCGACGCCATGGCCGCCGCGGGAGCCGACGGCGTGA
This sequence comes from Actinomycetota bacterium, assembly GCA_009886035.1. Taxonomy (GTDB): domain Bacteria; phylum Actinomycetota; class Acidimicrobiia; order Acidimicrobiales; family VFJN01; genus VFJN01. The sequence continues at coordinate 12,622 of VFJN01000109.1, forward strand.
AGGTGGGGGTTGGTCCGGGGTGCTTCGCCGCGGGCACGCGGGTGCTGATGGCCAACGCCACCTACAGACCCATCGAGCAGGTGATCCCCGGTGACCGGGTGATCAACATGCACGGGGAGCCCGTCACTGTGGTGAGGGCATGGTGCACCGGCATTCGAGAGGTCATGAGCGTCCGGCACAACGCCTCGCCCAACGAGATGGTGATGACCCCCGATCACCAGTTCTTCGTCGGCGATTTGTCCACCACGAGCCCCGCGAGTGTCTCGTCCCGGGGCTACGTGAGGGTTCTTGAGAAGCCCACCAAGCTGTCGGCCAGCAAGCTGCTCTGGAAGCAGATCGGCGACGCCGAGCGGGCGACGCTCCTCGCCCCCCGCCACATCGCCTTCGAACTGCCCGACCACCTCGACGTTGACCTCCACGACTTTGCGGTTCGCGATCGGATGCTCGAGCGATATCACACCGAGATCTTCGAGTCGTACGATCTCGGGCTCATCTTCGGCACGTTCCTCGGCGACGGCCACGCCTTCCTCAACACCAATGGGCGGTCCGACATCGGCCGGGTGTCCTGGTACTTCGGGTCCCGCGAGACCGGGCTCGCGCTGAAGGTTGCCAACGCCATCGAACGGGTCGTCGGATTCCGGCCGGCCACAGTGGAGAGCAAGAGCCTCACCACGCTGCACCTCTACTCGCTCCCGTGGGCGAGGCTGCTTGCCCAGTTCGGCAAGCGCACGGGGAAGCACCTGCCTGAGAGGTACTACTGCTCGCATCCGGGCTACCTGCAAGGGCTCTACGACGGCCTCGTGATCAGCGATGGCCATGTGGCGGCCGACGGCCGCCACGGATTCCGGAACACCTCCCGCCAGCTCTCCGAGCTGTTCGGCGTTGTCTGCTTCTGGCTCCATGGCACCTTTCCGGAGGTTGTGCGTGAGGAGGGCGCAGCCGGCGGCCTTGTCGGCACGGACCACACCCGTTGCCAACCGAGCTTCAAGTCCCGACTCAACCTTCGCCACCAGCGTCGCCACCTCCCGGAGCACCAGGTCGTGAAACAGCTCGACCGACGGGCGCGAGGCACCTCAGTGCCGGTGTACGACATCGAGGTCGACTGCCCTACCCATTCGTTCATCGCCGAGAACGTGATCGTGCACAACTCGATCTGCACTACTCGCGTGGTGGCCGGGGTGGGGGTACCGCAGGTGACAGCCATCTATGACTGTTCGGTGGCGGCCAA
>VFJN01000090.1 GCA_009886035.1 Actinomycetota bacterium
GTGACATCGAAGACCAAATCCCGGGGTACATCGAAAGACAATTCGGGGGACCTGGCCCGTGGAAGTTCGAGTGCTTCGATGTGACCACGGCTACTACGATGACTCCCTAACCCGAGGAATAGGTCGAGGTCACCCCGACTATTTGTATACACCTTCCATGACATTCCCTAGGGGCACGTCAACCTCGAACACCTCCCCGGCACCACCACACGGAGAGAGGGGTCGGGCTCCGCTGCGCAACAGGACAGCAACGTGGTCTTCCCCGAGCCCGGCGCCCCAGCGATCACGATCGACGCGGGGACGCGGGGCCGGATCGTGATCACGGTCCTCTGGGCAGGACGCGACGGCCGTAGCCGGGAGCGGAGGTCTTTCATGTTGTGATGGCGCAACGTCTGGATCCTGTGCTGACGATCTTCATACGGGCTTGGGGTGGCAGTCCGCCGGAGGTGGGGGAACGTCGAGGGGGGGATTTTGGTCGAAGAACCCGACTGGAGCGAGGAGAAAGCCGGTGTACTCGACGGGCATCACGGGCCAGTCCTCGGGTCGGGGTACGTGGGTCACTCCGAATGTGTGCCAGACGACGATGCCTGTGTCGACGAGGGATCGGTCAGCCGCGGTCCAGCGAACCAGGCCATCACCGCCGGGGTGCTGGTTCGGGTGTTCACCAGCGGCGCGCCGTTCGTCGGGGCGCTGAGGGGTGACCCAGAGGTTTTCGGTGGCGAACCCGGCCCGGCGACCGATGCTGGAGTCGGGGTGGGCGAGCAGGGTCGGGGTAGCGCCGGGCACGAGCTTGTAGGCCACCGGTTCTCCGAAACGGTTGCGGGACGTGGGGTTGGAGACCTTCCAGGTACGGCTGCGCGACGCGTCGACCCGGCGCCGGGCCTGCGACTCCGAGTCGAGCCGGGTGGAGCGCGCGGTGAACCCGTTACCCCACGGGTTCGCGTCGCCCAACCCGACGGGTTCGACGTCGACCTCGTATACCTCGTTTACGGGGCCGTCCACATCGAAGTCGAGCCTGGCGCAGAACAGGTGCTGGTGCAACGGCGCCGCCAACCCGGGGGCAATGCGCCGGGCGAAGGGAGACTCCTCGCCGTCGGGGAGCGCCTGGGTGGACATGATCCCGGTGAGCTTGACCTCGAGCTGGATGGTGCCGTCGAGGTAGAAGTACCAGTAGAAGCCGTACTCGTAGTTCCCGATTGTGGCAATCGAGGAGACAACGAGCCGGCGAGATCGGCGCACTTCGGTGCGGCCGGAGTTCATGTCCTGGTGCTTCCAGAGGATCCCGTAGTCCTCCTCGTGCAGGCAGATCACGTTGGGAACGGTTACCGGCTCGCCACGCTCATCTGCGGTGATGGCATCGAAGTAGTAGATCTCCCCGAGGCAGTCACAGCCGAGGGCGAGGGAGTTCGCCATGCGGCCGAGCCCCCACTCGCCGGCGTCGAAGGTGTTCTTCCAGCCGTGGAGGGGGCCGGGGTCACCGTAGGGGACGACCATCTCGCTGATGGACGCCCGGTGCAGGATCGACCGGATCGCTCCCCCATCCTCGTAGCCGACGGTATGCAGCACCAAGCCCTCGTGGGGGTCGAGAGACACCCGCAGCGACCAGCGCTGCCAGGACACCAGGTTGCCTATGACCGTGCAGCTCGGCCCCTCCGGCTGAGTGATTCGCAGGGGCTTCAGGTCGGGGCGAAGCGGCCCGTTGTCCTCTGGGTAGTAGCTGCCGAGCTCCGGCGGCTGCGGCACGACGCCGTGATCGCTCACGTCGAGCACCTCGCCGCGGGCCATATCGACGCGGGCCAGGAGTCCCTCGATCGGTCGGGCATAGCCGTGCACGCCGGGGTGCTCGCGGTAGTAGGGAATGCAGCGCACGACCCGCCGACCGGCTTCGGCAGGCACACCGAAGTCGCCCGTGGGCCATGGGTCGATCTGCACCTTTGTGAGGTCGGTGATACCGCGCTTGGCCAGCGCGACCACCCAGTCGGGGTGGTCGTGGAGTGCGATGATGGCGTTGAACGACTCGTCCAGCAGCAAGGCTGGACGCACGTCGTCGAGGTCGTTCCATGCGACGACCGCGCCTGAGCCCACGTCGACCACTGCGTCGATCAACCTCGCTTCAGGCCCCGGCACGATCGACAGCCGAAGCCGTCGGGGCGTCTCGCCGCCTTCGGCGAACCCGGCCAGCTCGGCCTTGATGGGCTCGTCCAGGGTGACGGCCGCGAACAGAATGGCATCCGCGACGCGCCCGCTCGATTTCACGACGTTGACTGCAGCGCAGATCTCCCCGGCGGTGAGCAGTTCCAGGGGATGGCGACGGCCTGCCGCTGTTTCGCTCACGACGCCGACGGTTTCATCGGGCGCCGACGAAGGCGCAGTGTCAGCAGTGCCCTACCATCAAGCCCATTCGTCGAGTGTCCGCCGCCGCAGCTCCCAACGACAGCCACGCCGCCGAGATCGGCCCAAGTCCTTCGCCACCCCACAGCACCAACTTAGTGCCGGCCAGCCACGCTGGTCGGGCGCCGTCGAGCCAGCGTGCTCGCAGCGGATCGAAATGGCCCAACCGGGCCTGGCACAAGGCCTGTCTCAATAGCCTCCCGAGCCGACAACGCAGCGGCGTTGCCGGATGACAACCGAACGCGCTTCCACGAGACGGATCGGCAGACCGAGCGCTCAGCCTCCGCTGTATGGCAGCGAGAAACCGTGTGCCTCCGCAGCAGTGCGTAGCGAAGCTTCCAAGGTCCAAGCCTCCGAGCGGATGACAAGTTCGCCGAACACGTTGTAAACCGAGGCCACGACCAGGGTGCCCTCCCCGGCCGGAAGGTCCATCCGGCACTCGACTAGGTCCACGCCTCGCACTGCAAACAGGAGCGCGCACGAAGCCGCGGCGCCGTTGCCAAGACCTGTGGTCACGAAGATAAGCGCACGGCGGAACCGCTCGATCTGGCGGAGATCCACGATGATCCGTTGGTGCTGCTTGAACGACCCCCACAGCAAGGCGTCGGGTTTCGGCACGGGGTCTGTCGTGGCGTCGACCACGAGCGTGCGGGCGTGCGGCGACGCCGCAATCTCGTAGGCACATCCGAGGGCAGCCCGTTCGGCACCGACGCCGACTAGAGCTACCGCCAGGGCTCCGACACCGGATTGAAGCCGGCTCAGGGTGACGCTCGGCCGCTCGAGATTAAGCTCGGTGAGCGCCCCGGCCGGCGCTCGTCGGGCCCGGCGCACCGGAAGCAGCGCTCCCTTCGCGCCCGGGTTCGGTCCCGCTTCGACGCTGGAGGCCGCCGCTGGCCCCGGCGCCTGACGCTGGTCGAGGTCGAGCGAGGTGCTCACCGGCACAGCGCTCGGAGGCGACGCCCTGGGGGCTGGAGCTGGGGATCGCGGCGATACCAGAGTGGGAGGCGGAGCAGAGTGGGGATCCGTGTGCGGCCGAGGAGTCGGGGCGAGCGTTCGATCGCGTCCTGGGTGCACCAGCGATACCTTCACCGGCGGAGGCGGGGGCGCTGATCGGGTACTCGCACCCGCTGTCGCCGTCGGCGTGCCGCTCGCAGCTGGCCGCGGCGTCCTCGCGCCCCGGCGGTGACGCAGGTAGCTGATATCGCGGCGCTTCGGCGCAAAGCGCGGGTCGGGGATCTCGCTCACCAACTCAGGCCGTAAGCGGACCCGATGTCCGCCACGCCTCCGCCATACCCCTGCCCGACCACCCGGAATTTCCAGCCCGTGTCGTGTCGGTACAACTCACCGAGTACCAGCGCAGTCTCATTCGAGAGCGCTCCCGCAAGATCCTCGGAGCGCGTGAGCTCGGCGTTGGTCTCGAGGTTCAGGACTCGAACGCGGCAACTGCGCAGTTGCGCAAGGCTGCGACGCGCTAGCGATCCTTCGTTGATGTAGAGCACGACCGCAATCCGGCCGACCGCTCCGGGCACGGCGCCGAGGTCAACCTCGATCTGCTCGTCGTCCTCGCCGAGAGCTTTCCCCATCTGGACGACCGACAGGTCGGGGCTCTTAAGCTGGTTGAAGAAGATGAAATGCTGGTCTGACAGGATGGATCCCGAGGCGTTGCATAGCAGGACTGCGGCGACGAGGTTGGCCGACAGCGTGCTGTCGGCACCTGCGTCCCAGTGAACCCCGAGCACAACTCCCTTGAGATTCGGTACTTCTCTCGTAAGGGCGACATTCGCGCCGCGCTTCAGTGGAGGTGCCATCAGAGCTTCAAATCATCCCTTCCGAATTTCGCCTGCAGGAATCGACCCTGCACGTCGAGCGGGTTCGCAGTGCCGGTGCGCACCGAGTCGAGAAGATCCTGCATGCCTTTCGAGAGGAGCTCCACTTGCGTGCACAGCTGGACCTCCGCAGTGTGCTGCGTGGCGTCGTCGTCGAGGCCCACGAGGTTGGTCACCGAAAGGAACGACTCGACGGATGTCGGGAGGTAGTCCGTCACTGTGGACTCAAGCGTCACGACGACCAGTGCATCGATGGGTGAGCCGCTCGTGCGACGGCGATCGAGCTCGCGGACCAGTTGAGCGACCGCGTCACCAACATCCCGGGCGCACACCACCGCTGCAGGCGGGATGCGACCGGATGAAGACCTTATCCGACCAATGACCGCGTCAAGCTGCTGCGAGATGACGGCGAAGTCTTCGGGGGGCGATGCCGACGCCGCCGGATCTAGTAGGTCGTCCTGCGCGAAAAGGCGCCGCCATCGGCTCATGAGAGGTACAACCGTCTTCTACGAAGCACGTCACTGCAACTCAGATCGACGGCTCCGTTCCAGGTAAGCCTTGGAACGCCCGACCTGCTCCTCGAGGGAGGTGATGGTGGTCGACATGTTCGCGACCGCCTGCGCCTTGTAGGTGTCGATGGCGTCCATGGTCGCGAAGACGTTGTCGAATGCCGTCTTCAGCGAATCCATGTCAATAACGGACGACGACGCCTGCTCGTGGATCGCTGCACCCTGCGTCTTCAACATTTCCGAGGTCGACTGAATCATCGATGAGGTCGTGGAGTTCAGCGCTGTGATCTGGTCGAGGACCAGGCGCTGGTTGGCAAGCGCCTGGGCGACGATCACTGCCGTGCGCAGGGCTGAAATCGTGGTTGTCTGCGCACGGTCGACGCCCTTGATGAGTTCGATGTTGTTCTTACGCACGAGGTCGAGAGCCAGATAGCCCTGAGCGCTTACCGCGAGCTGGGTGAGAATGTCCTGCCGCCGCTGGCGGATCGGGAACAGTGCGTCCGAGGTGACCGTGTTCGCGTCTTCAGTACGCCCTTGACCCTGCATTTCGGTGATCCGTGCGCTCACCGCTGTGTCGAGCTCAGCCGCCAGTGCCGTGTACTCGGTGAGCTTTCCCATCGTCGTCCACATGTTGGCCTTCTCAGCCTCGATGGCGGCGTTGTCCTTGCGCAACTCGTCCTGCCCGCTAGCGAGCGCCTTGATGATGGCGTCGATCTGGCCTTGTGCGGACTGGTACCGCTCGAAGTAGCGCTGCAACTTGTCCCCACCGGGGAGGAACTTGAGGAGCTTTCGAGCACCCGTGAGGTCGGCGCGCCCGGGGTCGAGCTCAGTGACCGTGGTGCGCAGGTCTCCTAGCGTCTTGGAGACCTTGGCAGTGGCGTCGCCCCCCGCTCCGCTGGCCCCACGAAGGGCCGCTGCTGGTCGAGCGAGCATGCGGTTTGACACGTTCGCGCTGGCCCGGATCTCTGCGTCACCCAGCGTGGCGATCGCGTCGACCTTCTTCGTAAACTCGGGCGATCGAACGTCGAGGCCAACCAACTCGGTGGCGAACGCCGCCGCCTTGCCGCGGATCTCGGTAGCGGTCGCGGGGTCGAGCGGCAGCATGCTGGCCGCCTGCTCATCAGCGACCGGTGCCACCGGAGCGGGGGGCACTAGGACGAGTTCCGTACTACTGATGCCTGCCGACGGCGCTGAGGTCCCGCCGAGATCGAGTTCGGACACCGAATTCCCCTCCAATTGACGTTTGCAGCGAGGCTACACGGGTCGTTCCCCGCCCGAACGACTGCGGTTGCTAGGTTAGCACCCGCGAAGCATATTGCGAAGCGCCCGCACCTCGTCCTCGTCAGCGGTCAGCCTCCACCGGATCTTCACTGTCGCCCAGTCGGTCGCGAAGTCGCACCAGACTTCACGGTTTGGAGGTTGCCACGACGCAGGATCGCGGTCCGACTTCGAGCGGTTTGTTGCCGCTAAGACGTGGGGGCCGCCGGCTACCCCGCGGTGGCCTGGTTTCAGAGATCGAACTCGGAAGGCGGAAGGTTGCAGGCAAAGCACGCGTCGCGCACCGCCTTCTTCTCGTGCTCATCGAAGTCGCCATCGGCCCCACCAATGATGATGCCGACCTGGATGACAGCGCGTGCCTGGTCGGGCTTGCTCTTCAGTTTGCCGATGGCCTGGACTACCTCGACCTTGCCGAAGTCAAAGTCAGACTCGAGTTTCGAGCAAAATCGATCGAACGTCTTGCGCAGCTGATCGGCCGGGAAGATTGACAGAACATCATTCGAGGCGATGAAGCCGGCCGTCTTCTGTCGTTCGGATGGCTCGATGGTGCCATCGGCGGCGGCGATTAGGGCACACATTGCCATCGACGCGTTCGCGAAGTCAGCGTTCTTGAATGTGCTCGCCTTCGTCTTCAACTGCGAGCTCATCTCGGAGGTCCGGCTCTTCAACTGATCCCACAGGGGCATAACTGCGCTCCTCTTGTCGACTCTGAGACACGATCCTCGCAGACTCACGGCACGCCGCGACAGCGGGGCCACAAGAGGGCGACACCCGGGGCGGTGTCGCTAGGTCGACGACTATCCCGACCGGATCGGGGCGGTCAATGCGCTCGGGCTCGACGAGGTCCTCTTGGTTCGGGTGGGGCCTTGGCGGATCAAGGCCTGGTCGACGTCGATCGTGGACACCCGCGCCGGGACGCTCCTCGATGTGATCCCCGGTAGCACCGCCGCAGGGGCTTGCGCGTGGTTCGAGTGGGCGACGTTGGACCTCTCGGGCCCCTAGCGGCTGGCGTTCAACACTATGGTCCCTCGCGCCACCCAGGGCGCTCCAGAGCACACGTGAGACCCAGTCCGATTCAGATTGGGCCGGCTGCTCAAGTAGCTTGTACTGAGGGCAGGTATGGGGATGGAGCGGGCAGCAATCGCAGCGCTCAGCACGCTTCTCGTCGTCGGAGCTGTCCTGATCGGAGTGACGATTGGGAAGCGTGACGCCGGGCCTGGCCCGCGCGCCGACCCTGCAGAAGCGGAACGTGTTGTCCTCCCGGAGCCTGAGCCTGACTCGCCTTCAGCCGACGATGTGCTTACTGGCTCCGCCGCCCTTGTCGCAACGTTTCGTGAGCTCACGGCTCCGCTCCTTCAGCTCGACAGCGTTGCAGGCGTCAATGGCCGGTACGCGGTTTGCGCCGAGGTTGCCGAAGCCCTGAACGGTGATGTCGACCCAGTGGCGCTTCTTGAAGCAGCCGGTGCGATCTCCGACCCCGTCCTCTCTGAGCTCGCCGCCAATCAGCGCGTGGCGCTGAGCGACACGCTCATCGCGTGTGGCGCTCGGAACGCAGAAGCGACCGAGGAAGCTCTGCGGGATGTCCTCGCGATCGAGGTGCTGTTCGATCGCCGGATGGGGCAACTGTGATTCATCGGCGGCTCTCTGTCGCCATCCTCGCCGCGATGGCTGCGGTGTCGTTTGGTTCGGCCGACGCGACCGGCTCCAAGCCAGCGACGGCCGCGTCGAGCCAGCCAATGTCGTGGCTCGCAGCAGGAGACTCGTATTCCGCCGGCTACGGGCTGCCTGGCTCAGCCGGCCTCATCGGTGCCGACTGCCACCCCGCGCCGTCCGGCTCGTGGCCGCTCCTGACCCGAGACCGAATCGCGCCGAACCTGCCATTCGAGCCTTTCACCTACATCGCGTGCACGGGCGGCAAGCGGGAAGACCTCTTCAGTAATGACGAGAACGTTGCCCTGCAGTGGGACGGGCACAGCCAGTACGACCTCGTGACCTTCTCCTACGGAGGCAACGACGCCGGTTTCCGCAACGCCCTGATCATTTGTGCAGGCGGCAACCTTGCCGGCGAGCTCACAGACCTCGGACAGTTTGACTGGCTGGTCGACTCGGTTGCCGGGTGCCCGCCGGACGGTGCCCTCCGGTCCGCGATCGGCCAAGTGGGCAACACCTATCCCGCCTTCCTGCGCAAGATCGTGGACGCTGGGATGGTTAGCCCCGGCGGACATGTCGTGGTCATGGGCTATCCGGCGATCTTCGAGGAACCGGACAAGTGGAATCTCACCGCCAAGGCCACCGGGCTCTGCCACACCGTCAACAGGGAGGGCGCCCGGCGCATTCGAGGGTGGGCGGGTTTGCTGAATGCCCGGGTCGGCGGAGCGGTCCAGGCGACCAACGGGTACAAGGGCGTCGGGTTCACCTTTGTCAACGTGCAAGACGGTGCCGGAAACCCGGCACCGAACGGTATCGATCCCTTGCGTAGCCCATCGCTGTACGAGGCCACCGGATCGGCTGACCGACACAACCTGTGCGGTTCAGACTCGTGGATGTTCGGGACGTTCCGCGGCAACTTCCACCCCAACGACGCCGGCCACCAAGCCATGTCGAGGGTCCTCGCTCCGATCATCGAACACCTCGACTGGAGCCGGCTCAACCCGGCGACCCCGCCCCCCGTCACATCAACGCCCGCGACGGCACCACCGGCCGCGTCTCCACCGGCGACATCTACACCGGCCACGTCACCGCCCGCTACGACAAAGACGCTGACCGTGTACAACCAAGTAACCAACGGTGGAACGCAGATACGCGAGGACACCCCAGCGTATCTGGCGACCGTAACGAAGAACTTCTGTCGTCGAGACGGCTGCATGCTCTCCGGCACCGACGTGCTCACGACGGGATCGACCGTGGTCGCTGAGTGCTGGGCGAACGGTGATCGAACCACCAACGGCCAGGACAACTCGGCGATAGATGACTCCAATCCAAACCTGTACCAGTCGACCCGTTGGTATCGGGTCCGCTGGCCAGACGGGCGCTGGGGGTACCTCTCGGAGGTTTGGATCACAGCCGCTCACCGTGGAGGTGCGGGACTCCCACCATGTTGAGGTCGCGCCGGAGATGAGAGGGGCGTCTGTCGATTTTCAGAGCGCTTGGGGTTCACGATCTCGTAGCGAACCGGACGCCACACTCCCCCGACGGCGACACGGGGTAGCTCGACCCAGCCCGACCGGCCTCCGTCTACATCTCGCTCAAACGATTGCCCCTAGCATCCGGGCGTGGCGTCAAGTCTCTCCAAGCGCCCGAACACCGCGCTACGATGTCCCTGCGTCATGAGAGACGGGTGCCGGGACTGGCTCAGGGTCGCCCGGCACCACGGCCTCGTTCAGGGCTAGCGGCAGGGGGACGTCGTCGATGAGTGGATATTCGATCTCGGACGCACTCGCTCACAGCGGTCAAGCTGAGCCGGGCGAGAAGCGCCTACGGCCTCGACGAGGCAGGCGTTGGGCCTTGGGATCGCTTGCGGTCCTGCTCGTCGCGGGAGCAGGCGCGACCGCGGCGCGGTACCTGCTAGCCGAGGAGGACGTGTATGCCTCTCCAGAGACGGTGGACCTGCCGCCGCCTCCCGACGACGCGGCGCCGACTCGTGAATATATCAGCGGCCCCGAGGGAGCATTGGTGCGCGCTCTCCTCGACGCCGCTGACCAGGCGCTCGCTGGCGGCACGGGAACGGTCGCCTGCGAAACGGCCATCGCCACCCTCGACGGCACCGGTGCACCGCAGCAGGTCTTTGCCGCCGCTCAGGGGCTGCCGGACCCAGCCAGTGCAGAGATGGCGGTTCGGCACGCGTCCGCATTGAGCCGGTTCCTCGGGATCTGTATTTCTGAGGGCGCCGCCCCTGACCCAAAGGAGCTCGTGTTCACGAGCACTATCATGCGATGTCGCCTGGATGAGCTCGGATGACGCACCGACTCGCTCGGCGCGGGCTTGCGCTGTCGGCTTCGATCCTGCTGCTAGCGATCGCCGCCCCGATGTCGGCTGCGCTGCCCAGCCAACCGCAGCCTCCGGACCGGTCGATCGCCTGGCTCACACTCGGCGACAGCTACGGCGCCGGTGAAGGGGCAAGCGCGGCGACGGGCCATTGCCAGCGCTCCCCCAATGCTGGCGGTCCGAAGGCGGCCACGATCCTTCGCGAGGAGGCGGGATGGACCATCGGCCCAGAAGTGTTTTCCGCCTGCACTGGCGGGTATGCCGCTGACATCTTCAGCTCCCGGACCGAGCTGGTCGGCGCCGGCTACGAGATCTACGAAGACCTGGTTGGGTCCTACCCCGATGGCGCCGAGATCGTGAACGACGACAGCTTGTACGACTGGGCCCGAGCCCAGGGTCCCCCTGGTCAGCGCTACGACGTGATCGTGACTTCCTTCGGCGGGAACGACATCGGCTTCGCCAACGTCGTCTACGGGTGCACGGACATCACTCGCTCCCTCATCAACGCAGGAGGCTTCGTCGCGGGATCGCTCGCCAAGTCGCCGTGGACGAGTTTTGTCATCGATGTTGTCACCGACGAAGCAGCTGACCGGATCGACGAGGAAGGCTGCGGCTCCGTCGCCCAGGAGTTGGAGAGTCGCGTCGTCGAGCTGCTGAACGAGCCGCGCATGCCAGCCGCCGGCGACTCGCCGCGTCAGGGCACAGCCGGGAATCTGGTCGACTTATACAAATCGATGGCTGATGACCTGCTCACTGATGACGGCGTGGTGGTGGTCTTGGGCTACCCACGCCTCACCACGCCGTCGGACACCTGGGGACGTTGGCGCGGCGACTAATGCAACATGCTCAGCGGCTCGGACGCCGACCGGCTCGGATCCGCAGCCGAGAACTTCGACGCCCTCCTCGAGGACGCCGTCGAATCGATCGACCCTCGCTTCGAGTACGTGTCCAGGCTCGACATCTTCGACGACGGCGGCAACTACCACTCACTGTCCGGCCGGGGCGTTGAATGGCTCAACACCCCTCTCCTGTTTCTCCGCGACGGCACCGCTCGGTACCAGCGGGGATTCCACCCCAACGATCTTGGATATCTAGCAACAGCAGAGGCCGTCGCCGGGGCGGTGCAGTCCCGACTAGGTATCTCACCTGAGCCACCTCCGGACACGGCTTCGACGGGGCCGACGTCATCAGTCACGGTTCGCTCGAGTGAACCTCACTTCGACGTCGGCGAAGACTTCGATGCCCAGTGCACCATTGCGTGGCCAACGGCCCCGGCGCGAGGTGTCGACTCGATCCAGATGCGTACGTTCTGCCCATCTGTCCCGGATCAGTTCCTGTTTGTTGACATCATCTATGGCGACCCAGATCTGGACGTCACGCCTTCGCGGTCGACAATGCGCGTTCGTGGCGCGATCGTCGACATCATCCGCAGCGAGTACGGATACACCGTGCTCGCGGTTGAGGCAGACGACATCCAGTTGCTATAAGGAGCGAGGGCTCAGCCAAGGTGGCACAGCGCATCGAGTGGCGGTTTAGCGAGGGCAGCGTGCTCAGCATCGGGCACTGGTACCTCGACTGGGGAAACCCAAACAACGAAGCGTTGCTGACGCTGACGCAGGTGATCCACGCCTCGGACAACCCGATCTGGTGTCTTCGTGAGCACGCTGCGGTACTCAGCCGAATCGTCGCCGGTGCCGAGGAAGGGACTACCGCGGGGGGAGGGGACATCTGAGCTGGCTTGCCCGAAGGGGTGGCGCGGTTCACCCAGCCGGGTCGGTCCCGAACGGCCACCGACCCGGCAACTGTGCCAGTGGATTGTGGGTGTTCCTGACACCTACCTGCCGGCAGTCACCGAGCGGTGGTCGCACCTCGAGATCCGCGACCGCCGGGACAAGCTCCGGCGTCAAGCTCCCTGACCACCACGGTTCCGATAACGGCGGTAGACCACCGACGCTTCGGGCGCGGCTCCCGAAGCGGTAACGTCTGGCTCCATGGCCGACGCCCCCACCATTCAGATTCAGCCCACCGACACCTTCACCGTGACCATTGCCACCGACAAGGGCGACATCGTCCTCGCCTTGGACGCGGCCTTGGCGCCGATCACCGTGAACCACTTTGTGGTCCAGGCCCGAGCAGGCTTCTACGACGGCCTCACCTTTCACCGCGTGGTGCCCGGCTTCGTGATCCAAGGCGGTGACCCCGAAGGCAGCGGACGCGGTGGGCCGGGGTACAAGTTTGCCGATGAGCCGGTCCTCAGCGCTTACACCCTCGGCGCGGTGGCCATGGCTAATGCCGGTCCCCATACCAACGGCTCGCAGTTCTTCATTTGCATCGACGACTGCCAAAAAAGTTTGGGCCCGCTCTACAACCTGTTCGGCTACGTCACCTCCGGCATTGAGATCGCCCAGCGGATCGCCGTCGGCGACAAAATGACCAAGGTCACCGTCACCGACAACCCCGCCTGAGTTCGCTAGCGGCCATGCACGATCCCGCCCCGCTCCGGCGGCTGGTGCACGTGCCAGCCCTCGACATTCTGCGGGCCTTCGCGGTGAGCCTCGTGGTGATGTCCCACATCTGGGTGGTGGCCCCGTACTTCTATTATCGCGAGATTTTTTCGCAGGCCGGCTTTTTGGGAGTCGACCTCTTCTTCGTGTTGAGCGGCTTCCTCATCACCGCTCTACTCGTGCAGGAGCACCACGACCGGGGCCGGATCCGCTTCGGACGCTTCTATCTGCGTCGAGCCGTTCGGCTGCTCCCGGCGCTGATCGCCATGCTCTCGGGCTATTTGCTTTACGCCTGGCTCGCCGGTTGGCCACCGTTGGGAAACCGGAGTTGGGTGGTGGGCAGTGCCGGTGCCACCGTCGTGTTCGCCATGAACTGGCGGACGTTGTGGAACCCACTGGCGGCCGGCGATCTCGTGGCGATGTGGTCGCTGGCCATTGAGGCGCAGTTCTATCTGGTGTGGCCGGTAATCCTGTCGGTGATCTTCGGGATCCGCCGCAACGTCCGCCTCGTGATCCCGGCCCTGGCGGGTCTGATCATCGCCGTCACCGCATGGAGGGTGCTGGTGTACCACTGGTGGGGCTGGGAAGCGGCCTACCTGCGCACCGACACCCGGGTGGATGGGCTCCTCATCGGCGCTCTTACCGCCACCCTGTTCGTGCGGGGACTCACACCAGCCCGCCTCCCCCGCTGGACACCCTGGGTGGTGGGGGCAACCTGGTTCGGTCTGATGCTCACCGTGAAAGCCGATGGCTCCTTCGCTTACCAGGGCGGCATCACCCTCTGGATCGTCGCTTCTGCCATCATGATCCTCTACGTCGTGAGCCATCCCCGACCGCTGCGTTCGTGGCCCGCCCGGGGAGCCGAGATCATCGGCAAGGGCTCCTACGCCATCTATCTATGGCAGGTCCCGGTGATCTATGCCGTGAGTCGACAGGGAAATCCCAACGCCTCGGTCCGACGCATCATCCTGTGCCTCGTGGGAATCGCCATCACCGCCACGCTCTCCTGGTTCCTCGTGGAACAGCCGGCGCAGCGATTCGCACGCCGGTTCGGGGCCCGAGGCGCGTCGTCGGTGGATTCTCCGCCTAGTGCCTTCTGAACGGCCGGGCGGCGCGGCTGAGCAATCCCAGGGTGCGGCTGATGGCCCCGTCGGAAAGACGCAGACGACGCTTCACCAGGTCGTAGCCAGCCAGCGCTTTCGTATCCAGGTAAATGGAGATGCCCCGCCAGCCATCGGTGGGCCGTGCCCGGTAGGTGGTGGAGCGGGTGAGCACATGGTCTTCTTCGGTGAAGTAGTAAAGAGCGAGCGACTGTCGAGCCCGGCCGGGGGGAACCGCGAGAGGTTCGGGATGCCCGTGGTAGGAGTGCTCATCGGTGGTGAAAATAAAGAGTCGGTTGCCGGTGGGCTCCACCCGGGTAACCGCTCGTTGCATGTCCTTGGACCACAGTTGCAACTGGCCGCCCCAGGCCGACTCCCAGGTGGGATTCAGATAGAGGAGGAGGTTCACGCGACGACGCCACCCCGGCTTGCTGTGGTGGGCGGTGAAGTCGGCGTGGACGTTCAAGAAGCCACCCGCCACGGACCGATGAAGACCGCCACCGTCCATGACATCGTCGGCCTGGAGGTTCACGAATCCGGTGAGCTCGCCCAGGAAGGCCACGAAGCGCTCCGAGGTGAGGGCGGCCGACACTGCCTCCAGCGTGGGTCCCCAGGATGACTTAGTGGTGTTGGCGTATTTCCGCTCATTGAGATGGAGGTAGTTCGTCCATGCCCCTTCCTCAATGCGCCCGAACTCCTCGTACACCCGAGTGATGACATCGCTGTGCAACACATCATCGAGCACGATGTGGGGGTACGGACTGGCGGCGGCGTAGCGCTCGGAGAGCTCCGGAAGGGCCTCCTCTAACTTGTCGATGCAGAGGAGGTCTGAGGTGGTGGGGTGCATGGCTCCAACGTCGTCGCGGGGGGATTCCAACCCCGGCAAAGTTAGGTTACTGTACCGGCGGTGCCCCCCCTGGACCGACTCCGCCGGCTACGCCCCTGGCCTGCGCCGGTCATTTGATTCACCCCTTCGCCACCACCCGTGCCCGGTGGGACCAGGCCGAGCCCGATCTGCGCCGATACACCCGCAGCGTCGCCGTGGCGGGTGGCCTGGGCGTCATCGCGTACCTCCTGGTGCTCTGGGACTTCGGCTGGCATCCCTTGCGCACGGCCATTGGGGGTGCCGACTTCTCCGGCTTCTACGACCTCCAAACCCGCCAGTTGTTCCACGGGCACCTCGATGTGCCCCGGAGCATCCTCGGCTTAGAAGCCTTCGCCGTGCGCGGCCGAGAATTCATGTACTTCCCCCCGGGACCCTCCTTGCTCCGGGCCCCGTTTTTTCTCTTTACCGATCGCTTGGACAGCAAGTTCACTGCCTTTTCGATGCTGGCGGCCTGGATTGTTGCGGCCGTTCTCATCGCCCTACTGATGTGGCGGGTTCGGCTTCTGCTGCGAGGACGCACCGGCCTGGGACGGGCGGAGGCGGTTGGGTTCGGCCTCCTGCTGTTCTCCCTCATGGCGGGGTCGGTCGTGCTCTACCTGGGGTCGCTCCCCTTCGTGTATCACGAGGCCTACGCCTGGGCTATCGCCATGGCCCTCGGGGCCACCTTCGCCACCATCGGCCTGCTGGAGCGCCCATCCAACCGCGGGGCCCTCACGGCCGGAGCCTTCACCCTCGGAGCCATTCTCAGCCGCACCACCTCCGGCTGGGCGTGCGCCGGGGGTCTGATCCTGGCGGCGCTGTGGTTCGCGTCAGGTCGCAGCCACCAGGTGCTTCCGCGCCGCTGGGTGGCCACTCTGTTCGCCGCCGCCTTTGTGCCGTTGGTTGTCGGCATCATTCTGAACTGGGCCAAGTTCCGCCACCCCTACTTCTTCCCCCTTCAGGATCAGATCTGGACCGGTATGAGTGCGCAGCGACGCGCCGCCCTCGCGGCCAACGGCGGGGACCTCGTCTCTCCGAACATCCTCCCGGCCACCGTGATGGGGTACTTCCGGCCGGACGGGATCCGCTTCAGCACGCTCTTTCCCTACATCACGCTGCCCGCCGAGGTCCCCCAAAACTATGGCGGGTCGTTCCTGGACCAGATGTACCGCACCGGCAGTGTGGTGGCGTTCATGCCGGTGCTGGTGCTCCTGAGCATCTGGGGCCTCATCACCACCTTTCGACGCGGCGTGAAACGAGAGATCCGGAACCTCCGCATCCCCCTGCTGGCGGTTCTGGCCATTCCGCTTCCCATCATGTTCTACGGCTACATCGCCATGCGCTACACGGCGGAGTTCATCCCGTTGTTCGCCCTCGCCGGCAGCATTGGCTTCGTTGACATCGCCCGTCGCGGCGGACCCCACCCGAAGCGTGCCCGCCTGGCGTTCGGGATCCTTGCGGTGCTGGTGGTCTTCGGCTTCGCCGCCAACCTCGCCGTGTCGGTCACATCGGCGCGATTGGCCAACCCTGGCACCCCCCTCACGCAGTACGTCCGGGTGCAGACCATCCTCAGCGACCGCACCCCCGGACGCCCCTTAGACCGCCTCATTCGCCAATCCCCTACCCTCCCTCGCTCCGGTCCCGCCGACCGCATCCAGATCGTGGGCGACTGCCGCGCCGCCTACATCGGGAGCGGCGACCCCCTCGCCCCGTGGATTCCCTTCGAAATCCAACCCCTCGAGTGGGACCTCGATCTGAGCACGACCCCAACGACCCCAACGACCCTCGACCTCGCCCAAGCCGACGGCGTAGCGGGTGACGGCCTCCAGCTCGAATTCGATGGCGCCGGGCGCTACCGGGGCACCTTCACCTCCACCACCGGGGTCGCGGTGGGCCGCTGGCGGTCCGTCCCCCCCGGTGGGGTGCATCTGCGCCTCTTCGCGTACCTCACCGAACACCTCTACATCCTCATCGATGTGGAGCGGCCCGCCCGGGGCCTCGTCGACCTGCCCTTAGGCCAACTTGATCAGACGCCGTACCGTCAGCAGTTGACCTTCCATCCCACCGACGGCGACGATCCGGCGGCCGGTGGACTCACCCTCACCCCACGGAAATCGACCCCACCGCCGTTGTGTCCGGCGCTGCGGGAACGAATCGAACCGGGAGGCGGCTGAGGCCCCCGACCACGATCGCCTACGCTCCCGGCTGTGGCGGTCGTAAAGGTGCCTGAGGAACTGAACCTGGCCGACGTACACGAAGCCATTGCCGCCACCGTTCCCGATCGAGACTGCATCGTCTGGCGCCAGCGCCACTGGAGTTGGGCCGAGGTCACCGACCGGACGCGACGGATGGCCGCCGTTCTCCAGGAGGCAGGACTGGGGATCAACTCCCCGGCGGCGGAACGCCAGGGGTGGGAATCCCCCCACGACCACGTTGCCATTTATCTTCACAACGGCAACGAGTACCTCGAAGTACTCCTTGGTGCCGCCAAGGCCCGCGCCGCGGGAGTGAACATCAACTTCCGGTACGTCGCCGAAGAACTGCGCTACGTGCTCAACGACTGCCGGGCCACGGCCATCGTCTACCACGGCGCCTTCGCCGCCACGCTGGCCGAGGTGCTGCCCGATCTGCCCGACGTGCGGTTGCTCCTGCAGGTGGAGGACAGCTCCGGTGCCCCCCTTTTGCCGGGCGCCCGACGCTATGAAGAGGCGTTGGCCGCCGCCGTCCCCGTCGCCCCCACCGGCTTGTCCCCCGACGACCTCTACATCCTCTACACCGGTGGCACCACGGGTATGCCCAAGGGGGTGCTCTGGCGCCAGGCCGATTTTCTGGCCGCCTGCCTCGGGGTGGCGAGTACCAAGGCCGATCTGGTCACCGCCGCCGCCACTGCCCGCCTTCGTGCTCTCCCCGCGCCCCCGTTCATGCACGGCGCCGCCCACTGGAATGCGATCAGCGCCTGGATCTCCGGTGGCACGGTAGTGATTCAGTCCGACCCCCATCGGTTCGACCCGGTAGACATCCTCGACACCATCGAAGGCGAAGAGGTTTCCTCCTTACTCATCGTGGGCGACGCCTTTGCCCGGCCCCTGGTGGACGAACTCGAGATCCGCCCCCGACCCCTGCCGCAGTTCCGTTTTCTCCTCACCGGTGGCGCCATCCTGTCGCCGGCGGTCAAGACCCAGTTCCTCACCATCCTTCCCCAGCTGCGGATCGTGGATGTGTTGGGCTCATCGGAAACGGGACGGCAGGGCGTGGCGCGATCCGACCAACAACACCCGGCCACCGCCGCCATGTTCCAGCCGTCCCCCACCACCGCCGTCCTCTCCGCCGATCGCCAACGCGTACTCCCCGCCGGCGATCCCGAAGTCGGATGGCTCACCCAGACCGGGCGGGTGCCCCTCGGTTACCTCGGGGATGGGCCAAAAACGATGGCCACTTTTCCGATGATCGATGGAATTCGCCATGCCGTAGCCGGCGACCGAGCCCGAATCCACGCCGATGGGTCCGTTGAACTGTGCGGACGGGATTCGGTGACCATCAATACCGGTGGCGAGAAGGTGTTCGCCGAAGAAGTGGAGCAGGTCCTCAAGCAGCACCCCGCGGTGTTCGACGTGTTGGTAGTGGGTCGACCGAGTGAACGCTGGGGCCAAGAGGTGACTGCGGTGGTGCAACTGCGCCCGGGCACCTCCCCCGCCGACGCGGAGTTAGCCACGGTGGTCCGGAGTTGCCTGGCTGCCTACAAAGTTCCCAAGGCCTTCGTGCGGGTGGAGCAGATCGAGCGCAGTCCCAGTGGGAAGCCCGACTACCGCTGGGCAGATTCCATAGCCCGCAGTAGCGTGTAACTCCTCATGTTCCGACGCACCATCCCGCTGGCTTCGCCGCTGGCGCTAGCGCAAACCCTGGCGGCGCTTCGCCTAGGACAGTCGGACCCCACCATGGTGCTGTCGCCAACGAGGGCACTGATGGCCACCCGCACCCCCAATGGTCCTGCGACCGTCGACGTCCAACACTACGACGACGTGCTCGAGGTTGAGGCCTGGGGCGAAGGAGCGGAATGGGCCCTGGCGCAGGCCCCGGCCGCCCTGGGGGTGCTCGACGACGCGGCGGGTTTTCATCCCTCCCACCCGGCCGTGCGCCAACTACACGAGGCGGCGAGTGGCCTTCGCCTACCCCGCACCGCCCTCGTGTTCGATGCCGTGCTCTCCGCCCTCCTTCGCCACCAGGCCACACCCTTCGAAGCCCGGCGCTCCTTCCAGCAACTCGTGGATCGCTGGGGCGAGCCCGCCCCCGGACCCGGTGGCCTGCGCTTGCGTCCCGCTGCTCATGAGCTGGCCGCCCTCGGCGAGTACGAGCTCCACGCGGCCGGGGTCGAGGCCCAACGCGCCGACGCCCTCAAGCGGGCCAGTGCCCATGCCAGCCGTATCGAGGCCGCCGCCGTCCTTCCCGGGCCGGAGATGCGCGCCGCCTTGGAGTTGATCCCTGGCATCACGGCCTGGACCGCCGCAGAGGCTGCTCGCGTGGCGGCGGGTGACAGCGATGCCATCGACCTGGGCGACCCGGCCCAGCGGAAGCTCATCGGCCACACCCTCCGGGGCGGCCCGGAACCCTCGGAGGAGCAGGTGCATGAACTCCTTGAGGAGTTCACGGGTCAGCGAGGACGAGTGTGCGTCCTCATCGAGTGGGCCGCTCTCTCATCTCCCCTGGGCCTCGGTGAACCCCGGACGTCCTTCCCCGCCCCGCACTGACGCTCACTCCTTTTGCGCCACCGCGTTCGGCGTCACATGCATGACCGGCTCGAAGGCCACCGGTGCCACCACCCGGGCTTCACCGCGAACCGTGGCCCGAAGATCCCTTCGGCACGCCGGGCACGGTCCGTAGTACGGGCCATCGGAGGGTTGGGCACAACGCGGGCAGGTCATGGTCATACCCGCCAGGTTCCCACGAGGGGGTACCTTGCTACGCCATGTCCGTCGCCATCCCCCCGTTCCTCCGCCGCCACTGGCCCGCCCTGGTGCTGGCTGCGCTCGCCGCCGCGGTGGCGGCCTGGGCGCGTTATCGGATCTATCCCGGGCTGTCCTTCAACCGGGACGAGGCCGTGTACCTCTGGCAGGTGGAGACCCTCGACCAGGGATTCCTGAAGTCAACCGATGGCGGTCGCCCCGGCCTGTTCCTGCCCTGGCTCTCCGGGGCCCGAGATGGATCGCTGTTCACCCAGTACACCCTCGGATGGCCCCTGGTTCTGCTGGCGGCCAAAGTCCTCACCGGTTCCGTCGCCTCCGCTTTGTATGCCGGGGCCAGCCTGGCGGTGATCGGCACCTATGCCTTTGCCTGGGAGGTCACCCAGCGACGAGCCACCGCCATCCTGGCGGCCACTTGTATGGTCGCCTCGCCCATCGTGGCGATCCAGGGCGGGATCTATCTCAGTTACCTCTTCACGCTCGGACTGGGGTTGCTCTTCGGCGTGGGCCTGCTCTCGGGGATCCGCACGGGCCGCCCCGGGCGCGTGGTGATCGCCGGCGCCCTGCTGGGATGGATCTTCTTCACCCGCCCCTACGACGGGCTGCTCTGGGGGATCACCTTCGGGCTCTACGCCATCATCGCCACGCGCCATCAGTGGCGGCTGCTCGTGCGTCCCTTCCTGCTCGTGGCCATCGGAGCCACGCCGCTGGTGCTGGCCACCATGGCCTACAACCGGAGCACGACCGGAGCGCCGCTGGCCTTCCCGATCACTGCTGTTGATCCGCTGGACACCTTCGGATTCGGGCTGCGCCGGATGATGCCGGGCTCCGGCAGCACCCAGTACTCGCTCCCCGCCGGGCTCTACGCCCTGGCCAAGCACGCCTTCTTCTTCCCCTGGTTCCTCCTCGGGAGTTATCTCGGAATCGGGGTGGCTGCCGCCGGTCTCTGGAGGGCCCGTCACCGCCAGACCACCCTGCTCATTGTGATGATGGGGCTGATGTTTCCCCTCGGCTACCTGCCCTTTTGGGGGACGTGGGTGTCGGGGCAGTTCACCCGGGTGAGTGGACCGATCTACTACCTCCCTCTCTACACGAGCATCGTCGTGCTCATCGCTATTGCTCTCGTCGAGTGGTATCCGCGCCACCATGCCGGGGTGAGCGCCCTCGGCGTGGCCCTCGTGCTGGCCACCCTCCCCCCGGCGATCAGTCGACTTCACATCAACAACCACCTGAGCACCCCCCAGCAGGCGTGGCTACGCAGCGTTGAGGCCATCGACGGCCCCGCCATCGTTTTCGTCGGCGACACGAAGGGTCACCTGTTGTTCCTCAACCCCTTCAGCGCCAACGGCCCCCAGCTGAACGACCGCATCCTCTACGCCGTGGATCAACGCCCCGACATGCTCGACCTCATCGCCGACGAGCCCGACCGTCGCCCCTACCTCCAGTGGGCCAGCGCCTCCCAAGAGGACCTCGGCCCGAAAGAGAAACCCGTCTCCTTCGATGTGGTGCTCGAGCCGGTCACCGTGGCACGCGGGGCCACCCTGGACCTCCAGGTGACCGCCGGCGACCCCCACGGTGAGTCGGTGGTGGCGATCGAGGTGCGGGTGGATGGCCAGTCCATCCGACGCCACGCGCCAGCCGGTACGCCACTGCCTCCGCTCACCATCGGGCCCCCGGGCGGCACCGCCGATCTCATCCTGCCGCCGCGAGGGGTACTGGTGATCACCCTCGGGTACGGGGCCACCGAAGAGGCGGCGCTCACATCGCCGCGAGCCCAACACCGCATGGTGTTCCGACGGGTGGGTTCCGAGGTGGAGGTGTTGGTACCTGCCAATCGATTTGTCTACGAAAAACTCCTGGACCGCTCGGAGTGGCGACACCGATTGATCACTCCCGACCTTGCGGTGGCAATCACTCCGTCGGGCTGACCTCACCCCGGCTGAGGAGGAGTTCGACCGCCAACGCCACCAAAGACAACCAAGCCACCGACGGCCGCTCCAACACACGGCTGGCCACCAGTGCCGTAGGCGCCACCACCACGAGAACCAACCGGCCTCGACGCATTCCTCCCGCCACCGCGGTGAGTAGACCAGCGGCCACCACCATCGGCACCGCCGGAGTAGCCACCAGGAATGCACCCCCGCTCACCACCAGCGCCGCCCCTGCCACCCGGCTCCAGGGTTGAGTGGAAGCGGTGAAGGGCGAGCGAAAGGCGGGTACCGCCCGGCCCGATTCCATCGCCCCACCCCGCCGTCGAAAAAGAACGATGCCGCACCCGATGGCGGCGAGGCCTGAACTAGCCAAGCCGATACCCACGAGCCGCTGGGGGGTCCACCGCAGCGACACCGTGACCGGGCCCGGACCCCGGGGGGTAAGGACCCACCCATTGGCGTACCCGTCCACCAAGGTGCGTTCACCGACGGTTCCGTTATCGACCGCGATGGTCCATCCATCACTCGCGCTTTCGCCCAACACGAACCAGAACGGGGTGCCCTCGGCGTCGACGACCGCCCTCACCGTGGACGACCCCAACTCGGTGATGGTCACCGCGGGAGCGCCGGCTATCCCCGGCCCGCGAGGGGCGACGGTGGTGGCCTCTCCATCGGCATCGGTCGAGAGCACGATCTGATCGATGTTCCAACCGGTCAGGGCGCCGGGCGCGGCGGTGACCCGGTGGCTCCCGGCGGCGAGGTTGACCGGAGTGCAGGTGGTGAAAGCCACCGTCGAAGCCAACCCGGCCGCGAGCTGCACCGCCACGGCCACTCCGTCGATCTCCACGAGATCGTCCCGGCACTCCGCCCCCGCCACCGCCGGCGCGCCGGAAGCAGTTCGAGCGGTGCCCTGCATCCGAAAGGATCGGTTCAGGGGGAGTTCGAATCGGCGATCCAGGCTGGCTTCATCATCGAGGCGATCCGTACCGGGCAAGAACAGCCGGAGGCGAGTGAGCACCACATCGAGGCTGTGGCCTTCGAGATCGTCGCCCACGCGATTGAGCAGATCCACGGGGAGACGCACCACTTCAGACACCACCGTGTTGCCGATGCCAATCTCGGCGAAACCCACCGGCGCCTGCGGGTCACCGCCACCCCCGTCGGTCGTCCCGGTGATCTCCACCCGTAGACGGGCTACCGACTGGGGCGGGATGGCCACCAACTGCCCGGACCCCTCCAACGACTCCGGACCCAACACCACGGTGAAAGGGGTCTCGTCACCCACGGCGATTCGGGCGGTGCGCACCGCCCGACCCACGCGAGCCGACGACGGCTGACGAAGCCGCACCCCATCCACCCTCGGCGCCGGATCAGGAGCCACCACGATGAACTGGCCGCGCGGATCGGCGCCCCCCACGCGCCACGAAGTGGCGGGGTCGCCATCGACGGCGTTGGCGCCACGATCCTCGGGGCGCTCGGGCCCGCCATCACCACTTACCTCCACGCGGCCGCCCACCTGCTCCACCACCGAGCGGTCATTGTCAGTCGAGCCCGGGAAGGGGTCCAGGCGGAAGTCGTAGCCAGTGGGGTCAACGGCGGTCTCGCCCGCTCGTTCGGTGTGACCGCGACTATCTCGCAAGGCGTAGAACCAGGTCTGGATACGACGACGATTGGAATCGGTGAGCACCAGATGGGCCGATGCGGCCAGGGCCTCGCCCACCTGTTCGTCACTCAGCGCCGCCGATTCGAGCACGATCGAATTGCCGTCCAGTAATCCGGCCGTGGCGGCATCCACGATGCCGCTCCCATCACCATCGAGAACCACC
Source organism: Actinomycetota bacterium (assembly GCA_009886035.1). Lineage (GTDB taxonomy): Bacteria > Actinomycetota > Acidimicrobiia > Acidimicrobiales > VFJN01 > VFJN01. The sequence goes on from VFJN01000090.1 coordinate 23,173, forward strand.
GGCCCCACCGTGGGTGCCGTGCGCACAATGCGCCGGGGCGACTCCACCCCAAACAACGCCACCGACGGCAGATCCGGGTTCTGACCATCCCCGCCCGGAGGGCCATACCGCTGCGGGGGGGCCAATCCGGGGGCGTGAATCAGGGCCTCCCAGACGGGCCCCGGCGGGGGCGAAAAGCCACGCGCCGGATCTTCGAGGTCGGCCCGCAAGGAAACCGTACCCACACCCAACAAGCGGGCCAGCGGGGCGATCGAGAGCGGATCGAGCACCCCGAGTTGGGCCTGACGGTCAAGCGCATCGAGCAGGTTCACCGAGGCCGGGGTGCCGTAGGGCAACACCTCCCGGGCCAAATAGGGGCGATCGGTAAGACCCGGCGTAAGCGGGTCCACCAGATTGCCCCAGCGATAGCCGGCGAAGTTGGACCCGGGTAATTCGAGGATTCTGGTGGTGTGGTCGCCGGCATCGAGGGACTTCACCGCCTCGATCCAGTAGGACGGGATCTCCTCGGGTCGATCCTGCCCCGCCGAGAGGTACCCGCCCTGGCCCACCGGCAACAACGCGCCCACCGCCAGGACCGCCACGGCCGCCGCACCCGCCCGAGTCCAACTGCGGCGCGGGATTGCCGCCACGCCGGCGGCGCACAGGCCGGCCAAGCCCAACACGATGAGTGGAACCGCTCGCGGACTGTTGCGAAAGGCCAACCCGAGAGAGGTTTCGGTGGTGAATACCTTCCAGGCCCGCCCGTAGGGGGTGGGATCCTCAAAGGGCCAGGAGCCCACAGAGATCACGGTGCCCACGAGCACCAGAAGGCTGAAATACACCCGGTAGGACCAGCGCAGGAGCAGGGCCACCACCAGGCCCACCACCGGGACGGCGTAGGTCAGGCCCAGCACCAGGGGGTCTCGTAGGTAGACCGATGCCTGTTCGAGAGAGAACCCGGAGAGATCTCGACCGTAAAAGAACCAGTTGCCGAGACCGCGCAGCACGTCCCCGGGGGTCGACCACTCCGCCACGGTGGCCAAATTTTCCGTGAGTTGTAGCACCGGAAGCCCATAACGACCCTGCAGGCGCAAACCAACCAGCCACCAGGCCGACACCCCGACGCTTACGAGCACCAACCGTCCGGCGCTCGCCAGCACCGCCCGAGGATGGCCCCGGAACCCTTCGAGCACGAGCCAGAGCAATGGCGCCACGCCTACCAGCAACAGCGACGAAGCGTTGATGCCGCCGGCCAGCAACAACACCACTCCGATCCCGGCGGGAGCCCGCCAATCTCGGTCCCGGGTCGCGCGCATCGTAAGACCCACGATCCACGGCAAGGCCACCCACGGCACCAAGAGCACCGACATTCGCGCCGTGAAGGCCAGTTGGTACGGGGTGAACCCGTAGATGAGCGCCCCCGCCAACGCCCCCGCCCGGCCCGGGCCAAGTTGCAAGAACAGCCAGCGGGCGCCCACCACGGCCAGAAACGTGAGCGTGCCTAGCCACAGTCTCTGCGCAATCCAGTCCGGCATCCCCAACCGGTCCAAACCCCAAAAGATGGGGGCGACCGGGAAGGCGTAACCGAGGTGCTGGTGGGGCACCGTGCCCGCCCCGATACTCGGATCCCAGAGCTGCAGGGTGCGGCGCAGGAACGCTCCGGGATCAAGGTACAGGTACTGCTTACTGTCGGCGCTCACCCGCCCCGGCGAAGACCACAAAAACGGGAGATACACCAGAGCCGCCACCACGACCAGTTCGGGTTTGCACCGGCGACGCACAACGGGCCACGGTAGTTGCCCCGCACCCCTCGCACCGCCTGCCAGAAAGCATCGCTGCCCATGCCCGCACCGACCGACTCGTCCGCCCCCCCCCACGACCCTGGCCGCGTGGTGATCATCGGCGCTGGTCCGGCTGGGCTCACCGCCGCGTATCAGTTGGGCAAGGCCGGACACCCCTGCACCATCCTGGAGGGCATGGGCGTCGTGGGAGGCATCAGCCAGACCGTGGTGCGCGACGGTTGGCGATTCGACATCGGCGGTCATCGCTTCTTCACCAAGGTGCCCGAAGTGGAAGCGCTGTGGCACGAAATCCTGCCCGATGAAGATTTCCTGCTGCGACCCCGGGCGAGCCGCATCTACTACCAGGGAAAGTTTTACGCCTACCCGATCAAACCCTTGAACGCCCTCCGCAACCTCGGCCTCATCGAGGCCACTCGCTGCGTGCTTTCCTACGGTTGGGTGCGGATCCACCCGCCCGCCGATCAGAGCACCCTGGAGGGATACATCGCCACCAACTACGGATGGCGCCTCTACGGGCATTTCTTTCGGACGTACAGCGAGAAGGTGTGGGGGGTACCGCCGTCGCAGATCTCCGCCGAGTGGGGCGCCCAGCGCATCAAGGGGATGTCGCTATTCAAGGCCGTATGGGAACCACTACGCGCCCGCCTCGCCGGCCGGCGCGCCGGCCGCCAGCAGGTCACCAGCCTCATCGAGGAATTTCAGTACCCCAAGTTTGGTCCCGGGATGATGTGGGAACGCTGCCAGGATCTCGTGGTCGAGCAAGGATCGACGATCCGGTTCCACGCGCCGGTGACGCGCATCGCGCATCGAGATGGACTTGCCGTGTCGGTCTCCACCCCCGACGATCTCCACGAGGTCGACCATGTGATTTCCTCCATGCCCTTCAACGCGCTGCTGCGCGCCATGGACCCCCCGGTACCGGCACCGGTGCTGGCCGCCGCCAATGATCTCGGCTTCCGAGATTTCCTCTCGGTGGCCCTGGTGGTCCCCGCCGACAAGGTGGCCTGGACCGACAACTGGATCTACATCCATGCCCCCGAGGTCAAGACGATGCGCGTGCAGAACTTCGGTTCCTGGTCGCCCCACATGGTCAAAGACGGCCACAACGTCCTCGGCCTGGAGTACACCGTGGAGCAGGGCGACGAGTGGTGGAACGCCAGCGACGAGGAACTCATCGAAAAGGGCAAAACGGAGTTGGAAGCGCTCGGACTCATGCAGGCCAGTGATGTCGAGGCGGGCTACGTGGTGCGCATGCCCAAGGCGTACCCCCTCTACGACGCCACCTACAAGGCCAACGTCGAGACGCTGAGAGACTGGCTCCGCCAGAACGCCTCCAATGTGCATCCGGTGGGACGTAACGGCATGCACAAGTACAACAACCAGGACCACTCGATGTACACGGCGATGCTGACCGTGGAGAACCTGCTCGGTGCCTCCCACGACATCTGGGACGTCAACGTGGAGGAGGAGTACCACGAGGAGTCATCCGGCAAGGGCGGCACCGGGCGCGATGCTCCCATCCTCCCCAAGCGCGCTTAGCGACCCCGCCGGAACACTCGATCTCGCAGGGCCCACCAGGTAACCAGGAACATGGCTTCGGCCACGATCCGTGACGACATCTTGGAGGTGCCGCGCACCCGGTCGGAGAAGATGATCGGCACCTCTGTGATCAACCCCCCCACCCGACGGACGCGGTAGGCCATCTCCACCTGGAAGGCGTAGCCATCGGCGCTGGTGGTCTGGTACTCGATGGCCCGGAGCAATTCGGCCCGGTAGGCACGAAACCCTGCGGTGGCATCCCGCACGCCGAGACCTAACACCATGCCGGCATACCGGTTTCCCCACCGCGACAAAAGGCGCCGCCGCAGAGGCCAATGCGGGGTGCCGCCGCCACTTACGTAGCGAGAGCCCACCGCCAGCGACGCACCGTTGTCCACTGCGTCCAGCAGACGCGGTACATCGGCGGGGTTGTGGGATAGGTCGGCATCCATCTCCACCAACACGTCGTAGCCCCTCTCGATACCCCACTCGAAGCCGGCCCGATAGGCGCCGCCCAGCCCCGACTTGTGGGGGCGGCGCAACACGGAAATCTGACCCAACGCCACCCCCGCCGACTCGGCGAGGTCCGCCGTGCCGTCGGGACTACCGTCGTCCACCACGAGAACCGAAACCTCGGGGGCCGCCGCCCGCACCTGCTCGAGAACCACCCCGATGTTTTCCGCCTCTTGGTAGGTGGGAATCACAACCAACGGGCGCGTCGAGCGGGGCACCGCTGAACCTTAGCGGTGCCCATTCCCCCGCTGGAACCACCACTAAGGTCGGGAGTTCTGATGTCCGAAACCACCCCTGATCGCCAGAAACTGGGCGACGTAGCCGCCGCCGCCGGCCTCCGCCGGATGCACGTACTCGCCTGGCGTGACCTCGACGACATCGAAGCCGGCGGATCGGAGGTACACGCCGCCGAGATTGCCTCGCGCTGGGCGGCCGCCGGCATCGACGTGGTGATGCGCACCTCTCATGCCCAGGGCCATCCCAGTCGGATCCAACGCGACGGCTACCGGGTGATCCGTCGCCGGGGGCGCCACGTCGTATTCCTCGATGCGCCCCTGCAGGAACTCTGCCGAGTGGGTGGCCGCCGCGACGGGCTGTTGGAAGTTTGGAACGGGCTCCCCTTTTTCACCCCCCTGTGGGCCCGAGGGCCGCGCACCACCTTCATCCACCATGTCCACGGCGACATGTGGCGACAGGTCATGTCGCCCCGCCTCGCCCGCCTCGGTGAAGTGCTCGAACTGCGCGTGGCCCCCCGCGTCTATCAGCGTTCCCGCATCCTCACGCCATCGCCGTCGTCGCGGGAGCAGATCATTCGCCGCTTGGGGCTCTCCCCCGATCGGATCACGGCGGTGCCCAACGGCATCGACCCTCGCTTCTGCCCCGGGGGCACGCGCAGTACCGATCCGAAGGTACTGGTGGTAGGCCGACTCGTCCCCCACAAGCGCCTCGAGTGGATCATCGCGGCGGTGGTGGGCATCCGCCCTCGCCTCCCTGACGTGCAGTTGGTCATTGTCGGAGAAGGGTACGAGCGCGGTGCCCTCACTCGTCTTGTGCACGACCAGCAAGCTGATGCCTTCGTGCACTTCGAGGGCCGCGTCTCCCCCGAGGCGCTGGTCGACCACTACCGATCAGCATGGCTCGTCGCCAGCGCCTCCTCCCACGAGGGCTGGGGCATGACCCTCACCGAGGCCGCCGCCTGCGGCACCCCGGCGGTGGCAACCCGAATCGATGGCCACGTCGATGTGGTGCAGGACCAACACTCGGGACTGCTCGCCGACAACCAGCACGAACTCACCGCCGCCATCGAGCACGTCCTCACTCATGGGGATCTCCGCCGCGCGCTGGGAGCCGCCGCCCAGACGCAGGCCGACGGGCTCACCTGGGATCGAACTGCCCTTGAGGTCTTACAGAGCGTGGCGGACCAATGCCTCCGGTAACGCCACGTCGCCGATGGCAACCGGCCTGGACCACTGGCCCCCAAGGTCGTTTCCTCGTGGCCAGCGGCGCGGGAGCCGCCGTGGCCCTCGCCCTGTTCACGTTCGTGATCACCCGCGGGCGCCCCGATCTCCTCCAGTGGCAGCGGAGTGGGGATTTCTACGACGCCCAAGCCCACGCCTGGCTAGCGGGCCGCTGGAGCATCCCCGATGGGATCTTGAGTATCGAGAAGTTCCTGCACGACGGGCGCGCCTACATGTACCAGGGACCGTGGCCGGCGGTGCTGCGGCTCCCCCTCGCGGCGCTGACCACTCGCTTCGACTCCCGTCTCACCCAACTCTCCATGATGCTCGCCACCCTCGTGGCGATGGCGGGAACCACCCGTCTCCACTGGCGGATCCGGTCCCTGGTGCGCCCGGCCACGCCGCTACGGCGGAGCGATCTGGCCGCCGCCGCCCTCATCACCTTTGCCGTGGGCGGTGGCTCCACGTTCCTCTTCGAAGCCAGCCGGGCGTGGGTGTATCACGAGGCCTCGTTATGGGGCGCCGCCTGGACCATCGTGGGGATCGACGCCGTCGTGGGGTGCGTACAGCAGCCGAGTCGGCGTCGCTTCGCCTGGGCGGGATTAGTCATCACCCTGGCGATGTATTCTCGGAGTTCGGTGGCGCTGGGAGGCGTGGCCGCCATGGCCATCCTGGCCGGCGGGAACCTCATCCTGCGGATGCCTTGGCGGCGCGGTCGTACCTCCCCGTGGTTCGCCTGGGCCGGCAGCGCCAGTCGCCCCGACGGCCGTGTTCCGGTGCTGGCCCCCGCTCTAGCCGCCGGCATTCCCGTGGCTCTTTACGCCGCGGTGAACTACATCAAGTTCGCCACCCTCTTCTCCATCCCGTTCTATAGCCAGGGCTTCACCATCGAAGACGCCCAGCGGCGCCAATTCCTCGATGCCAACAACGGCACCCTGTTTGGCCTCAAATGGGTCCCCACCACCGTGGTGCAGTACATCCGACCCGATGCCCTCCGTTTCACCGCTGCCTTCCCCTTCATCGATTTTCCCCCGCCTGCCCGTCCCTTCAGTGGCGTGCAGTTCGACCTAGTCGACTACGCCAGCAGCCTGCCGTCGTCCATGCCGGTTCTGGCGGTGCTGGCGGCGCTCGGGGTCTGGGCCCTGCTGCGGGCCCCGCGCCAGCGCTCGGGCACCGGCGTGGCGGCGCTGCGCGGGCCCGCCCTCGGTGCCCTGGCCGGGGGGATCACCATCCTCCCCTTTGCCTACGTCGCCAACCGCTACCTCACCGACCTCATCCCCGCCCTGGTGATCCTCAGCCTCATCGGGGTTCACCACCTGCTGGCCCGCAGCACCGCAGTGGCTGATCATCGGCCCCGCTGGGCCGTTCCCGTATGGGCCACGCTGGGTGTTCTCCTGCTGGCAGGGGTATGGGTCAACCTCTCCCTCGGCCTCGTCTTCGGTCGGCTCTACAGCTCTGATGTGAAAGACGACGTCGCCATAGGCTTCCTCGACACGCGCTACGACGTGGGCCAGTCGCTCGGGCGCGAGCCGTTCATCCCGCTTCAAGCCGGTGAGGGCCTCCCCAACGACGCCCGGCGCGGTCAAATCGCCATCATTGGCGATTGCGAGGCCATGTACCTGGCCGACGGCATGCCCCTCAACGCGTCGAAGCATCATGCCTGGAACCCGTTGATGCGTTCTGAAGCCGGCGGCCGCTATTTGCGCACCATCACGTTCCCGGCCGAAGCGCCCGGCACCCGACTGCCGCTGTTCACCCTCACCAGTTCGGCGGGCGACGGGCAGCTCTATGCCGAATGGATGGGCGGCGCCGGGGTGCGGTTCACCTATCAGGGCCCCGGGAGCGGCTATCGCAGCCCCACGTTGTTCCTCCCCCCCGATCGTACGTACACCCTCGATCTCGTCGTCGATCCTCGGCTCGAGTTTGTCCAGATCTGGCTCGACGACGTGCTGGCCTTTCAGAGTTTCTATACAACCCCCGCCGACGCGCTGATCACCGTCGGCGCCGATATCCTCGGCGACCCGTTGCTCGCTGATACCTACACGGGCCGGTTCGACCCTCTGCCGGAACGAAATGTGCGCCGCTGCGAGGAACTGCGGGACGAAGGGCTCGCCCAGCAAGCTCAGTCCACCGATGACAACTCGTACACGAACTGATAGCTGAACAGTTGGGGACGAATCGCCACCAGCGATCCGTCTAGTCGGCGCAGCCCATCGCGCATCCCGCCGCCGCCGCCCGCCCCGGATCCCCCGCGATCGGCTACCTCCAGCGGCAGACCGATCGCTTCCTCGCGACGAATCTCCCAGCCGTTCGAATGCACCAGATGGGCGAAACTTCGCTTGGTGAAGAACCGCAGGTGCCCACGGTCCAGAATGCCGCGGGCGTCGTAGTCGAAGCGACCAACCGCCACTCGAACGCGCGGATACCAATGGCCGAAGTTGGGGATGCTGGTAATCACACTCCCGCCCGATCGAAGCACCGACCGCGCCGATTCCAGCACATTCTCCGGCGATCGAACGTGCTCGAGGACATCCGCGCAGAGCACCACGTCGAAATTGTCTCCGACCCCCTCGGGGATCCCCGCCTCGAGATCGGCTTGGAAGAAAGCGGTGAGCCGACCCTGCACACCCTTGTGTTCCTCGAGGTCCACCCCGATCACTTCATGACCCATCTCCATGAGGCGAGCCCCCAACTCCCCGTCGGAACAGCCAAGATCTAAAATGCGCGAGGGCGGTCGCAGGCTCATCCACCGCTGGATCCGACCGTGGGACGAAGCATCACCGGCTTTGATGTCGTAGGCGCTGGTCGAGAACGCTTTCGACCCGGTGCCGAAGCCCATCTTGTGGGCGCGATAGCGCAACACATCCTTGACGACGTCTTTGGCGTACCCCAAACCATCGACGTAACAGATCTCGTCGCCGTAGTAGGTGGGGATGGGGATCTCTTGGATCCGGTACCCGGCCTCATGGAACTGAATGATGATCTCCGTGTCGAAGTTGAACCCGTCGGCGTTGACGGCGAGCGGGAGCGCCGCCAGTGCCTTCACGTCGTAGGCCCGGTAACCGGAGTGCCACTCCGAGAGTTCGGTACCGACTACCGCATTTTGGAAGGTGGTGAGAATCCGGTTGCCCACGTATTTGTAGGCGGGCATCCCGCCGAGACGGGCTTCGCCATGGTTCATGATCCGCGACCCGAATACCGCTTCCGCTCGGCCCTCCACAATCGGCTTGATCATGGAGGGCAGTAACTCGGGGGCATACTGGCCGTCGCCGTGGAGCAACACCACCACGTCCCACCCATGGTCGATGGCGTACTGGTAGCCCCACTTCTGGTTGCCGCCGTAACCGAGGTTGTGTTCGTGACGGACGATGCGCAGCGGTAGTTCCGGAGAAATCTGCTGGTAGCCCAGCGCCACGAGGTGGGTGGAATCCTGGCTGTAGTCGTCGCCGATGAGGATCTCATGAATCTCCCCCCGGAAATCCAAGGGGATGCGGTCGAGGGTCTGCGCGAGAGTGTTGGCGGCGTTGTAGGCAACCACGAGAATTCCAACCTTCTTCATCGTCCGATCCTACTGGCCGTTGGGCGACCCAGGAAGATCTTGGACCCACCGGAGCATGACTCACCCCGGCACCCGTGAGGAGTCATGCTCTATTTCCATGAGTCGCCGCCCCCTCACCATCACCCACAAGATCGTTATGGTGTTGGTGGGCCTCGTGGCGGTGGTGGCGGGCGGGGTGGTCGCCTTCGCCACGGCTCCGAACGGGCCCGCCCTCAGCGTGGACTCCGCCTCCTACGAACTCGCCGCCACCGCCTACCGAGACGAACCGTGGCGAGTTCCCCTCGTCCTCAACGGCGTGTTCCCGCCGGGCTACTCCGCCGCTATCGCCGGGGCTCGCTTCGGGAGCGCCACCGCCCGCGAGGCCGCCCGGGTGGTGAACATTGCGTGTCTCATGGCCATCATCGTCATGGTGGCCGCCGCGGTGGCCTCGGCCCGGCCCCGCCGCGGCGCCGATGCCGTCGCGGCGCCCGTCGCGGCGGCATTGCTTCTGGCTACCTCCGCGGCCATGTTGCGCTGGACGGGCTACGTCATGGCCGAGGTCATCTCCATCACCGCCGTGGTGGCGGCGGTGACTACTGCGGCGATCGCCCTGACGCGACCGCGATGGTTGGTGGTGGTCGGGGCCGCGGCCGGGGCGGCGGGGCTCGCCCGCCATGGTGCACTCATCACCGTCCCGGCTTTGGCGCTAGTGGTTCCCGCTCTGGTGCAGGGGCGGCGAGCGCAGGCGCGGGCCGGGGCCACCATTGCGCTGGTGGGCGCCGCCACCTGGTATTTCGGCACTCGCCTCCTGCTCGATGGCCCGCCGCAATCCAGTCGGGCGATCGTGTGGCATCCACCGGGGGTCGGCGACCTTCGTGCCCTCGTCGACACCCTCGGGGCCTATTGGCTGCCGAGCGCCCTGGGCTCCACCCTCACCCGGGCGGTGGTCCTGGCCGCCGGGGGGCTGGCAGTGGTGGTCATCGCCCGGGCGGCGGTGAGGGGCGGTCCGGGGCGCGCCGACCACCGGCCGCCGGTGGTCATCTTGGCGGGCGGAATGGCCCTCGCCCAGATCCTCGTACTGGCGGTCAGCAAGGCGTGGCTCGATAAGGCCATCGTGGCCGACGAACGCCTCGTCCTGCCCGTGGTACCCCTGGTGATCCTCATGCTCGGCGCGGCCTGGCCGGCCGACACCACCCACCAACCCCGACGTCGCGCCATCGGGGCCACGCTGGTGGTCGTGGTGCTCTGCGCCCAACTCGCCCGCACCAGCGACTGGATCCACCAATCCCGAGGCGATGGCATCGAGTACGGCCAGCGTCGTTTCGCCACCTCGCCCACGCTCGCCGCCGTGCGCTCCCTCCCCGGAACCGCCCCACTGTGGACCAACGATGTAACGCTGCTGTCGCTGCGGGCCGACCGGCAAGCATTCCCCGTGCCCGCCCGTACCAACGGGTACAGCGGCCGTCCCGATCCCACTTTCGATGCCAATCTGACGGCTCTGCGCGATGGCGTGGCCGCGGGAGGGGCGGTGGTATACGTGGAGGGATTCACCTATCCGCTCTTGCTCCCCCGGGACGAACTGATGGCGTTGGTACCCGGTTTGGTGGCCGAACCCTTTGCTGATGGCGTCATCCTGCGGGCCGGGGCCTGACCTCTCCTAGGATCCAGGCGTGTCTGATTCTGTTGCCCTCGTCCACGGGTTCGCCACCTCGAGTGCTCGTACCTGGGGCGACAACGGATGGCTCGACCTCCTCGCCGATGCGGGCCGTCGCCCGCGGCCGATCGATCTGCTCGGCCACGGCACCGCCGCCAAGCCCCACGACCCGGCGGCCTACGACGCCATGGAGCAATTGGTGCTGGCTCAGCTCCCCGCCGAACCGGTCGACGGCATCGGCTTCTCACTCGGTGCCCGGGTACTGCTCAGTCTCGCCAGCGAGGTGCCCGAGCGCTTCGAGCGCCTTGTCCTCACCGGCGTCGGCGCCAACCTGTTGCGCAGCGACGGCAGTGATCTGGTGCTCCGGGCCATCCAGGGCGAAGGTGATCCCGCCAATCCCGTCGTGGCGTACTTCGCCGGCCTAGCCCAGCACCCCGACGTGGATCCGCTCGCCCTCGCCGCCTGTCTCCGGTCGTCGCGTCCCGCCCTGAGCCCCGAGCGCCTCGCCCGGGTCACCATGCCGGTCCTGGTGATCATCGGCGACCAAGACTTCGCCGGCCCCGGTGAGCCATTGGTCGATCTGCTTCCTCAGGGCAAACTGGTCACCTTGCGCAACATCGATCACTTCGCCACCCCCAAAGATTTTGGCTGCATCGATGCCGCCCTCACGTTCCTCGGAGCCTCCCTGTGACGCCGCCATGAGCCGCGATTTCATCCTCGGGGTCGACCTCGACGGCGTCTGCGGCGACTACACCGCCGGCTTCCGTGCCGTGGTGGCCGCCGATCGCCAGGTGGACCCGGAGACACTCGTGGACGCCCGCACCTGGGACTTCGCCGAATGGGGCATCACCGGTCCCGAGGAGTTCGACCGCCTCCATCGTCTGGCGGTGCTCGAACACCACATGTTCCGCACGATGCCGGCGTTGCCGGGAGTAGCCGAGAGCCTCTGGCGACTTTCTGATGCGGGGGTCTGGATCCGCATCATCACGCATCGCCTCTGCGTGAACTGGGGTCATGCCGTGGCCGTGGCCGACACCGTGGCCTGGCTCGACGACACCGGCATCCCCTACCGAGACATCTGCTTCTTGGGGGCCAAACCCGAGGTGGAAGCCGATGCCTATGTCGACGACGCCGCCCACAACGTGGAGGCCCTGCGAGCAGCCGGCAACGCCGTAATCGTCTTTGATGCCCCCTATAACCAGGCGGTCGAAGGCCCCCGAGCGTCTACCTGGGCGGAGGTGGAGACCTTCGTGCTCGACTTGGTCAGTGAGCGCGGGATACCCCTGCAGCCCACCCTGCCTGGTCTCGACGAGGGTGCCGATCGCCTCACCCATCGCGTCACCCACCCCTGGGGCTAGCCCACCCTCATGGCGTTGGCGTCGATGGCGCTGGAGCGATACCGGGCGTCCGGCGCCGATGAACCCAATCTTCACTGTCACCACCGGCCACCTCTCGCGTCATGTGTTTTGCACGGTGAGGCCACCATCCACCGCGATCACCGCGCCGGTGGTGAACGAGGCCGCCGGCAACAAAAGCGACAGGGTGATCTGGGCCACTTCTTCGGGGTCGCCGTAGCGCCGCATCGGCACCCGTCGCCGAGCGAATTTGGCCTTGTCCACGTCGGGTATCGCCTCGGTCATGCCGGTGTGAATCGGTCCGGGGCAGACACAATTGACCGTGACCCCTCGAGGGCCGAGTTCCACCGCCAGCGACCGCGTGAGGCCCACCACCCCGTGTTTGGCGCTGGTATAGGGGGCGATGAACGCCGTGGCTCCGAGGCCCTCGGTCGAGGCGATATTCACCACCCGTCCGGCCCCGTGGCGGGAGAGATCCGGCAGCGAGGCGCGGATCATGCGGGCGTAGGCGGTGAGGTTGACGGCCAAGGTCTGCGCCCAGGCATCGTCGAAATCCTCGTGATCGATCGGGGCCGGGATGCTGATGCCGGCGTTGTTCACCAAAAGATCGATCGGCCCCAGGGCCGCCCGGGCCTGCTCCACGGCGGCCGTGATGGCGTCGCCCTCCGCCAGATCCACCACCACGGCCACGGCCTGACCCCCATTGGCCACGATGTCCTGCGCCACGGCCTCCGCCGCCTCCCGGCTGCGGTCCAGCACCGCTACCGAGGCGCCTTCATCAGCCAGGAGGTAGGCGGTGGAGCGCCCCATGCCGCTGGCGGCACCGGTGACCACGGCCACCTGATCGACAATCGAGCGACTGAGACGGGTGAGGCGAGCCATGGCCGCACCCTAGAACCATGGGATGAACCCGCGGTCGCCAAGCCGGTGCGGTGGATGATCCCCGCACCCCCGGTCCGGGTTCTCGGGCTGCGAGTGGCAGGCTGTGGCGATGGACGCTCGTGCCCTCCTCAATTTCATCGATGCCTCCCCCTCGCCGTTTCATGCCTGCGCCACCGTCGTCGCCCGGCTCGAGGCGGAGGGGTACCGGGAAGTTTCCGACCAATCCGCCTTCCCCACCGACCCCGGCCGCTATGTTCTGCGGCGGGGCGGAAGCTTGGTGGCGTGGGCGGTAGCGCCCCAGCACCGGGCGACGGATGGCTTTCGAATCATCGGGGCCCACACCGATTCGCCGAATCTGCGATTACGGCCCCACCCCGATACCGGCGGTTACGGGTACCGGCAACTGGCGGTGGAGGTGTACGGCGGGGCCCTGCTCAACTCTTGGCTCGACCGTGACCTCGGGCTGTCGGGGCGGGTTGTGGTGCGCGGGGCCCACGGCCCGATGGAACAACTCATCCTCATCGACCGTCCCATCGCCCGGGTGCCGCAACTCGCCATCCACCTCGACCGCGCCGTGTCTACGGCGGGGCTGCTGCTCAACCCCCAGGAGCATCTGTATCCCATTTGGGGCCTCGGCGATCCCCAGCAAGGGGATGTGGCCCACTTTGTGGCCGCCGAGGCCGGGGTGAGCGTCGACGACATTCTCGGGCTGGACGTGATGCTCCACGACCTCACCCCCAGCACCTTCATGGGGGAGAACCAAGATCTGATCAGCGCCCCCCGTCTCGACAACCTCTGTTCCTCCTGGGCCGGGATGGAGGCCCTCGTGGCGGCCACTCACCCCGCGGCCCCCGCCGCCGCCCCCATTCCGATCCTCGCCTTGTTCGATCACGAAGAGGTGGGTTCGTCATCCGATCGGGGGGCCGCCTCACCGCTGCTGGAGGGGGTGATCGAGCGCATCGGGCTGGCCTTGGGGGGTGGACGAGACGAGCACCGGCGGGCCCTCGCGGCCTCGTGGTGCTGCTCGGCCGACATGGCCCACGCTACCCATCCGAACTATCCGGAGCGGCACGAACCGGGCCACTTCATCGACCTCGCCGGCGGCCCCGTGCTCAAGATCAACAGTAACCAGCGCTATGCCACCGATGCCCTCTCCGGGGCGGTGTTTGTGGTGGCCTGCGAGCAGGCCAATGTGCCGCTCCAGCGCTACGCCCACCGCGGCGATCTCCCCTGCGGTTCCACCATCGGACCGATCACCGCCACCCGAATGGGGATCGCCACCTTCGACGTCGGAGCGCCACAGTTGGCCATGCATTCGGCTCGCGAACTGTGTGCCGCCGGTGAACCCATCCGCTACGCCCAGGCCATGACGGCGTTCCTCTCCCCCGCGTAGGCCATGAGGGGTAGGCGCTCCGGCCGCCAGGCGAGGCGGCGAGTTGGTCCTGGACAATCAGGGCACACTGTCGGGGTGGATGATCACGACCGGCAACAGCGGATGTGCGGGAGCAAGGCCCGCCATCGGAACCAGGCGGCGGCCGAGGAGGCTATCGAGCGTCGCCGCTGGGACCAGGCCTCCGGTGATCCGGCCCTCTCGTGCTACCCCTGCGACTACTGCCACCAGTGGCACCTCACCAGTCAGACCCCCCGATGGTCATAATCCGGCAGACTGTACCCATGCCCGACGAACCCTCCCTCCCCCTTCCTACCGACGACGAACTGCGCGCTCGGCTCACCCAGGAGCAATACAACGTCACCCAGAAGGGCGGCACCGAGCGGGCCTTCAGTGGTGCCTACTGCCACACCAAGGACCCCGGCTCGTATCGCTGCATCGTGTGCGATGCCGAGCTCTTCCACTCTGCCACCAAGTACGACTCGCACAGTGGCTGGCCTAGCTTCACCGACCCGACCCAGCGCGACGCCGTGCGTTTGCTCACCGACTCCAGCCACGGCATGGCGCGCACCGAGGTGCGCTGTGCCCGCTGCGATGCCCACCTGGGGCATGTGTTCCCCGACGGTCCCGGTCCTACCGGTGAGCGTTACTGCATGAACAGCGCCTCGCTCGTGTTACTGCCCGAAGACTGACAACCAGCGCGCCCGGCGCTAGGATCGAACGTATGTTCGCGTCTCTCGCCCTCACCGACGAACAGGAACGGGCCGCCACCCACGGTGGAGGGCATCTGCTCATCGTGGCCGGGGCCGGCACCGGCAAGACCACCACCCTGGCCGCCCGCCTGGCCCACCTGGTGGACACCGGCGTGGCCCCCGAACACATCCTGCTGCTCACCTTCAGCCGCCGGGCGGCCGCCGAGCTCACCCAGCGGGCCGAAGTGGTGATCGGGGCCCGCATCGCCGCCGCCTGCTGGAGTGGCACGTTCCACGCCATGGCCAACCGCTTCCTCCGCCGCTACGGGCGTGCCATCGCTCTGGACCCCAACTTCACCGTGCTCGATCAAGCCGATGCCGCCGACCTCCTGGCCTATTTGCGCGATGAGCAACAACCGGCGGATGGGCGGCGTCGCCGTCGCACCAACAAGGACGCGCTGGCCTCGATCTGGAGTCGCTGTGTCAACACCCGTCGTCCCCTCGTGGAGGTGCTCGAACGCTGGTACCCGTGGTGTATCGACGACGCCGAGGAACTACGCGGCGTCTACGCGGCCTACGTTGAGCGCAAGCACACCCACTGCGTCCTCGATTACGACGACCTCCTCCTGCACTGGTGGGCGTTACTGCGTACCCCCAGCATCCGGCCTCTGGTGGCCGAGCAGGTAACCCACGTGCTGGTGGACGAGGTGCAAGATACCAATGTCCTCCAGGGCGATCTCCTCGCCGAGTTAGCGGCACTCGGCGCCACCATTACCGCCGTCGGCGACGATGCCCAGGCCATCTACGGATTCCGAGCCGCCACGGTGCGCAACATCCTGGATTTTCCCACCCGGTTCGGGGCCGAGGTGGTCACCCTGACCCGGAATCACCGCTCCACTCCCGAGGTTCTCGCCGCCGCCAACGCCGTGATGGCGCAAGCCGTCGAGCGGCATCCGAAAAATCTTCGCGCCGAACGTGCCTCCGGGGCCCGGCCGCGGCTCGTCACCGCCCACGATGAGCACGCGCAGGCCATCGGGGTGTGCGACGCCGTCGTGGAGCGCATGGAAGCCGGCGTGGCGTTGCAGCAGCAGGCCGTCCTGTTCCGCACCAGCCATCACAGCCAGGTCCTCCAGGTGGAGCTCACCATCCGTAACATCCCCTTCATCCTCTACGGCGGCCTCAAGTTCTTGGAGGCATCCCATGTGAAAGACCTCGTCTGTGCGCTCCGTCTGGTGGAAAATCCGGCCGACGATCTGGCCTGGTTCCGGGTGCTGCAGTTGATCGACGGCATCGGTCCCACCCATGCCAGGGCCATCACCGCCGCCCTCCATGGCCACGAAGCCATCGACAATCCCCACCTCGATCCCCTGCTCGCCGCGCTCGCCACGGCGCGCGCTCCCGCCTTACGCGCCACCCCGGGGGCCCAAGTGGCGGCGGTCCGGCGCTGGCTCGATGCCCGGGTGGAGCGGCGCCACCGCAACGGTGCCGCCCGCGCCGCCGATCTCGACCGCCTCGAACAGGCGGCCGGGACCGCCCCCAGCCTGGAGCGATTCCTCACCGAACTCACCCTCGACCCCCCCTCCTCCACCGGCGACCTCGCCGGCCCGCCCCATCTCGATGACGATTACCTCACCTTGTCCACCATCCACTCAGCCAAGGGAGCCGAGTGGGATGTTGTGCACCTCATTCACCTGGCCGACGGATGCCTCCCGTCGGATATGGCCACCGGACATCCCGAGGAGATCGAGGAGGAGCGGCGCCTCCTCCATGTGGGCATGACCCGGGCCCGCGACGATCTCTGGCTCCATGTGCCATTGCGGTACCACCACCACCGTCAGAACAGTCGCGGGCGCGATGCCCACAGCTACGCCCAACGTTCGCGGTTCCTCTCCCCCGCCGTGGCATCCGAGTGCGACGAGACCTTCACCACTCCTCCCGCCCCCCCGGCGGAGACGCCGGCGCTGGCGGTGGCCCCGGCGGTGGCCGAGGTACGGGACTTCCTCGCCGGCCTCCTCGAGCGCTGAGTGGGCGCCTATCACGCGTGCGGTAGGGCGAGGCGCGTATCGTTCGATGCTCCGTGAACGAACCGCCCATCCGCCGAGATCAACGTCGTGTGCACATACCAGCACCGACCTCGGCGACCCCCCCGGCCGCTCCGCCGGCCGCGCCGCCTCGCCGCCCCGCCCCGGGCCGCTCCGTCTTCGGAACGCCCGCCGCCCCATCGGCCCGGCCGCCATCCCCCGCGTCCGGCCGGCCGACTCCGCCTCCGCCCCCCCAGAAACCACGGGCCGCCAAGCCATCTTCTCGCCGTCGGCGTCGCCCCAAACTGCGTCGGATACTTCTCCTCACGTCGCTGATCCTGCCCATCGTGTTGCTGCTGGGCCTGCTCCTCGGATATCGCTACGCCTCCTCGGTTTACAACAACATCGAAAAGATCCCCCTCGCCACTGTCCTTGATACCGGCGGCACTGGCACCAACTATTTGATCGTGGGTTCCGACTCGCGCGACCCCCAGGCGATCCTCGATGCGGGGCTGAATCCCGCCGCCTTCGAGGACGGTGGCGGCGATCGCTCCGACACCATGCTCATCCTCCGGATGAAGGGTTCGACCGCCACGATGATGTCGATACCTCGTGATCTCTACCTTCCCGTCGCTGATACCGGCGGCTCCCAAAAGATCAACGCCGCCTACAACGGCGGGCCGGCCCGCTTGGTGAAAACGATCCAGTCCTCGCTTGGTATCCCGATCAACCATTACATGGAGGTCGACTTCGTCAGCTTTGCCCGACTGGTGGACAGCCTCGGGGGCATCGTCATCGACTTCCCCAATGCGGCCATCGACACCAACTCCGGTCTGAACATCACCCAGGCCGGACCAAACCTGCTCGACGGACCCCAGGCGCTCTCCTACGTGCGCTCACGGCACTACGAGGTGGTGGGAGGCAACGGCACCGTCGAGCCCATCGAGGTGGCCACCGACCTCGGGCGGGTGTTGCGCCAGCAGCGGTTCCTCACCACCGTCTTCGCCCGACTAGGGGCCACCAAGAATCCGATGGTGCTGGCCCGTGCCGCCGCTGACGGCAGTGATGGTCTGCGAATCGACGATTCGCTGGGCCTGATCGACGCGATGCGACTGGGTTGGCAACTCCGCTCCCTCAACCCCACTTCGGTGGAGTTGCCGGTGACCAGTGGCCGCAACAAGTCGGGCGCGGTTCTCTTCTTGTCGCAACCGGGAGCCGATGCCGCCCTCGCTCAGTTTCGGTGACCAGCCCTCACGCGGGGTAGGCGGCGACCTCAGTGGCTTTGACACTGACCCAGACCTCGGCGCCAACGCCCAGCGCCATCTCCGCCACGGCCGCCGCCGTTACCTCGGCCACCAGAGGCACCGGTCCCGCCACCTGTACCCGCACTCGTTCTCCGTATCCTTCGATGGCCGCGACGGTGCCGCCCCAGATGTTTCGGGGACTGCCGTCGGGGCGATGACGGTAGAGCGCCACCGCGCCGGGCCGGATGGCCACGAACACCGGGCCATCTCCCGGGGCCTCCGCCGCCCGAATGATCCCTCCCCCCGGCACGGCCAGGGCCACCCCGCGGGCCTGGGCCGGGAGCAGATTGGTGCCCCCCAACTCCGCCGCCCAGGCGGTTCGCGGGCGCGCCACCAGATCGCTGAGCACGCCACGGTCGCTCACCTCCCCGTTCTCGATCACCACGACCCGGTCGGCCAACACGGCGGCATCGAGGGGGTCGTGGGTCACCATCACGCACGGACCGTGGTGAGTGGCGAGGTGGTCGCGCAGCTCTCGGCGCACCGCCGCCCGCTGGTAAGAGTCGAGGGCAGCCAGGGGTTCGTCGAGGAGTAACACCATCGGCGCCGGGGCCAATGAGCGGGCCAACGCCACCCGCTGGGCTTCCCCCCCCGACAACGCGGCCACCGCGTCGTTGGCCCGCCCTTCCAGTCCCATGCGCGCCAGCCAGTCGAGTGCTTCTCGGCGAGCGGCGCGACGGGCGGTGCCACCGGCGCGCAGACCGAAGGCCACGTTGTCGGCTACGTCAAGAGCATCGAAGAGCCGCAGGTCCTGGAACACCACCCCGATGGACCGGTCCTCGGGAGGGACGAAGGTGGCCGTGGCGGGCTCGTCGAGCACCTCCACTCCCAAACAGAGGCGGCCCTCGGTGAGCGGCGACAGACCGCACAACACCCGCAGCAGGGTCGTCTTCCCCGCCCCGTTGGGCCCAAGCACCGCCACGGTTTCCCCCGGCTCCACCATCAGATCCACCTGGAGGTGCCCGTCCCCCATGGGGGCCCCTCCCGCCAGGGCCAACCTCATGTTCCCCCCAGCCAATGATCCCGCAACGAAGCGAGGACGGTGACCGACACGCCGAGCAGCACGAGGCTGAGCAAAATGGCGGTTGGCTCGTCGGTCTTGAGGGCTTGGTTGATGGCCAGCGGCATCGTGCGGGTGCGGCCCTCAAAACTCCCGGCGAAGGTGATGGTGGCCCCGAATTCGCCGAGTGCCCGGGCCCACGACAAGGCCGCTCCCGCGCCCAGAGCGCCGCGTATCGAGGGCAACGTCAGGCGCGTCAACACCATGCCTCGGGAAGCACCGAGGGTGAGGGCGGCGTCCTCGTAGCGACGGTCCGCGCCCCGCAACGCCGACTCCACGGTGATCACAAAGAAGGGCAGGCTCACGAAGGTGGCCGCTACCACCGCCGCCGCGGTCGTGAAGGCCAGTTGGATACCGAACCAGCGGTCGAGCCACTGGCCCACCAACCCGTCCGGGCCGAAGGCCAACAGGAGCGCCACCCCGCCCACCACCGGCGGTACCACCATCGGCAGGGTCACAAGCGCCCGAGCCACCCGACGCCCCGGGAAGGCCACCCGCGCCAGCAGCCAGGCGATGGGAAACCCAAAGCCCACGCTGAGCAGGAGAGCCCAACCTGAGACCACGAGCGAGAGCCGTAGCGCCCGCCGGTTGGCCGGTTGGGCGAGGATCTCACCGGCGGAGGACCACGGGGCCCGGGCCACGAGGGCCACCACGGGAATCACCACCAAGACCAGCAGGGCTGCCCCCCCCACCGCGGCGAGTAGCCCGGTACTCAGGCCTCGGCGGACACGCCGGGGATGCCCAACGGTGCGATGCGGTGCCATCGCTCCCAGGGTAGTCAGGTTTTGACTACAAGGGAGACGGTGGTTGGATAGGGGGATGGACCGCTCCCCGGAGACGCGCCGCCTCACCGAATGGGTGCTCCTCGGCCTGCTTGATGAGAGCCCCAACCACGGCTTTGCCCTTGCTCGCCTCCTGGGCCGAGGCGGAGAGATTGGGCGGGTGTGGGCGGCCAGTCGGCCCCTCACCTACCGGGCCATCGAGCAACTGGTGGCCGCCGATCTCATCACCCCGGCCCGCACCGAAGCAGGCGACGGACCGGTGCGCACGGTGTATCGACTCCGTCCCGCCGGCCGACGGGCGGTACGTCAGTGGCTGGCGACCCCCGTAGCCCGCTTCCGGGATGTCCGAGCCGAGTTGATCGTGAAACTTCTGCTGCTGGAGCGATCCAATCGGTCCACCGCCCCTTTGCTCAGGGACCAGCGACGGGCCTTCGCCGATGCATTGGCCCTCGCCCAGGGCACCGTCGAAACCGATGCCGTGAGTCGCTGGCGCCGCAGCCAGGCCCACGCCATCGAGGCCTTCCTCGAATCAGGGACCGCCCCGTTGGGTTAGCCCGGCGGCTGTCGGCGGCGCCCTGACCATTCGGGGGGGAAGGCGTCAGGGGTGACACCGCCCACCGGCCGGAGCGAACCAATGCTCACGCGTCCACGGTCACCTGGAGAACCCGGTCGACGAAATCGGCGACGCCGCTCGCCAGCTTGTCGCGCCGAATCAGCTGGCCGCCGAGCACCTCAGCCCCCAAGGCGGTGGCCGCGTCGGACATTTTGGTGAGGGCCCTCCCCGGATCGATGGCGTAGGTAAGAAACACGATGGTTCGCTTTCCGGCCAGGGCCGGCAGGGCGCGAATCCGACCCAGGCGACCGGGCCGCTGTCCGACGAGGAGGAGCCCATCCACCCAACTGCCCAGAATCACCACGTCCGCGTTGGACAGCGCCTGGTAATCGATCTGGGTCATGGGGAACGCCGAGGTGGGAAGCCCCCGCTCGCTCAGGCCCGCGGCGATGGCATAGCCAGCCTTGGCCGTGTTCCCGGTGAGGCTCTCAAAGATCACGACGGCTTCCATAGCGGCCTTTCTCGTCCCTGCTCAGCGGGCGGCTTGTTTGATGCGGGCCATGACGTCCTCGGTGAGTTGGGGCATCACCTCGAGGGCCACCATGTTCTCCTGCACCTGTTCCACACAACTCGCCCCGGTGATCACCGTAGAGACATGAGGGTTCTTGGCGCACCAGGCCAGGGAAAGTTGCGACAGGGTGCAATCGAGTTCCTCGGCGATCTGGGCCAGCGCCTTCACCTTCGCGTTGCGGCCTTCGTCGATGAGCATGTCCCGGAGCCACTCATAGCCCGGCAGCGTGGCCCGGCTCCCCTCGGGAATGCCGTTCAGGTACTTGCCCGACAGGAGCCCCGACGCCAGCGGACTCCAGGTGGTGAGCCCGAGGCCGATGTCTTCGTAGAGACGGGCGTACTCCCGCTCCACCCGCTTGCGTTCGAGAATGTTGTACTGCGGTTGTTCCATCACTGGCTTGCGGAGGTGGTATTTGTCGGCGATGTCCCACGCCGCCCGGATCTCATCCGCCGACCATTCCGAGGTACCCCAATAGAGGGCCTTTCCCTGATCGATGATGTCCGACATCGCCCACACCGTCTCTTCAATCGGTGTCTGCGGGTCGGGCCGGTGGCAGAACAGCAGATCCACGAAATCGAGACCGAAGCGCTGGAGCGACCCGTCCACCGAATGCATGAGGTACTTGCGGTTCAGCGTGTTGCGAGTGTTCACCCCTTCGGTAAGCCCCCAAAACACCTTGGTGGACACCACGTAGGTCTCGCGGGCCCACCCGAGTTGGGCAATGGCCTCCCCCATGATCCGTTCGGATTCGCCCCCGGCGTACGCCTCTGCGTTGTCAAAGAAGTTCACGCCGCCGTCGTGGGCGGCCTCGATACAATCCCGGGCCTTCCCTACGTCGAGTTGGGGTCCGAAGGAAACCCAGGAGCCGAAGGAGAGGACACTTACTTTGAGGCCGGAACGGCCCAGTCGTCGATATTCCATTGTCCCTTTCTACCGCTTACCCTGCCGATATGGTTTCTGAACTGTTCGATGCCGATGCCTGGGACGCCGTGGAAGGCTTCGACCTCACCGACATCACCTACCACCGGTCCAGGCACCACGGCACCGTGCGGGTGGCCTTCAACCGACCCGAGGTACGCAACGCCTTTCGACCGGACACGGTCGATGAGTTGTACCGGGTGCTCGACCATGCCCGCCAGAGCCCCGACGTGGGCTGCGTGCTGCTCACTGGCAACGGCCCGTCGCCCAAAGACGGGGGCTGGGCGTTTTGCTCGGGCGGCGACCAACGCATCCGGGGTGCCGACGGGTATCGCTACGCGCAGGGCGATACGGCGAGCACCATCGACCCCACCCAGACCGGCCGTCTGCACATCCTGGAGGTGCAGCGCCTCATCCGCTTCATGCCCAAGATCGTGATCGCCGTGGTTCCCGGCTGGGCCGCCGGGGGTGGCCACAGCCTGCATGTGGTGGCCGACCTCACCCTGGCCTCCCAGGAGCATGCGCGGTTCAAACAGACCGACGCCGATGTGGCCAGTTTCGACGGCGGGTTCGGCTCGGCCTACCTGGCCCGCCAAGTAGGGCAGAAGTTTGCCCGGGAGATCTTCTTCCTCGGCGAGGAGTACAGCGCCGCCGATGCCCACCGGATGGGCATGGTGAACGCCGTGGTGCCCCATGCCGACCTCGAGCGGGTGGCGTTGGAGTGGGGAGCCAAGGTGAACGCCAAGAGCCCCACCGCCCAGCGAATGCTGAAGTACAGCTTCAACCTCATCGACGACGGCCTGGTGGGCCAGCAACTCTTCGCCGGGGAGGCCACCCGCCTGGCCTACATGACCGAAGAAGCCACCGAAGGCCGCGACAGTTTTCTCGAAAAGCGGGAGCCCAACTGGGCCCCGTACCCCTGGCACTACTAGGTCGGGTCAGTCCGCCGACTTGGCCCGCTTGGCGCTCCGGGCCCGGGTGGTTTGGTCGAGGATCACCTTCCGCAGGCGCACGCTGGAGGGCGTCACCTCCACACACTCATCTTCGGCAATCAGTTCGAGGGCCTGCTCCAGCGACAGCGCCCGCGGCGGAATGAGTTTCTCGAACGCCTCCGCCGTGGAGGAGCGAATATTGTTGAGTTTCTTCTCTTTGGTCGGGTTGATGTCCATGTCGTCGGATCGAGAGTTCTCCCCCACGATCATCCCCTCGTAGACCGGCACCCCCGGGCCCACAAACATCACTCCCCGCTCCTGGAGGGCGGTCAGGGCGAAGCCGGTGGTGGGGCCAATCCGGTCGGCCACCAATGATCCGTTGGGCCGCCCCTTGATCTCCCCGGCCCACGGCTCCATGCGCTCGAACACATGGTGCAAGAGCCCCGTGCCGCGGGTCTCGGTGATGAACTCGGTGCGGAACCCGATCAAACCTCGCGCCGGCACGAGGTACTCCATGCGCACCCAGCCCGTGCCGTGGTTGATGATCTGTTCCATGCGCCCCTTGCGTAGGGCCAGCAACTGGGTGACCACCCCGAGGAAGTCTTCCGGCACGTCGATGGTGAGCCGGTCGACGGGCTCGTGAATCTTTCCGTCGATCTCCTTGGTGAGCACCTGGGGCTTGCCCACCGTGAGTTCGAATCCCTCGCGGCGCATCATCTCCACCAATACCGCCAGTTGCAACTCGCCGCGACCCTGCACCTCCCAGGTGTCGGGCCGCTCGGTGGGCAGCACCCGGATGCTCACATTGCCCACCAGTTCACGATCGAGGCGGGCCTTTACGAGGCGGGCGGTGAGGAGCTTGCCCTCCTTGCCGGCGAGAGGCGAGGTATTGATGCCGATCGTCATCGACAAGCTCGGCTCGTCGATGTGGATCACCGGCAGGGGTCGTGGATCGTTCACATCGGTGAGGGTTTCCCCGATGGTGATCTCCGGGATCCCGGCGATGGCGATGATCTCCCCCGGGCCCACCTCCTCGGCCGCCACGCGCTCCAGTTCTTCGGTGATGAACAATTCGGTGATCTTGGCTCGTTCGGTGGTGCCATCGGCCCGACACCACGCCACCGTGTCGCCCTTGTGCAGATGACCGTTCATGATTCGACACAACGCCACCCGACCCAGATACGGGGAGGAGTCCAGGTTCGTCACGAGGGCCTGGAAGGGGGCTTCGGGATCGAACTCAGGGGCGGGAATCCGCTCGATCAGGAGGTCGAGGAGGGGCTTCAGGGTGGCGCCATCGGGGAGTCCGGCGCCGTCGGCGGGCCGTTCCATGGACGCCTTTCCCTCCCGGGAAACGCAGTAGACGATCGGGAAGTCAAGTTGGTCGAGGTCGGCTTCGAGGTCGAGGAAGAGTTCCTCCACCTCGTGCACCACCTCGGCGATGCGGGCGTCGGCCCGGTCTACCTTGTTGACCACCAAGACCACCGGCAACTTGGCCTCCAGCGCCTTGCGCAGCACGAAGCGCGTCTGGGGCAGCGGACCTTCCGAGGCGTCCACCAGGAGCAACACCCCATCCACCATCGACAGACCCCGCTCCACCTCGCCACCAAAATCGGCGTGACCGGGAGTGTCGATGATGTTGATCTTCACGTCGCCGTAGGCCACCGAGGTGTTTTTGGCGAGAATGGTGATCCCTTTCTCCCGCTCGAGGTCCATCGAGTCCATGACGC
Organism: Actinomycetota bacterium; assembly: GCA_009886035.1. GTDB lineage: Bacteria > Actinomycetota > Acidimicrobiia > Acidimicrobiales > VFJN01 > VFJN01. Next base: position 47,842 of record VFJN01000090.1, read on the forward strand.
GCTCGTTCACGTCCTGGTTCGACCGGAAGGCACCGGACTGCCAGAGCATCTTGTCCACAAGGGTGGTCTTACCGTGATCAACGTGGGCCACAATGGCCACGTTGCGGAGGTCGGCGCGAGTCGCCATGGGCGAGGTTCCTTCGGTCTGCGGGGGGTTGATCAGACTACGGGTTGCCCTGGTTCCGACCCTCATCGACCCCCGGCCCCGTCGACCATGATGGGGGGGTGATGACCCCCTGGGAGAGAGCCCTGGCCGACGTGACGGCTGGCCACGCGCCCCACGCGGCGGCGGCAGCCCTCGTGTTATTGATGACACCCGAGGAGCGACGACGCTGCCTCTCCGGTGATCTTCCGTTCTGGGCGGGCCTGGCCCACATGGCGACCGGGGGCATCCACCGGCGGCCGTTCCGCGCCGCCACCGTGCCCCGTCTCGGCATCCCCGGCCTCGCCTTCAGTGATGGGCCACGGGGAGTGGTGGTCGGTACCGCCACCTGCTTTCCCGTGAGCATGGCCCGGGGCGCCACCTGGGATCTCGATCTGGAGGAACGCATCGGAGAGGCCATCGGCATCGAGCTACGGACGGTGGGGGCCAACCTCTTCGGCGGCGTCTGCGTGAACATCTTGCACCACCCCGCCTGGGGACGAGCCCAGGAGACCTACGGAGAGGACCCGCACCACGTAGGCGAGTTCGGCGCCGCCCTCACTCGGGGCGTGCAGCGACACGTGATGGCCACCGTCAAACACTTCGCCGCCAATTCGATGGAAAACGCTCGGTTCCAGGTGGATGTGACCATCGCCAACCAGGCTCTCCACGAGGTCTACCTCCCCCACTTCAAGCGTGTGGTCCAGGAGGGGGTGGCCTGCGTCATGACCGCCTACAACTCGCTCAACGGCGAGTGGTGCGGCCAAAGCCCAGCGCTGATCTCCGACGTACTGCGCACCGAGTGGGGCTTCGAGGGCTTGGTGATCAGCGACTGGATCTTCGGCGTGCGCGATGCGGCGGCATCCATCAATGCGGGCCTCGATCTCGAAATGCCCGGGCCGATGGTCCGCCACGCTGGTCTCGACGCCGCCCTCGCCTCCGGTGACACCACCTGGGCGGCCATCGATGCGTGCGTCACCCGTACCCTCGCCGCCCTCCTGCGCCAGACCACCCGCACCCCCTCCACGGCCCCGGATCATTCGGCGGTGGCCGGGCCCGGCCACCGGGCCCTGGCCCGGGAGGCGGCGGCCAAGTCCATCGTGCTCCTGCGCAACGAACCCATCGACGGGGCCCCGCTGCTCCCCCTGGCGGCGGCGAGCCTCACTTCGGTGGCCGTCTTCGGGGCCTGGGCGGCGATGCCCAATCTGGGCGACAGTGGGTCGAGCGACGTGAACCCCCCTGACGTGGTCACACCGTTGGAGGGCCTGGTGGCCGCCCTCCCGCAGACGACGGTGGTGCTCCAAAGCGCACCGGCGGCGGCGGCCGGGAGCGATGTGGCCATCGTGGTGGTCGGCTACACGAGCGCCGACGAAGGTGAGTACGTCGGATACCACCCTCACCCGGCCCTCACCGCCCTGTTGCCCGGGGCCGATGATCCCGACGAGGCCGCCGCTTTTACCGCCGTGATCGCCGCCGAGACCACCTCCACTTTCGCCCCGAGGGTGGGCCCGGAGGGGATCCCCGGTCGCCGTTCGGTTGGCGGTGACCGCACCTCATTGCGACTGTCGCCGACCGATGAGGCCCTCATTGCGGCGGTCGTAGCCATCAATCCCCGCACCATCGTGGCGGTGGTCGCCGGCAGCGCGGTGATCATGGAGGCCTGGCGACACCAGGTGCCGGCCATTGTCCAACTCTGGTATTCCGGAATGGAGGGCGGCCACGGCTTGGCCGATGTGCTCCTGGGTCGGACCGATGCCAGCGGTCGCCTCCCCTTCACCGTGCCCACCGACGCCCGCCACCTCCCGCCCTTCGACCGTTCGGCCACCACCGCCGTGTACGACGGGTGGCACGGCTACTGGCGCTTAGCGCGCGACCGCCACGCGGCCGCCTACCCATTCGGGTTTGGCCTCTCCTACACGGCGTGGGCCCTGGGCCCCACCACTGTCGATGAGCACGAAGACCACCTGGTAGTGCAAGCCACCGTGAGAAATCTTGGCTCTCGCGAGGGTGCCGACGTGGTGCAGGTGTACGCCGGGCGGCCTGCCGATGCCACTCGCCCGGCGCGCCGCCTCGTGGCCTTTGCCCGGGTATCGGTCCCGGCCCATCGCGAGACGGTCGTGGAAATCCGCATTCCGTGGAGCGCTCTGGCGGTACGCCAAGGCGATGCCTGGCTCATCGCGGCGGGCACCTACGTGCTCACCGTGGGCCGCCACAGCGCCGATCTCGACGCCGTCGACCTCATCATCGACCGTCCCTAGGCCCGGTTAGCGGGGGCGTGCTTGCTGGCGAAGACAGCGGCGAGTTGACTGAAGTCCGATGCTCACCGACCAAGTCACCTTCACCGAAGCCGAACTCCTGCTGGACCACCCCATGGCCGAGCCGCTCATCGAGGGCGGCGTGCGCTGCCATGGCGGTTTCGATGCCGACGGCACCTACTGTTCGCCCCGCACCCGGTTCCGAGTACCCGCCATCGCCGCCTGGCAGGCCCAAAACACTGAGACCTTCGGCACCGAACCCCTCCATGTGCCGCTCGATACCTGGCCCGCCCACCTGCCCAATGTGGCCCAGGCCCGCCACCTCATCACCGCCGGGGTTCCCGAACCGCTCATCGCCACCCTCACTCGCATCGGCACGGTGGAAGGATTCGGCGCCAACATCCGATTCCTGCAGCCCGGCGACCTGCAGCCACACTTCGAGGAGGACGTGCGGGGCACCGCCATCGACCACCTCGGCCGAGGGTTGTTCGAAGCCCACGGACGCGACGAAGCCGGCTGGGAGCAAGAGGCTGGGCACCGCGACATGTGGTTCGCCGCCCGAGACATCGCCTTCCAATCCCCCTCTGCCGAGATCGACGTGGATGCCATGCTGGCCCGCATGGGCTTCGGCCCCGCGGGGTCCGGGTCTGCCCCCGAGCCCGCCCGCGTTCTCCCCGCCGACATCGACCCCAATCTCGAGTTGATCGCCAGCCTCATGATCAAGGTCCTGCTCATCGAGGTGCAGGCCTTCCACACCTTTGCGTGGGCCGAGGAATGGCTTTCCGATCCGGATCTGGTGGCCGGCGATGGTCGAGCCGCCGACCTGGTGTCGTTTATTCGCGCCGACGAGACCCCCCACGTCGATTACCTGCGCACCGCGCTCAGTGAGATGCGCGACCGCACGTGGATCGGATCGGGTGGAGCGAAGCACCCCGGCACCGAGATGATCGGAACACTGTGGCGCCGTGGCCTCGAACAGTCCCTGGGGGCCGGGCGGGCCCAGACCCACGCGGCGGTGCTCGCCGAGGTGGAGCATTGGTGCCAGAACCACCCGCAGGGCACCGCCACCCTCGAGGAGTTCCACGCCCTGGCGAGCCCGGCGTAACACCGGCGGCGGGGCCCCGCTCCCGCGGCCCCGACTCGAGGGTCCTCAGGCGGCGCCGACGGTGGGGCGGTGGGGAACGGCGATCGGCGGCGGCACCGGCATCGTCGTGCGCAACTCCACCCTTCCCAGCGGCCCGTCGATGCTCAGCGTCTCCCCTGCGCACCGGTAGGAACACATCCCGGCGAAGGAGTGGACCACCCGGCGCGCCTGATGCACGAGAGCCGAGGGCCCATCGCGTCGGGTGGTCGCCACCGGGCCCACCGTGAGGTAGTTGGCGGTGACGTTGTAACTGGCGGAGAACCCATTGACGCCGGTACTACCCGAGACACGGCCGTCGTGACCGAACTCCACCCGCAGCGATGGTCCATCGAGGGCGGAGATGCCGTTGATAGCGACGATCTGCCAACGAGTACCCGCTAGGTGGTTGCTCGTGGCGGGCCCGATGAGGGCGACGGCGGTCATCGGCGGCAGGCTACCCGCCGAGCAGCCCGAGCCTCTAAAGGGGGACGGCCCCGGGCGCCTCCTGCCGAAGCGGGAGGCGGCCCCGGGGCCGCCAGTCGGACGAGCATCCACCGAGCGATCGTTGCGAACCCGTAGGTTCTCATCGATCACTCACATCGCCCGTCGGAGCCAAAGCTCTGGCGGGCGATGCCCGTTGGGGGCCGACTCGCCGAAGCGCTCCGACTCCCTTCCGCTGGCGGGCTGGGTTGCCCCAACTGCCTGGCGAACCGTTCAACCCAAGCGGCTTGCGCCTCCCCGATTGAACGGACGGTGGATAACTCGTCCTCCCACGGCGGCGGTTTCGGTGCGTTCCTGAGGGTTCTCCATCGGCCGAAGCCTCTGGCCACTTCTCGCTCTGGCACCGCTCCATTTCGCTGCGGTACTGATGATGATGAACCTCATCGGTGACGCCGTCAACGAGTTTCAGAACATCCCCAGGGTTATCCCCCAACCTTTTTACTTGTCCACAAAATGGAGTGGGTTGTCCACCTTCTGCCCACAGCCACACCCACAGATAGCCCGACCCATCACGCGCCGGCCGCACCCGGGGCGTCCATCGGCCAGACTCGCGGAATGGCCCGCTCCCCGATGAATCGATCCGGCGATTACGAAACACTGCAGGTGGACCGGGACGCCGAATTGGACGGCCTGCTCACCATCACGCTGAACCGCCCGGCGAAACTCAACGCCCTGACCATCGCCCTGCACGACGAATTGCAGGATCTGTGCGCGGGCCTGGAAACCGACCCCACCGTGCGGGTAGTGGTACTCACCGGCTCTGGCCGAGCGTTCTCCGCCGGGGCCGACCTTTCGGACCGTCGACCACTGCCCCCGGTCAATGATCTCGACCGCCAGGCCCGGGCGCACCTCGGGGGACGAACCTGCGAGATGCTCGATCGCCTCCCCCAGGTCACCATCGGCGCCGCCAACGGCCTCGCCATCGGGGGTGGCGTCGTGCTGTTGACCTGTTGCGATCTTCGCCTCGCCGCCGCCTCCGCCTGGTTCTCGATCCCCGAGGTGGAACTCGACCTCCCCCTCACCTGGCAGGCCCTCCCCCGGTTGATGCGCGAGTTGGGGCCGGCTCGCACCCGAGAGGTGGCGATGCTCTGCGAGCGCTTCACGAGCGCCGAGGCGGCGGCCTGGGGTCTGGTCAACTATGTCCACCCCGACGCCGAGCTCCCCGGGGCGGTGCGCACCATGGCGGCTCGCCTCCTCTCGATGGACCCGCTCAGCCTCTCCTCGACCAAGCGGGCCTGTGCCGCCCTGGCCAACGCCATGGTGCCCAAGGAGGTGACCTGGAGTGATGCCGAGATGATGCTTCTCGCTCATCGTCAGCAGGCCCTCCGGCGCGATGGGTGACCTCGCCAACCCCCGGGCGCTGGGGCGTGCCATCGCCATGATTGGTGGGCGCTGCCGGGTTCGAACCGACGACCTGCTCGGTGTAAACGAGCTGCTCTACCAGCTGAGCTAAACGCCCGGGAACCGAACCATCGCGGTCCGGCTGTGGTCCGGGCACCGTAGCGGGTTCGCGCGCTCTCCACGGGTCCCCGGTTCGGAACGAGACGGTTTTAGACCCTCACCGGCCGAGGGGTCGGGGCCCCGACGAAGGCATCGTCCCCCCGGGGGCGACGGGCCGCCACGAGGGTGTACATCGACGGACCCACCGGGAACAGGGCCAAACCGCCCGGCCGCCCCGCCACCACCGGTGCGGGCATGAGAGGTGGCTCCGGGATCAGGGCGGTGGCGGTCTGCTCCCCGCCCAGGAGGGCCAGCGGCACCTCGATACAGGCCGTGATCCCCCCCTCGGGTGTCGTGCGCAGCCGCACCACCACGCCCATTCGACGGGCCAGGTGCCCGGCCACGAAGTGACCCAGGTAACGGGTGGGCACCACGCCGGGGGAGTCTTCACCGGCGAGGCGCTGGTTGGCCCGCACAATGTCGTGGTCGATCATGCCCCCACCGTGGTCCCTCACCAGGATCGTGTAGCCCGCCGGGGTGAGACTCCCTCCCACCTCTACGGCAGCGTCAAGGGGCGAATACCGCAAGGCATTCTCGATGAGTTCAGCCATGACATGCACCAGGGATGGTGCCTCGATGCCGCGGATGGACGCCGGGTCGAGATCACCCACCTCCACGCGTTCGTGGGCCTCAACCTCCCCTAAGGCGGCGTAAACGGCATCCGACACGGGCATCGAATCCGGGTGCGATGACCGAAGACCGCTTCCGGCGAGCACCCGCCGCGACGCAGCCGTTCGCCGCTGCCGGGGGGTGAGACCCTCACCACCGCAGTGGTCGCCCCCGGCCCCGGGAGCAGGTGCGGGGCCCGTCGCGCCGCCACTAGTACCTCGCCCCCCCACCGCTGGCGGAGGCCAGGCGACGGCCAGGGTCGACCCTCCGCTCGTTCGTGCCGCCGTTGTGACGATGGCCAATCGACCGAACCTCTGCCGGACGGCCACCACCAGCAGAACCGCGCCAAGCGATAAAACCAGGGTCCACGACGGCGGGATGGCCATCGACACGCTGGTGAGGATGTGGGGAGCGGGAAACACGGGCTTCTCCTATTCAGATGGGATGAGGGGTGACCGCTGCCCGGCCCAGCGGCGAGTTGTCGCCATGGGAGCAGCCGGGACCGGGACCGGGACCGGGACCGGGACCGGGACAACAACCGGCGCCACGAGGGCCGCGGCCACGGGAGCCACGACAACGGGAGCCACAACAACGGGGGCCGCAGCGAGCGGAGCCACGACAACGGGGGCAGGAACCACGATGGCGACGGGGTGCTCTAGATCTCGCTGAAGCACCGCCGCCGGAATCGCCAACCCCGCCGGGGCGGGCAGTTCAATCGCCCAGGCCAGGATGTTCGGGTCCTCGGAGAGCACCACGATCGGACGGTCTTCGGAGGCGTGGAGGAGAGTACGGAGCAACGCTCCGGTGGTGGCGACCGCGAGATCCCCGAACGGCTCGTCGAGCACCACGAGCCTGTCGGGATCCGCAGCCTGCAGCACGGTCTCCAAGCCCGCCACCAGGTCTTCGCTCACTCCCTCGTCCACCACCGTCTCGGCGACCAGAGCAGCCGCACGCGCTTCGGCGAGGCGCCTCGCCGTGGCCGCCACGTCGGTCTCGGCCTGGCTCCGGGCGGAGTCGAGCGACGTGGCCTGATCTTTGAGGCGGCCCACCAACCCGGCGAGGTCCTCCAGGGGATCACCGGCAAACCGGTCGGCACCGGGTAGTTCCTCGGCGAGTTGCCGCACCTTGCGAGCCGTGCCACGAAACACCAACACGGCCGCTTCGAGATTGCCCTCGGCCGAGGCACAGCCCTCCGCCGTGCGATCCATTTCGCACTGGGCCGCCTGTTGGGCCACCACCAGGGAACCGGTAGCTCCGTCGATCTGGCTTCGCATGTCCGCCAGCGCTTCCGCTTCGTCCGCCCGAACCGCATCCCGGGTGGCGCGTTGGCTGAGTTCACTCTCCACCGCCGCCACCGAGCCCTGCGCCAACTGGAGTTCCTCGGCCAAGCGATCTACTTCCCACTCGGCCGACCGAAGATCCACTTCGTAGGCCTCGTCACGCTGATCGTCCGCCGCCCCCGGGATCTGGCCTCTCGCCTCCACCGATCGGGCCGTCGCATCGGCAACTCCCCCTTCGCCGACCACCACCCCTCGGCTCTCCACATAGGCGGTGGCCGCCGATTCGAGATCGATCCCCGCCGGTCGGATGCCGGCCTCGGCGAGCGCCTCGATGAGGTCTACCTGGAGGCTCCGGGGCACCTGGCGGTGTGCTTTGAGGAGTTCCGGCGTGCGGTCACGGGGGTCCACCCCGAGGAGCTCAACCACCATGGCGTGCAATCGCTGACGCTCGGACGCGAGGTGTTGGCGCTCGGGAGATCCCTCGGAGGCCACCACGAGAGCCCCCAGGGCGGCGGCGGCGCTTTGACGCTCGCGATCCAGGCCGGCATGGCGGGGATCAAACACCTGCGAGCGGCCACCGGACATGACCACATCGATGTAGGCCGGGAACCCGTGGTGGGCTAGCAGCGCCTGTTCGGCGGCTCGGGCTTCGGTCACTCGCGTTCCCCTAGCCGCCGCCCCCCAGCGACGACCCACCCCATCCTCGGCCTCCAACAGCGCTCCATGAGCAGCGTCGAGTGCGGCCCGGTCAGCGGCGCTGAGGGTGTTGGCACGCGCCGCCCGCTCGATCTCACCAAACTCGGCTTCGACGGCGGCCACGCGAGCGCGCGCCGTTGCGAGTTCCGCCTCGCTGGGAGCAAGATCCGCGGCAGGCAGTTCGGCTAGGTCAGCCTCCAGGTTCCCCCAGGCCTCGGCGAGCGCGGTGGCATGGGGGTCCACATCCTCGAAACCCGCTGAAACCGACCGCAATGCCACGAGGGCATTGACGACCGCCGCCAGCGCGGGATCCTCTCTCCGCTCAGCGTGATCCGGTGTTGGGGCCACGACCGGGGGGGCGAGGACGAGCACCGCTCGGGCTCCGATGGCCACCGCCTGACGATCCGCCAGCCGCCCCTTGGCCTCCTCATGGGCCACCGTGGCCTCGTGCACGGCCCGACCGGCGGCCTCGAGTTCGCGGCGCAAACCTCGTTCGTTCATCCCCAGCTCGTTGTCGTCCCCCCGGTGACGATCAGCATGGTTGATGGCTTCCTCCAGTGCCTGACGCTGCTGGAGGATCTGAGCCATTTGGAGGTCGGCGGCGGCATGCTCCCGCCGACGAATCTCCAGAAGCGCTTCGGCCTCGTGAAGGGCTCCCTGATCGCTCCGGACGGTGGCTTCGGCCTGCTCTACCCAGACCGCCCCGTCGAGCAGAACCCTCTGTCGGCTACTCACCACCACTAGTTCACGCGAGGCCGTTTCATGCTGCTCGCGAGCGGCGGCTACCCCCGCCGCCAAACCGGCTTGCCGGTTTGCTCGGTCGGCGGCCCGCCGCTGTGAGAATCCAGCGGCGGCCGTCCGCAGATCGGCGGAGTTCATCACCACTGCCGCCACGGCGCGAATCGCGTCACCCGGTGCCTCCCCCACCAGCTGCACCAGCGCCGAGCGCTCCGCGCTGGTGGAAAGCGCGACGGTGAGTCGTTCATGGAGGCTGCGGAGGCGGAGGTGAGGAGGCGAGTTCGTCGACATGTCGTTGAGTCCCACATCCCAACACCGTTGGTGTTGTTGAAGGCAGGGGTTGAGGTGGTATCGGCCGGGATCGAAGAACACTTGAGACCATCCCTAACGCTTCAGATGACGCCCCCTAAAGTCGATCAAGGACAACGGCCCCGATGTAGGGACCACAGCTAACGGAGGATCCCGTGCCGGTGCGAAATCGTTCCACCGATGGTGAGGGTACGGTCGACCTTACTCGTCGTTATCTCAGCGAATTAGGCGGCTTCCCGCTCCTCACCGCGGAGCAAGAAGTCGAACTGGCCCAGGCCATCGAAGCCGGTCGTCTGGCCGAAGAAGAACTGGCCACCACCACCCCCTCTCGGGTCCGCAAGACGCTGCTCGAGAAGCAGGCGGCGGCGGCCGAAGTGGCGCGCAGCACATTCATCCAATCCAACCTGCGGCTCGTGGTGTCGATTGCCAAGCGGTATCAGGGCACGGGGATGACACTGCTCGACCTGATCCAGGAAGGAAACCTCGGGCTGATGCGGGCGGTGGAGAAGTTCGACTACCGCAAAGGCTTCAAGTTTTCCACCTACGCCACCTGGTGGATTCGCCAGTCCATCGGCCGAGGTATCGCCGATAAGGCCCGCACGATCCGGCTGCCTTCCCACCTCGTGGACACGATGTCGGTGCTCTCGAAGGCCTCGGCCACGCTGCTCAAGACCCTCGGGCGCGAACCCACTCCGGCGGAGTTGGCTGAGGACACCGGCATGCGCCTTGATCGAGTGGAGTTAGCCCTCCAAGCATCGCCTGACCTCATCTCGTTGTCCGTCCCGATCGGCGAAGACGACGCCGAGTTGGGCGACATGCTGGCGGACGACAACGCCGAGGCCCCGTTTGACGCCGCCGCTCTGTCCCTGGCCAAGTCCGACCTGCACACCCTGCTCGACTTCCTCAATCCCCGAGAGCGAGAAATTCTTTCGCTCCGCTTTGGGCTCGAAGGCGAACACCCCCTCACTCTCGATGAGGTTGGGCGTCGCTACAACGTCACCCGTGAGCGCATTCGCCAGATCGAGGCGAAGGCGCTCACGAAGTTGCGCCATCCGTGTTCGGCCCAGCAGCGCCGCCTGGTCTCCTCGCTGGGGAACTGAGCCAGTCGGCATCCACTCGGGCGGCGGCGACGATCGCCCCACTGGCCTCGGCCTGCAGTTCGGGTAACGAACTGGGGAGGAACCAACCGACCTCCGAGATTTCGGGCGACATGGGGCGGGCCGAAGTGGCGTCAACCCCCTCGGCCAGCACGGCCCGAAAGATCACGTCCACCCGCTGAGCGCTGGCATCGACCACCACGTGGGGCTCCCGCACCAATCGCACCATCACCCCCACCTCCTCCGCGACCTCCCGCCGGGCCGCTTCGGCGGTGGTCTCGCCCCGTTGGAGAAGCCCACCGGGAAGGCCCCACCGGTCCCGGTAACTGAGGCGCACCAGCAGGAGAGCACCGTCGGTCCGCTCGATGATGCAGATGGCGCCCACGGTGAACGACGGGGCAATGGTACGAACCACTCGGCGGCGGAGGCGGACGGGAAGCCGACGGAACACGGCGAGGGCACCACGGTGCAGGGAAGCGATCACGGGGTCAGGTTACGAGGCCTTCCGCCGCCCACGGCCCATAATCGGCGAAGCGGCGGCGCGCCGCCACGGCCTCAGCCAACAATGCAGGGGTGGCCGCCGCCACCGGGGTGCGCCGAACAGCGTGATCGATGGTGACGAGGGGCCGATCGTAGGCGTCCACCACGGTCGCGCCGGCTTCGGCACAGATGAGGAGACCACCGAGGTAATCCCAGGCCCCGTGGGCGCTCGGACTGCAGTCGACATAGGCATCAAGGCGGCCACCGGCCACCGCACACAGGTCGAGCGCAATGGCACCGAGGGCCCGGAACTGCTTCCAGCCGAACCAGACGGGCGGATACCCCGACAGTCCCACCATGGCCTCGCCGAGGCTGCGGCAGGCACTGGGCCGCAGGGCCACGCCATCGGCCCGGGCTCCCGCGCCCCGCACCGCTTCGAAGCGGGTGCCACTGGACTGATCAACCACGACCGACACTCGGGCGCCGTCGCCATCCACCGCGCAGAGACTGGTGGCATACCAAGGCAGACCTCGGCTGGCGTTGGTGCTGCCATCCACCGGGTCCACCACCACGATGATCGAGCGCTCGGCGTGATGCAGACCCGACTCCTCACTCATGGCTCCGAGTCCGGCACGATCAATCACGGCGAGGGCGGCCGTATCGGCGGCCAGATCCGAGAGGTACTGCCCCGGGCGGGTACCCGCACTCCCCCAGTCCGCCAAGCCCGAAAGCGCAACCTTCACCGCCGAGGCGGCTTCGTGGAGCACCTCGAGGAGAATCTCGTCTTTCATCGCTCTTTAGCGTACGGGTTCCCGGGCGCGTGGCAATGTGGGGGGTCATGGCTGCCATCGATATTGCCGGATTCGTCGCCGACCTCAAGGACCATGCCGTGGACCACGGCTTCCATGTGCATGACGAACGCCATTTCGTAGAGACGTACTCGCTGCGCCAGGCCTGGGAAGTGGACCTGCACCCCGAAGAGGCCTGTGGTGGCCCGCTCGATCTCCATCTGTCCTTAGAGGTCGACCCGCGGGTGCTGCTGTCTTTTGAGGACCTCATCGTGACCCTGCCCGAAGACGACGATCCGCCCGAGGGATTTTGGTTCCCTCTCTTGTTCACCTGGTCGCTACCGCCGCTTCCGCACGGTCCCGATCTCCTCTTGCTAGCCACCGACCTCGCCGGTGTGGGGGGAGCCGAGTTCCCCCTGGAGGTGTCGGCCATCGATTCCTACCCGTCAGCCACCGACCCCTCGGAACGCAGCCTCACCGTCGTGGCTCGTATCGAGGTGTCTCTCGCGCATGTGTTCAGCGGTCAGGAACAACTGTGTGTGGTGTTGGATCGCTGCGCCGAGGTGAGCCACCACCTCCTCGACCGGGCTCCCGGCTGGCTCGGCGACGACACGTAGGCACCGGCAGGCAACGTAGGTGCCCCCGGCCCAGCCAAAGACGCCTTCGCCCTAGATTCGACGTAGGGGGATGCCTCGTGACCATTCTGTGACCACCGCTGGGTGGCGTTTGCCCCACCGGCGACCAGTGGCCCTATCGCTACGGCGTGAACCCTTGAGGCCAGATAGTGACCGCATCCCATTCGGATCCGGTCAGGTTGGCCCCAGACAGGGTGGCGCCGTACAGGTTGGCGCCGAAAAGGCGGGCGTTGGTCAGGGTGGCGTAGTACAGGTTGGCGCCGGACAAGATGGCGCCGGACAGGGTGGCGTCGGACAGGTTGGCGCCCCACAGGTTGGCGTTGGTCAGGTTGGCGCCGGACAGGTTGGCGTTGGACAGGTCGGCCCCGGACAGTTCGAAGCCGGACAGGTTGGCGCCGGACAGGTCGGCTTGGCTCAGGTCGGCGCCGGACAGGATGGCGTTGGACAGGTTGGTACCGGACAGATCGGCTTGGCTCAGGTTGGCGCCGGACAGGATGGCGTTGGACAGGTTGGCCCGGGACAGGTTGGTGACGAACAGATTGGCGCCTTGCAGGTCGGCGCCAGCCAGGTCGGCACCGGACAGGTCGGCGCCAGCCAGGTTGGCGTTGGGTTCGATCGTGTAGCCATTCACGAGCATTTCGACCTCTAGCCCCTCATTGCTAGTTACTGCTACCGGCGAACCTAGCCTCTACCGTCTCCGCTGATGACTGGGTTCCTGGCCGCCCCGTTGCCCCCTAAGGCGATCCGTGGCAACCAGTGGCACTACCCGGCCCCACGTTTTCGCCAGCCTTAACCCTGCCGGCACCTGATCCGGCGTGAGCGCCCGGGTGATCCGATCGTCGAACGTGTCGAGTTCGAGGTCGAGCCACTGGTGCCGTTTCCGTTCGATGAGGTCGAGCGTGATCCTCTCGTGATCCCGCAACCATTTCGTGCGGGCCACGTTGCGGCCCACCTCGCCGACCACCGCCAGTCGGTCCACTTCGTACACGTCGAACAGTGTGTGTTCGGCGGTTTCGTACTCGGCGGTCACTTCCACAACAGCCACCGCATAGGCAGCCAGGTCACCCCGGCGGCTCTCGGCCCAGGCAACCGTTTCGTAGGCAGCCAGTTAACGGTGTCCGGTTTCGCTGGTGGCACCGTCGACCGGGCCGCCGGTGGTGAGGCTCGACGAGCTATAACCCGATGACCCGCTGCGCGACCGACGAGCTGTATGTGGTCCCGTTACTAAGCTGCCCCCAGTAGTTGTAGCCCCAGCATCTGAGGGTCCCGCCCAACAACAAAGCACACGAATGCTGGTAGCCGGCGGTGACGGCGATCGCGTTAGTCATCGCAACGAACCAGGGGTCGACGACCGTCACCGGGATCGACGAGACGCCACCGCCGGAAAACACCAAGTTGGCCCCGTTACCGAGCCCCCCGAATTGGTTGCTGCCCCAGCATTCGACGGTCCCGCCCGACAACACAGCACACGAATGCTGGTCGCCGGCGGTTATGGCGGTTGCGCTGGTGATCCCGGTGACTGTCACCGGGGTCGACGAGGACGTTGTGGTCCCGTTACCGAGCTGCCCGGAGTAGTTGTCACCCCAGCATTCGACGGTCCCGCCCGACAACAAAGCACACGAATGAAACCGGCCGGCGGTGATGGCGACGGCGGTAGTGATCCCTGTGACCGTCACCGGGGTCGACGAATTCACGGTGGTCCCGTTACCGAGCTGCCCGGAGTAGTTCCAGCCCCAGCATTCGACGGTCCCGCCCGACAACAAAGCACACGAATGGTAGCCGCCGGCGGCGACGGCGGTGGCGGTAGTGATCCCGGTGACCGGCACCGGGGTCGACGAGGCCGTGTAGGTCCCGTTACCGAGCTGCCCGTCGCCGTTGGAGCCCCAGCATGTGACGGTCCCCCCCGACAACAAAGCACACGAATGGTAGAAGTCGGCGGTGATGGCGGTGGCGGTAGTGATCCCTGTGACCGTCACCGGGGTCGACGAGTTCGTGTAGGTCCCGTTACCGAGCTGCCCGTTGTCGTTGTGGCCCCAGCATGTGACGGTCCCGCCCGACAACAAAGCACACGAATGAAACCGGCCGGCGGTGATGGCGATAGCGGTAGTGATCCCGGTGACCTTCACCCGGTTCAGCGAGGACGTGAAGGTCCCGTTACCGAGCTGGCCGTTGCCGTTGTAGCCCCAACATTGGACGGTCCCACCCGTCAACAAAGCACACGAATGATCGCCGCCGGCGGCGATGGCCGTCGCACCGGCGGTGGTGATGGTGAGGGTAGCGGCGGGGGCGAAGGTGTTGTCATCGAGATAGGCAAACACGGCGTAGCTGTAAGTCGTCAAAGGAGCCAGACCCCTGTCGGTCACCGTGGCCTCCGGCCACACATCAGCGACCAAAGTCCCCTGGGTGGGCCCTGACGGAGGTACCGACCCGGACACCCGACGCACGACCGCACCCGATGCCAACGCCGGCCACGGGACCGGTTTCGTCCACGTCAGTGTCGCCGACGTAGCCGTCGGTACCGCCCCCAACCCCGTCACCGGACCGGGCGTGATCCCACACCCCGCCAGCGACAACATCCCCACCGCAGCTATCCCCAGCAGGACAACCCGGCCCCAAACAAACCCTCGCCGTTCACCTGAACCAACCATCACGACCCCCGGGTCGCTAAAAGCCCTGCCTCACCCTAACGCACCACCGGCCAGAGATGTGGGGCGTGAACCGCCAGCCAGCCACCCGCACCGAAAGAGGCGCCCACCACTAGGCCAGCAATCCTGATCCAGGAGCGGCCCACCTACACACCCATGCGCCCCTAGGGACGGGACTGCTGCACGACCTGAACCCTCGCAGGTCAAACCTGCAGGTCACAAGGGTGGGCCCGGTAGGGATCGAACCTACGACCGAGGGATTATGAGTCCCCTGCTCTAACCGCTGAGCTACAGGCCCTCACCGCCCGCAAGGTCTACACCGCGGCCGCCGGTGTCACGGTGATCACGCCACAATCCGGTTGGACACCA
>VFJN01000102.1 GCA_009886035.1 Actinomycetota bacterium
TCGGGCGGGATGGCCGGGAACGAATCGAGCGCGTCGTTGGGCCCACCGCCGTACCCGGACGTATCGACGTAGCCAGACTGGATTTCGATGGGGTGCACAGACTTGAGTCCGGTGGCCGCCAGGGCGGCGAGCAGCCGGTAGGTGAGCGTGGTTGGATCGGACGGTGGTACGTGAGCCGGTGCCGGCAGGCCGCTCGCCCGCTCCAACCGGTCCAGGAACTCCCTAGGGTCCGCCGCCAGGTAGTCGATCCACTCTGTTAGCGGCCACTCGTCGCCAGGCTGGCCGTCGAACCGGTCGCGCACCTGGATGGTGCCGTTTCGGTTCAGCTGCACCGTCCCGCCATTGGCGGTCGGGGACGTGATGGTCAGACAGTCGTACTGGCCGCCACCGGGGTGCGTGCGGAGGATGCGGGTCGTTGTCGGGTGCCGGCGCACCAGTTCGCTGGCGAGGCGCCAGGACACGGCCTCGAGTACCGAGCGGTCCACCCAGTCAGGCATCGTCGCCGTACCGCTCGACATAGTCCGATGAGGTGATCTCTGGGTCGAGGAACACTGCGCTGTCCATCGCTACGAAACGGTCGGGCTGGCGCAGCAGGCGCTGCCACACCTCCTTGACCGTGGTGCCGAGTAGCGGCGCCAGCGTTCCGTGGAGTGACGCGTGGTAGGCGGTGTTCCCGGCCGGCAGGACATGGACCACCCGGACACGGTCGGCACCATGGGCATTGGTCTTCTCGAGCTCGTGCGCCAGAAGCTGTTGGCGCATCAGCTGGTAGAGCGGCTCCTGAAGGAGCTCCTCGAACGGAAGGAGCCCGATGGTGATCGGACTGTCGGCCGCCGCCAGGAGCGCCCCGTACCGCTCGAACCGAACCGCATCCTTCTTCGAGGAGACTGAGCGGACGGCGTAATGCTCGGTGTACTTCCACTCGATGAGGACCAACTCGGTGAGCCCCTCGTGGGTGCGATGCAGGAAGGCGGCGTCAACGCTCGTGCAATGCGCGCCGCGCACTCGCTGGCCGTCTACCGCCTCGTTCAGGAGATCGTCCTCACCGATGTACTCGAAGGTGAGCCAGCGGCCCGGCTCGATCTGCCGCACCTCTGCGGTACCGAGGAGCGGTCCGAACGCACGAACGATCCGGTCCGGCTCCGCCACCATCTGCCCGAGGGCGTTCACACACTGCACCTGCGACGAGAGCAGGTGGTTCCCCGGACCGCCGCCGATGCCCGCATGCCAAGGGATCTCAAGCTCAGTGAAGAGCGCGAGAGCGGGTTCGCGCACCTCCGGCAGCAGGGAGAGCTCGGCGTGCTCTGCCGGCACGCAGAAGCCGAACGCCGACTTGCCCGGTAGTCCGTTCTTGTCGACGTACGGGGCCGGCAACCTCGCTTCGGCCGGCAGCGTCGGTGTCCTGTTCTTCCAGGCAATCGCGCGTGACCGCTCAGCGGCAATGAAGTCATTCATGAGGCCAA
>VFJN01000050.1 GCA_009886035.1 Actinomycetota bacterium
CGCTGCTCGCCCTGCGGGCCCGGGGGCTTGACGTGGAAGGGCTCGACGCGTCGGCCGACAGGCTGGCTCGACTGCGCCTACGGGCCGAAGCCGACGGCGTCGAGGTGGTGGTCCACCATTCCACCATCGAAGCCATGGAACTCCGCCGCCGCTACCAGTCCATCTTCCTGGCGGGGCCCACCTTCAATCTGCTCCCCGACGACGACACGGCGTGGCATGCCCTCGACCGCATCCGTGCCCATCTCGAACCCGGGGGCGTGGCGCTCGTCCCCCTCTTCATCCCGGAGCGCACCCCGAGGAGCACCTTCGGCGTCGCTCGAACCCACATCACCGCCGACGGCACGGAGATGCGGGTGACCGCCGTGTCCGAGACGCGCGATGTCGCGCAACGCCTTCAGGTGACGGTGCTCCGGTACGAGCTGATCGGTTCCGATGGCGGGGTCGACACCGTGGAGCGGCCGGTGGTGCTCCACTGGCACACCCAGGACGGCTTCCGCTCGCTGGCCGAGGAGGCAGGGCTGACCGTCTCGACGGTCCTGCGGCCCGACGGAAGTCCCGCCGAGCCCGACGACACCACGTTTGCGTTCCGGCTGACGCCCGACCCGGCCTGGGACCGGCCCCGCACCTCGCGTCCCACCGGCGGTGGCGCCATGATAGCGGCCGCCATGTTCGGGCTGGAACAGGCGATCTTCGGTGAGCGCCCCAAGGTGCAGGTGGTGGCCGAGGCGGAAGCGGACGGGCTCGACCGGGGCGACATCGAGCTCGATCTCGACGATCCGGCCCGCTCCCGCATCACCATCCAGGAGGAGGAATAGCCCCCGCGCTCAGGTCGAGAGGGTCTTGAAGATCCACTCGCGCATCGGCACGCACTCGAGGTCGGCCCGGTTGCCGAAGGTGTCCATGTGGTCGTTGACGATCTGGATCTGGTCCATCAGCTTGGACGGGTCGTCGGCACAGCCGAAGAAGCGGGTGAAGTCCAACATGTCCTCGTCGGTGGGCACGGCCTCGTAGACGATGCCCCGCACGCTCGGAGCGCCGGGGGTGACGGGGCGTAGCGTCTGGTTGCGCACGTAGAGCCAGAACGGATGGATCACGAAGCTGAGCGGCGTGTGCTCGCCGTGCCAGATCCGGTAGAAGGTGTCATCGTCGATGCCCTCCTTCTTGTCGAAGAAGGTGGTGATGGACAGGCCCGGCGATCGCTGGCCGTCGGGCCAGGTTCGGTGGTCCCCATAGCCGCGAGCCACGGACTCGGCCACGATCCACCCGAAGGTCTGGGCCCCGGCCGACGAGATGGCCTCCTCGTGGGGTCCGCGGTTGTCGTAGCTGTCGATCCACAGCGACACGCAGGCCGCCAGTAGCCCGCCGTCGGGGCGGGCGCCGACCCGGTACGCCTTGCCGATCGGCTCCTCGACGCTGATCCGCAGGCCAGCCACCCCTAACTCGAGCAATCGAGGGGCCACCCCCTCAAGGAGCGCGGCGCGCAGGGCATCGAGGTTTTGATCGGGTTGGCGCCACAGGCCGTAGACAAGTTTTTCCACGGCGGGAACCTACCCGGGGACGTCCCGGGAGGCGCGCCGGCCACTCGTGGGGCCCGTCGGTCTGCCTCGGCGGGGTGGGTTGGGTAATGATCCTCAGATGGACCAGCGCTTTGGCATGACGATTCCCTTCGACAACGTTCCCTTGCATGCGCAGCGAGAGTGGATCGTGGAACTAGAGGGCTTGGGCTACACCGACGTGTGGTCGGCGGAGGCCAACGGCGCCGATGCGTTTACCCCGCTGACCCTGGCGTCGGTGTGGGCACCGTCGCTGCGGTTGGGCACG
>VFJN01000060.1 GCA_009886035.1 Actinomycetota bacterium
AACCGAGCGCCTGATCGCCGGCCTGCTCGAGACCGGAGGGCCCGAGGGGCACGGCGCCGTCGAGCACCATCTTGTTGATGTGCGACGGGAACAGGCGGGCGTACTCCTGGCCGATGGCCGTGCCGTAGCTGTAGCCCAGGTAGCTGAGGCGCTCATCGTCCATGGCGGCCCGGACGGTGTCCATATCGCGAGCGACGTCGGCGGTGCCGAGGTGGGCAAGCAGATCGGGGTACTTCTTGGCGCAATCGGTGACGTACCTCTCGGTCACCTCCAGGATGGCGGCACGGTCGGCGGGGCTATCGATGGTGGGGTCCACGCCGTAGAGCTCGATGAGATCGATTCCACAGCGGATTGGCGTGCTGCCACCGACGCCCCGGGGGTCCATGCCGAGGATGTCGTAGTGCTCGGCCACATCGGGAAGCCGGTTGGCGACGTAGCTAGCAAAGTCCGAGGCAGGAGCGCCGGGGCCACCGGGGTTGACGAACAGGGCGCCGTAGCGTTCGCCCCCGGCAGGGACGCGGGTGATGTACAACTCGATGGTTTCGTCGTCGGGCTTGCTGTAATCCAGGGGTACGGCCAGTGTGGCGCACTCCACGCCGTCGCAGTCCTCCCAAGAGATCGCGGCGGGAACGAAGGCACCGGCCGGCGTGGACGCTGGCCCACCGCCGGTGGGGGAGGCATTCGGATCGGTGGGTTGGGTGGATTCCTTCGCGCAGGCGGAGGCGAGCAGAACGACCGCGATGCTCAGCGCCACGCGCCGGTGAGGAACCATGGTCCGCGAGGGTAGACCGTCACCTTGGCTTGGTTGGGTCGGGCGAGTAACGGTTGTTATTGGTGCTCGCTAGGGTGAAGGGGTGACCGCCGCCACCCCTCGCCCGCCGATCGACCTGTTGCGTCCGGGGTTCTACGGCGACCTCGATGGGATGCACGAGGCCTTCACGTGGATGCGGGCCAATGAGCCGGTGTATCGCTGCGAGACCTCCCAGATGTGGGGGGTGACTCGCCACGCCGATGTGCTCGATGTGGAACACCGCAGCGATGTGTTCTCCAGTGCGGGGAGTTACCGATCGCTCCAGAATCCCAGCGAAGACAACATGATTGCCCAGGACGACCCGGGTCACCTCAACCAGCGGCGCCTCATTGCGCGTCGCTTCACCCCCAAGGGCGTGAAGGCCACCGAAGCGGTGCTGGTGGGCATCATCGATGATCTGGTGGCTGCCTTTACCGCCGGGGTGGCGCCGGGGGAGCACGGCCGCATGGAGGCGGTCACCGCCCTCGCCGCCGCGCTGCCGGCGCGGCTCACGGCCCATCTGCTCGGTTTCCCGGAGGAGACGTGGTTCGAGATCAAGTCGTGGTCGGAACGTCTGATGCGCTACGACTCAGTGCCGCACGACGAAGCCATCGCCGGCGACTTCCTGGCGGCGATCGGTGAGTTTGTGGCGGTGCTGCAGGCCACGGCGGTGGAGCGTCGCCAGTGCCCGGCCGACGACATCGTGTCGGCGTGGGTGCAAGGCGAAGCCAACGGCTGCCCGATGGACGATTCCAAGATGGTCAATGAGACCGGCCTGCTCATCAGCGGTGGCGCCGAAACCACCCGGACGGTGATCGCCCGCTCGCTCATGGTGTTTGCCGAGCATCCCGATCAGTGGGAGGCCCTGTATGAGGATCGTTGGCGGATTCCCGCCGCGGTGGAAGAGATGATCCGCTGGGTCACTCCGCTGAACAACATGTTTCGGGTGGCCACCTGTGACGCGGTGGTGGCGGGCACCGCCATCAAGGCCGGGGATCGTTTGGCCTTGCTCTATCCCTCGGCGAATCGTGACGAAGCGGTGTTCACCGATCCCTTCACGTTCGACATCAGCCGTAGTCCGAACCCGCAGATCGCCTTCGGGTTCGGCACTCACTTTTGTTTGGGCGCCTCGCTGGCCCGCTTCGAGTTGCGCCTTCTCATGGAGACACTGGTGGACACCATCACCGATCTTGAGGTGCTGGCGCCGCCCGAGATCGAGTCCAACATCTTCGTGGGGGCCGTGCGCCACTTGGAGATCGGCTTCCGCCGACGGGGGTAGTCGGCGGCCGAATCAGCGCGGGGGGCGGATGGCGTAGGTCAGCGTGGCATCGGCGGCCAGTGTTCCCGATGCCGTGCGAACCTCAGCCCGACAAAACACCAGGGTGCGACCGCGGTGGTCAACCCAGCCTTCGGCCACCACATCCTCCTGCACCACGGTGCCGATAAAGCGAACGTCCAGTTGCACGGTGAAGTACCCCCAGCCCACGGCGTAGGCCTGGCCGACGGCGGGTACCACCACGGTGTCCACCAGCGTGGCGATCGCCCCGCCGTGCACTACCCCGGCCGGTTGATCGAGGGCGGCTCGGTAGGGGAGGCGCATGCGGGCATAGTCGTGCCGCACTTCCTCCAGTACGAGGCCTACGTGGTGGGGGAAATAGACGCGGCCGCCTCCGCCGGGGAAGTTGGCCCACCGGGCCGCCAGCGTGTCATCAAGGGATTCGAATCGATCGGCGTGTTGCGGGTCCATCGAGCGAAGTTATCGGCCCACCCGTCGGCGGGTGACCTTGGTGAGCTGATCCCCACCGGTACGCTTTCCGGCGATGTCTCAAGATCGCCGCCGTCGCCTCACGTTGTTCATACTGGCCGCCGCCAGCGTGGTCGCCCTGCTCGTGAGCGTGGGGGTGGATCACTTCTCCGGTAGGGGGGTGTCGGAAGCATCGCCCAAGACCGGCACCTCCTCCACCTCCACGACCGCCGACAAGGGTAGAGACGAGAGCAAGAAGAAAAAGGATCCTGGGGTTTTCACCACGGACTACCCGGGCCTGGCCGATCCGGCCGGCTTTATGAAGCCGTATCCGAATGCCACCGTGCGCGGGCTCCTGACCTTCCGGGGTAACCCATCGCGGAGTTACTACGGCCAGGGCCCGGTGCCCACCGCCCCTTCGGTGCTTCGTCGCTTCCCTGATGAGGCGATGTGTCGTTCGTCGGCGAACCTCGGCACCACCAAGGTGTGGTGCGGAATGGGGTGGACGGGACAGCCCACCATCGTGGAGCGCGACGATCGCACCTGGGCGATCTTCGGCGGCTACGACGGTCACATCCACTTCATGGATGCCGACACCGGTGAGCGGATCCTTCCCGACGTGGTGACGGGCGACATCATCAAGGGCACTCCCACCATCGACCCCGATGGCTACCCGCTCGTCTATTCCGGCTCGCGCGACAACTTCCTACGGGTGGTGGCTCTCGACCGACCGGGAACCTCCGAGGTGCTGTGGAAGCTCGACAGCGAATCCACCTGCCCCTGCCTGTGGAATGACGACTGGGACTCCTCGCCCATCATTCTTGGCGATTACATGGTGGTGGGCAGCGAGAGCAGCCGGTTCTGGGTGATCAAACTCAATCGGTCCTACGACGCCGCCGGGCTGGTGCAGGTGGCCCCGGAGGTGGTGTTCTCCGACCAGGTGTGGGATCAGGAGGTGCTCGCCGCCAACGGCGATCAGCATGCGTCGATCGAAAGTTCCGTCACCATCGTGGGCGACATGGCCTACTTCGGCACCTCGGCGGGGCTCATCTGGGGGTACGACCTCTCCGGGCTCAAGGAGGGTCGGACACCGACGAGGGAATTCCGCTTCTACACCTCGGGTGACAACGACCCTTCGATTGTGGCGGACGAGGAGGGGATGCTCTATGTGGCGGGTGAGAACGATCGGCCTGGTCCGCGTTCGGTCGAGGTGGGTCAACTCACCAAACTGGATCCGTCGAACAAGGCCAACCCGGTGGTCTGGAAGTTCAATGAGACCTCCGGACAGGGCGGTATCTACGGCACCCCGGGGGTCTTCGGCGACACGATCGTGGTGACGAGCGATGCCGGTCGCCTTATTGCTCTCAATCGGGACACGGGCCAGGTGAAGTGGGAGCGTCAACTCCCCGGGCCGGCGTGGGCAAGCCCGGTGATCGTAGATGATGTGCTGTTGATCGGCGATTGCCTGGAAGGCAACTTCCACGCCTTCGATGTTTCCGACCCGGATGTGGTGCCACCGGAACTGTGGTCGGTGAACCTGGGGGGGTGTGTGGAAGCCACCCCGGCGGTGTGGAAGAACCGTGTCTACATCGGGAGCCGGGCGGGCTACCTCTACACACTCGGCGACGGTGACCTTGCTACCGCGCCCACCACCGCGGCCCGCTGAGTTAGCCCGGCGGGGCCACCGTGGTGGTGCTGGCGAGGGGCCGTGGTTGCAACTGCCAGAGGTACTCGCGCGATGTGAGACCCGAATCGATGATGTCGGTGGCGAGTTGTCGGCCCACGTAGCGCAGATGCCAGGGCTCGTAGTCGTAGCAAGTGCGATCCTGAGACTCGGGGGGGTAGCTGATGATGAAGCCATATTTGAAGGCGTTGGTGGCGATCCATTGACCGGTGAGCGAAGCACCCCAGGCCTGGTCCACATCGAG
Source organism: Actinomycetota bacterium (assembly GCA_009886035.1). Lineage (GTDB taxonomy): Bacteria > Actinomycetota > Acidimicrobiia > Acidimicrobiales > VFJN01 > VFJN01. Next base: position 4,463 of record VFJN01000060.1, read on the forward strand.
GGCGCCGGCGGTGGCTAGATCAACGGTGGTCCCGAGTTGGTGCTCGGAGTGCCCCGGGCGGGCCACCCGACTGCCGGCTTCAACGTCGCCGAGGGTGTTGGTTCGACGATCGAAGAGGTCCTGTTGGCGGGAGAAACTGCGGTTACCGGCGAGGACGCCGATGGGGGTGCCATTGGCGGCGGCCGCCTGGCGGAGGGCGTCGAGGTCGGCGAGCACCAGTTCTCGCACGGCGACCCCATCGGTGAATGGGAAGCCGGCGTCGGCGATGTTGCGAAGGTCGGGGGGGCTGTAGGACGCCGGGATGGCCCGCTGGGTATCCACCAGGAGGGTGGCCCAGTTGGCGTTGGGGTCCTCGAGCACCTGGAGATCGCCCTCCACGCAGGCCGGGGGCGGGGCGATGGTGGTGGTAGTGGTGGACTCGGTGGTGGTGGGGGCGGCGGCCGGCTGGCTGCCGACGTCTCCAGCCGCCTGAGCGAGTTGCAAGATGGCGATGGTGAGGAGAAGGGCGAAGGTGAGGGCGATGACCCTTCGGAGCCGGTAGACCTCGCTGGTTTGGCGCCGGTGGGCCGGCGGCGGGGGAGGCATCGCTGTTCAGCGTAGGCAGCCAACCGAGCCTGTCTGTAGTTAGACGGGTGGACACGCTGGTTTCCGGGGCCGAGTGAGGTCCTCGCGAGGGCGAACGATCACCAGGTCGGGAACCCCCGCCGAGCCAGGTATCATCGGCCGGTCCCGGGGGCGTAGCTCAGCTGGCTAGAGCACCTGCTTTGCAAGCAGGGGGTCGTGGGTTCGAGTCCCATCGTCTCCACCATCGTCTTCTCTCTCCAACCCGGCGCG
>VFJN01000115.1 GCA_009886035.1 Actinomycetota bacterium
GAATGGCACTTCCGCGCTGTGATCCCTGTAGACAGCCGGGGTTGCGTTAACTCACAGGTTGTCTGCCGTGGTCATCAGTTCGGCGCGTCGAGTCGCTCGCGGTCGAGTCATCCGTGGGTAGGATTTGGGACGGCGTTTGACTTCCCGCGGCTCACATCGGTCTGGACGCTCACCAACACGGTGCCCACCGATCGCCCACAACAGCGCCTCCACCTTCTTCACCCACGACTCACCGCCCCCGATCTGGAGCGTGACACGGAACGCCTCCAACGTCTGCTGGGCACCCGCGAAACTGATCCGACGCGGTGACACGTCACGTTCACGGGCCGCCTGAGCGATCACCTGACGCACCAGGTTGTACGCCAGCAGATGCGCCCAGATCTCACGACGCAACATCTCCGGCGTCTTACCCCGCAGCACATCCATGCCCAACGTCTGCTTGATGTCGCGGATCGAGAGCTCCACACGCCAGCGATGGTGATACAGTTCCGCGAGGTCGTCGCGCGTGTACGTGGTGGCGTTCGACAGCGTGGTCGCCACCACGATCTCACGGGTTCGATAACCGGGTCGGTCCACCCGGAACCGGACCTCGCGAACCGTCAGGGTTTTCGGGGTCGCGTGATACATCGGCTTGTCCATCCAATCGGGGCGATCGGGCCGAGCCCACTCGACGACGTGATCGTCCGGACCCAGACGCCGACCGGTGCCGAAGTCGTAGCGTCGGGACTGGTGCAAGCGGATCGCCACATCGACCCCACGGGCTTGCAATGCGGCCAACAGCCAGTACGAGCAGTACGCCCGGTCGGCGACGAACACGTCGCCCGGTCGGAACCGCTCGAGCAACTCACGCAACAGAGCCATCTCACCCACCTCCTTGCCGCTCCACGGTCCGATGGCCCCTCCGACGAGAGCTCCGGTGGCGAAGCCCAGGAGCACCACCAGACGGATCAGCGGGAACCCGAGCCCCCGCTTCTGGGTGTTGGGTTGGGGGTACGCGGCCTGGTTTTCGGGTGTATCCGGTCCCGACATCGTGGTGCCGTCGCCGAGCAGCACCCGTCGCCCTTTCCATTGCCAATCCGTGTCGGCCTGTCGTTCCAGTTCGTCGCCCAGATGGGTGGCCAGTCGGGACAGCAAGGCGACCGGCAGTTTGGCCCGGGCCTTGCAGTAGGCGCCGGTGTTCTCCGAGCAGGGATCCAGACCGAGGGTGACTCGCAGGACCAGAGCCCGTGCGACGGCGGCGACGCAGGACTTGGACGCGCTGACGGTCTGGGCGAGGAGTGTCCAGAGCGTGAAGGCCGGTGTCCAGAAGTGGTGGGGTTCGGTGGCGAAGTCGATGTCCAGTTCGTCGCACACCGTCTGGATGTGGGCTTCGGTGAGTAGGTCCGCGAACGGGAGATCGGGAGATTGGGCGAAGGTGCGGAGGGTCGTTTGGAACGTGGGCCGTGGTGCGTATGAAGTAGACATCGAGATCGACCTCGCCCGAACGACAGCGCGACCCGTCGGAGCGTGGAAGACCTCGATGATAGAATTACGTTAGCCTTGGAAGGCTCGATGACCAAGGCAACAAAACGGCCACGGACCAATTCTTCCAGATACCCACCGGTGTCCCTGGACAGGCTGCGCGCGCGGCTGGACTAAAACAGCGCGGAAGTGCCATTCGTTCAGAGGTATATTGGTGGGCGAGACTGAGTGGCTGCTGGCTATTAGCTATTGGCTATTGGCTGTTAGCCAGCAGAAGAGCGGTATTCGTGTGCATTGCTGGCTAACAGCCAATAGCCAACAGCCAACAGCTCGAGGTTGCCGTGAAACGTGTCGGCGTGATCGTCGGTCGCGAGTGGTCGTTCCCGCCGCGGTTCATCGACGAGGTGAACGGGCGGAACGCGGGCGTCGTCGCCGAGTTCGTCAAACTCGGCGGCACCAAGATGGACGAGAAGCTGCCCTACGACGTGGTCGTGGACCGCATCTCGCACGAGGTGCCGTACTACCGCTCGTACCTCAAACACGCCGTGCTCGAAGGCGTGACGGTCATCAACAACCCGTTCATGTGGACGGCCGACGACAAGTTCTTCGGCGCGTCGCTGTGCAAGAAACTCGGCCTCGCGCACCCCAAGACGATGGCGCTGCCGAACAAGGACTACGTGCCGGGCATCGTGAAGACCGAGAGCCTGCGCAACCTCGAATACCCGCTGAGTTGGCAGGCCGTCGTTGATTACGTCGGGTTACCGTGCATCCTCAAGGACGCGCACGGCGGCGGCTGGCGCGGCGTGTACGTGTGCCACAGCGTCGAGGAACTGATCCGCTACTACGACGGCTCCGGCCTCCTCACGATGATCGCGCAGGAGTTCATCCAGTGGGACCAGTACGTGCGGTGCATGTGTCTGGGCCAGAACCTCGTGCTGCCGATGCCCTACGACACGCACAACCGCAGATACATCCCCGACGAGAACTACCTCACCCCGGCGATGAAGAAGCGCGTGATCGACGACTCGCGGAAACTGGTGGCCGCGCTCGGCTACGACATGAACACC
>VFJN01000076.1 GCA_009886035.1 Actinomycetota bacterium
CGACGATCCGGGCAGCCTCATCAGCCGGATCGATGCGGCCGGGTTGGCCGAACTGGTGGCCGCCGGAGCCATGAAGGGCGGGATGATCCCCAAGATCGACGCCTGCTTGCACGCGGTGGGGCATGGGGTGGCCTCGGCCCATCTCCTCGATGGTCGGCTCCCCCATGTGGTCCTGCTGGAACTCTTCAGCGACGCCGGTATCGGCACCATGATCGTGCCCGAGGAGCCCGCATGAACGCCCACGCCCAGGCCATGGGCGCACCGTCCCTCGACCACTGCCCGCTCATGCCCACCTACGGGCCTCCATCGTTACAACTGGTGCGGGGTGAAGGGGTTTGGCTCTGGGACAGGGACGGGCGTCGCTATCTCGATCTGCTCTCGGGTCTGGCCGTCACCAGCCTCGGCCACAGTCATCCCGCCGTGGCGGACGCCCTCTACGCCCAGGCCCAGACGCTGCTGCACGTCTCCAACCTCTTCGGCACCGAACCGGGTTGGCAGGTGGCCCAGACCCTCGATCGTCTCCTCGGGGTGGGCCAGCCCGGCTGGCCCACCGCCGGCGGAATGCGGGGGCAAGTGTTCTTCGCCAACTCCGGGGCCGAGGCCAACGAATGTGCCCTGAAGTTGGCCCGCCGCTTCGGAGGACGCGGTCGGCATGTTGTGGTGAGCGCCTTCAACTCCTTCCACGGGCGCACCCTGGCCACGCTCCACGCCACCGGCCAGCCCGCCAAGCACGAGGCGTTCCAGCCCCTTCCGGAGGGGTTCCGCCACGTCGCCTGGCAGGACCTCGACGCGCTCGAAGCGGCGCTCGACCCATCGGTCGCTGCCGTGCTCCTCGAGCCGGTGCAGGGCGAGGGTGGAGTGAACCCGGCGAGCGCGGCCTACTTCCAGGGCGTGCGGCGGCTGTGCGACGAGCGCGGCATCCTCTTCATGGTCGATGAGGTGCAGACGGGCCTCGGCCGGTGCGGCTCGTGGTTCGCTCACCAACACCTCGGCGTCGTGCCCGATGTGGTCACCATGGCCAAGGCCCTCGGAAACGGCGTGCCCATCGGAGCCTGTTGGGCCAAGACCGAGGTGGCGGCGGTCTTCGCTCCCGGCGACCACGCCACCACCTACGGGGGCCAGCCGCTCGCGGCGGCCGCCGCCCGCGCGGTACTGGCGGTGATGGAGGCCGAAGACGTCCCGGCCCGAGCACAGCGGGCCGGCGAGCGATTGACCCGCGGGGTGACGGCCCTGGCGGGCGTGAAGGAGGTGCGGGGACTCGGGCTGCTGTTGGCCGTGGAACTCGACGGCCATGATGCCCCTGGCGTCGCCGCTCGCTTGTTGGCTGACGGCGTCATCGTGAATGCCATCACGCCCACGGCGCTGAGGTTGGCGCCGTCCCTGTTGATCAACGATGAGGAACTCGACGTCGCCCTCGTCGCCCTCACGGAGGTTCTCACATGACCCGGCACCTGCTCGATCTCGACGACCTCTCGCCGTCCGAACTAACCCGGATCCTCGATCTAGCCGATGACCCGTCTCGTCCACCGCTCTTGGCCGGCCAGACGGTGGGGCTCTATTTCGAAAAGCCGTCCCTACGCACTCGCCACTCCTGCGAGACGGCGGTGGTCCACTTGGGCGGGCACCCGGTGACCTTCCGCGCCGATGAGATCGGCGGGAGCGGGCGGGAGTCGATGACCGACATCACCCGGGTGCTGTCGGGGTATCACGCCATCCTGGGCGCCCGGGTGTTCGATCACCGGGTCCTCGAGGAGATGACCGCCTGCTCGCAGATTCCGATCGTCAACCTCCTTTCGGACCGAGCCCACCCCTGCCAGGTGCTCGCTGATCTCCTCACGATGCGCCAAGAGTGGGGGAGTCTGGCCGGTGCCACGGTGGCCTGGATCGGCGACTTCAACAATGTGGCCCGAAGCCTGGCCCTGGGGGCCGCCATGGCCGGCATGCACTTCCGGATCGCCAGCCCCGTCGGCTTTGGGCCCAGCCCGGCCGACATAGATCGCCTCATCCTCGCCGGTGCCTCCGGCCCGCCGTTTATGACTGATCGGCCGGTGGAAGCCGCCGCCGGAGCCGACGCCGTTCATACCGATGTGTGGTCCTCGATGGGCCAGGAAGACGAAATCGCCGCTCGTCGGGCCGCTTTCGAGGGATTTCAGGTGGACGCCGCCGTGATGGCAGCCGCCACCGCGAAAGCCGTGTTCATGCACTGCCTGCCCGCCCATCGGGGCGAGGAAGTGGCCACCGTGGTGGTCGACGGTCCACAGAGCCGGGTGATTGTCCAAGCGCACAACCGTCTCCATGCCTTTCGAGGCCTCCTGCGCTTTCTCCTCGAGGGGACGGCCTGATGGTCGCCAAGCCACAACGACAACACCGCATCACCAAGCTCCTCGCCGAGCAGGCGGTGACGAGCCAAACCCACCTCGTGGAACTGCTCAGCGCCGAGGGGGTGAGCGCCACCCAAGCCACGGTCTCACGAGATCTGCAGGACCTCGGGGCCATTCGGGTTCGGGTAGCGGGCGGGGACACCGTGTACGCCATCCCCGAACTCCCCGCCGAACAAAGGGCGCCGGAGGACCACCTTCGACGCGTCTTTGGCGATTGGGTGGTGGAGGTCAATCAGTCCGGCAATCTGGTGGTCCTTCGCACGCCCCCCGGCTCGGCCCACGTGGTGGGCTCCGCTCTGGATCGCTCCGGGCTCCCCGGCGTGCTGGGTACCGTGGCGGGAGATGACACGCTCATCGTCGTGGTCGCCCAAGACGCACAAGGTTCCGCAGTCGCCCATCAACTCTCTGATCTCGCTGGTCTCTAACCATCAAGGAAGCAGGCATACCCATGGCTAAGCGCGTCGTTCTCGCCTACAGCGGCGGCCTCGACACGTCGGTCGCGGTCCGTTGGATGATCGACAACCTCGGGGTGGAGGTCATCGCCCTCGCCGTAGATGTGGGCCAGGCCGCCGAGGACTACGAGGTGGTCAAAGAGCGCGCCCGGGCGGCCGGGGCGATCGACGCCATCGTGGTCGATGCCAAGGAGGAATACGCGGCCGAGTACTGCGCCCCGGCCCTGGCGGCCAACGCGCTCTACGAGAACCGCTACCCCCTGGTTTCGGCTCTGTCGCGGCCGGTCATTGTGAAGCATCTCGTGGCCGCCGCCGCCGAGCACGGGGCCGACGCGGTGGCCCATGGCTGCACGGGGAAGGGCAACGATCAGGTGCGCTTCGAGGTTTCCACGCGGGCCCTCAATCCGCACCTCGAGGTCATTGCGCCGGTTCGTTCCTGGGGCATGACCCGCGAGGACAGCATCCGTTACGCCTCTGACCACAACATCCCGATCGTGGCCACGAAGGAGAAGGTGTATTCGATCGACGACAACATCTGGGGACGGGCTATCGAGTGCGGCGAGATGGAGGATCCTTGGCACACCCCCCCGGCGGGGGTCTGGTTCCTCACCCGCCCCACGGCTACCGAACCGGTCGAGGTCGTCCTGGGCTTTGAGGCGGGGGTGCCGGTGAGCATCGACGGCGAATCCCTCAGCGTCCTGGGGGTCGTCCAGCGCCTCAACGCGTTGGTGGGGAGCTACGGCTGGGGCCGCGTGGACATGGTGGAAAACCGTCGGGTCGGCATCAAGAGCCGGGAGACCTATGAGTGCCCGGCCAGCCTCGCGCTCATCCTCGCCCATCGGGATCTGGAAGGCGTCTGCCTCGAACGTGATGTGCAGCGCGAGAAGGCCCGGATCGAACCCCGCTACGCCGAACTCATCTATGACGGGCTCTGGTTCAGTCCTCTCAAGGAGGCTTTCGATGCCTTCATCGCCGAGACCCAGCGCTACGTCACCGGGGAGGTTCGTCTGGCTTTGGCCCCGGGGTCATGTGAGGTCACGGGCCGCCGCAGCCCCCACAGCCTCTACGACTACGGGCTGGCCACCTACGAGGCCGACGACTCATTCCGTCATGAAGACTCGGCGGGGTTCGTGCGGCTGTGGGGGCTGTCGGTAGAGACCTGGGCGGGGACGCAGGGCCGCCTGCACCAACGATGAGCACGCTCTGGCAGGGCCGCTTTGCCGGGGGACCGGCGGAGGAACTGCTCGCCTACACGGTGAGCCTGTCTTTCGACCAACGTCTCTGGCCCGATGATCTGAAGGGCTCGCGCGCCCATGTGCGGGGTCTCACGGGCGCCGGCGTTCTCACCCGCGCCGAGGGTGATGCGGTGTTGGCGGCGCTCGATCAGGTGGAGAGCGAACTGAGCGCGGGCTCTTTTGTTTTCGGCCCCGCCGATGAGGACATCCATACCGCCGTTGAACGACGGGTGACCGAACTAGCCGGGGCGGCGGGGGCCAAACTTCATACCGGGCGGAGTCGCAACGATCAGGTCGCCACGGATCTGCGGCTCTACACCAAACGGGCCCTGCGAGAGGTGGCCGGACGCATCCTTGGTCTTCAACAAGTGCTGGTGGATCAGGCCATCGCGGCAGGGGAGGCTTACCTGCCGGGGTACACCCATCTCCAGCGAGCGCAACCGGTGTTGCTGGCCCACCACCTCTTGGCCCACGGATGGGCCCTGGCGCGCGATGTAGATCGCCTTCTCGACTGTCACCGCCGGGCCGACGTGTCACCCCTGGGCGCGGGGGCGTTGGCGGGATCGTCGATTCCCCTCGACCCCGACGGCGTGGCGGCGGAGTTGGGCTTCGCCCGCCGGTTCGAGAACAGCCTGGATGCGGTGGCGGATCGGGACTTCGTGGCCGAGGCCGTATTCGACCTCACCATGGTGGGTATTCATCTGTCTCGAATGGGGGAAGAGGTGGTGCTCTGGTGCAGCGAGGAGTTCGGCTTTGCCCATCTCGACGACGCCTACAGCACCGGCAGCTCGATGCTCCCGCAGAAGAAGAACCCCGACATCGCGGAACTGGCTCGGGGAAAGGCTGGCCGTCTCATCGGAGATCTCACCGGTCTGCTGGCCACCCTCAAGGGCCTACCGCTGGCCTACAACCGGGATCTCCAAGAGGACAAGGAGCCGTTGTTCGATGCGGTTGATCAGGTTTCCCTTGCCCTCACGGCGATGGGGGGCCTGATGGCGACGATGCGTTTCGATGTGGAGCGCATGCAGGCGGCCGCCGACGTACCGGCCGCCGCCGCCACCGACCTGGCGGAATACCTGGTAGTGGGGGGTATGCCGTTCCGCGAGGCCCACGCGCTCGTGGGGAGCCTCGTGCGCCAGTCGATGGAACCCGGCCCGTCGCTGGCCGCGCTCGTAGCCGCCCACCCCGCCTTGGGTGACAACGGTGTGGCGCTGCTCGCTCCGGGGGTGTCGGTCACGCGGCGCACCACTCCCGGCGGCGCCGGCCCGGCCGCCGTAGCGGTGCAACTTCAGCGTTTCGAGGAGCAACTGCGCACCGATGGGGAGCGCGTCGCCCTCTGACGGCTGGCGGGGCCTGGCCCGAGCGGACCGGCGCCGTGCGCGAGGCTGTGAGGGCCATGGGATATCTCCACCACGTACGGATCCGCTACGGCGAGGTCGACATGCAGCAGGTGGTGTTCAATTCCCATTATCTGGCCTATTGCGACGATGCCTCCGATTGTTGGTTTCGCTCGATGGGCGCCCTCAGCCCGGCGAGCGAGTGGGACGTGATGGTGAAGAAGGCCTGCATCACCTGGGACGGCGGCGCCCGGATGGGCGACGACTTGGCCATTGCGTTGTCGGTCACTCGCTGGGGCCGCAGCAGCTTCGATGTTTGTTTCCTCGGCACCGTGGAGGATGCTCCCGTGTTCAGTGCCGACCTCACCTACGTAGCTGTGCGTCGCGGGACCACCACCACGGTGCGGGTGCCAGAGGAATTTCGCCAGGCCGCCCGCTGAATGGGTGCGACCCCCGGCACCGGAGGAGAACCACCCGGCTTTGCCCGGCACCGCCGGGGGGACGTCACCCTGGCGCCCTCCGCCGATCTCGCCGTGGCCCAGGCATCGGTGCGTGCCGTCCCGCCGGGCGATGGGGAGGTCGAAGACAACCGGATCCGAATCCTGACGTTCCTCGCCGATCACCCCGATGCCCTCTACCGGTCCTGTACCCCCGGGCACCTCACCGGATCGGCGCTCGTGATCGATGTAGGGACGCGTCGCACGCTTCTCCTCTTCCATACGAAGGTACGACGCTGGCTCCAGCCCGGAGGTCATGCCGACGGTGATGCCAATCTGGCGGCGGTGTCGTTGCGAGAGGCCGAGGAGGAGACCGGCATCGCCGGACTGTTGGTGGTCACTCCCGCGATCGACCTCGACGTGCACCGATTCCACCATGCCGCGGGCACCGAACCGGATCATCTCCACCTCGACGTACGCCATCTGGTCTTGGCCCCGGCGGGGTCGGTGGCGGTCACCAACCATGAGTCCGAGGGGCAGCGATGGGTGGGCCTCGACGATCTGACCGCGTTGGGGGTGGATGCGGGGACCCATCGGATGGCGGCGGCTGGGTTTGCCGTCCTGAACGGTCTCAGCCCACGTCAAGAGGGGTAGCGCAGGCGATCATCCGGTTGTCACCGGCGAAGGCGTCGATGAACTCGGTGATTTGTTGGCGGTCTTTCGGAGAGACGAGCAGGCGGGCATCGGGGTCGGAGCGCAAGGCATCGGCATAGCGCTCGCGGTCGCCAAGGTAGACCCGCCAGTCGGCAATCCAGGCGTCGGCCAATCGGCCCTCGACGGTGGGAGGGACGAGATCGTCGAGGTCGGCGAGCATGGAGGTGAACTCGGCGTTGGCCTGGTCCACCACGGTGGCCTGATCGCGAGCGCTGGTGGACTGATTGGCCGTGGGCAACTGATCCACGATGACATGGGCGGCCACGCAACGTTGCTGGGCGGCCACGGCGAAAGACGTGTCTTGCAACCGGTCAGGAGGGGGCTGTCGGCCGGGGCCGAGGGCCAGGTACACCACGTAGATCCACATGGCCGCCATAGCCACCACGAGCACGATCACGGTGATCCGACCGGCGGAGGGTTTTGCCACAGTGCGCAGCCTCCCCAGCGGGGCGGCACCGTGTCCACTCGGCTAGTCGGCCACCTCGAGAAGCACCGACGCCCCGGCCGGAATGCGCTGGCCGGCGGCGGGCGATTGCGCCACCACCACCCCGGCACCACCGGCGGGGGCGGTCGGCGTGACGACCTCCACGATCAAGCCGAGCCTCTCCAGGGTCTCGGTGGCCGCGAGCAACGATTGGCCCACCACCGACGGCATGGTGGCGCTAGGTCCCGGCCCGGCGGGTGGATTCGCCTGAGGCGCCACTGCCGTCGGGGGCGGAGGCGTGGGGGGCGGGGGTGCGGGCTTCGCGAACGCCACTACGGGGCGCCCGGCGAGGGCCGCCGTCATGAAGCGCTGCCAGATCTGCGCCGGATAGGTGCCACCGAACACGGTGATGGGCGTGTTCGGCCGTCGCATCGGGATCAGTTCGTTGTTGGCCCCGAGGTTGGGAAATCCCACCCACACCGCCGTAGACAACTCGGGGGTGTAGCCCACAAACCACGCGTCCAGATTGTTCTGGCTGGATCCAGTTTTTCCGGCGGCCGGGCGATCAAGCTTCGCCCGGGTACCGGTGCCGCGCTCGATGACCTGCTCAAGAATCGTCGTGACCTGATCGGCCGAGGCCGCGTTCATCGCCTTGTCCTGACGGTGTTGGTTTTCGTAGAGCACCGTGCCATCGGCTCGAGTGATGCGGGTGACCAGCACCGGATCCACATGCACCCCGCGGTTGGCGAAACTGGCGTAGGCGGTGGCCATGTCGAGCGCGGTCACGTTGTTGGTGCCGAGCACACTGGCCGGATTGGTTTCGAGGGGGCTCGCGATCCCGAGTCGGGTGGCCTCGGCCATGGCGGCGGTGGCGCCGACGCGCAGAACCAGTTGGGCATAGAGGGTGTTGTAGGAGTAGACCGTTCCCTCGATGATGCTGGCCGTGGCGGGACCGCTCCCCTCGGCGTTACACACGTTCCATGTGCCGGATTCAATGGGGAGATTGATGCACCCGGGTGCCGGTATTCGGGTTTCGGGGTCGATTCCGGCCTCGAGCGCGGTCGCGAGAATGAACGGTTTGAACGATGAACCCGCCTGGCGGCCGCCCTGGGTGGCGAGGTTGAGTTTGTCACTCGGACCATCCCCGAAGAAGTTGCGCCCTCCCACCATCGCCCGCACGTAGCCCGTGCTGGGTTCGATCGACACCAACGACACGGCGGGACCACTCGGGTCGGGAAGGATGGCGGCCACGGCGGCCTCGGCCTGAGCCTGCGCGACGAGGTCGACCGTGGTCTGGATCTGGAGTCCACCTCCGAAGAGCAGGTCGCGTCGCTCCTTGGGGGTGGCGCCGAACCGCTCGTCATCGAGAATCCACTGCTTCACCTCCTCCACAAAGTAGGCCGCCGGATACTGTTCGGCGGCGGGGAGCACCGAGGACCCCAGCACGATCGGCTCGGCGATGGCCTCCTCCAGCTGGGCCGCAGTGGCCAACCCGTTGTCGTGCATTCGTTCGAGCACCACATTGCGCCGGGCGGTGGCCTCGGGGAGATGGGCAAAGGGATCGGTGGCACCGGGGCGTTGGATCAGGCCGGCGAGCAGCGCCCCTTGCGCCAGGGTGACCTCGGTGACCGAGCGCCCGAAGTATTGCTGGGCGGCCGCTTCGATGCCGTAGGCACCTTTTCCGAAGTAAATGGCGTTCAGGTACAACTCGAGGATGCGGTCCTTGCTGTACCGCTGCTCGAGTTGGACGGCGAGAGCGGCCTCTCGAATTTTGCGGTCCATGGTCTGAGCGCTGTCGCCCAGGATCTCCTGCTTCACATACTGCTGGGTGATGGTGGACCCACCCTCGGCGATCCCCCCCACTTTGGTGTCGGCCCGAAGCGCACGGGCCACCGCCCGCACATCCACCCCCGGGTGGCGGTAAAACCGTTCGTCCTCGATCGACACCACGGCGTCGCGTACATGGCGGGGGATCTGATCGATGGGGATGACCTTGCGGTTCTCCTCGGCGTGGAAGGTATGCAGGAGCGTTTGATCGGCGCTGTAAAGGGTGGAGGACTCGATCTTCTGCGGCGTCTCGGGTAGCACGTCGCGACTTTCGTAACTGCAGGCGCCGGCGGCGAGCGCAAGGGCGATAAGGCCGAGGAGGGGAGTGGGAATCCGGCGCATGGCTGGCTTCATCTTGACGCATCGACCCCGGCAGTTCCGGCCACTCGACGATTCGGCTGGACCGGGAGGCCCTCCGGCGGGGACGATGGGACGTGATGGACATCCTCTCTGACCTGGATCGTCGTGGTTTGGTGCAGGACACCACCGACCGCTCGGCGCTCCACGCACTCATGGAGCAGGGCCCGATCACCCTGTACTACGGCTGTGATCCCACCGCCGCCAGTTTGCACCACGGCAACCTGATCGGCCTGTTGACCCTGCGCCGTTTCCAAGACGCCGGTCACCGGCCGTTGGCCTTGGCGGGGGGCGCCACGGGAATGGTGGGCGATCCGGGGGGTCGATCGGCCGAGCGCAATTTGCTCGATCGGGACACCCTGGCGGTCAATGTGGCCGCCATCAAGAGCCAGATCGGGCGCCTCCTCGGCCCGGAGGGTCCGTGGACGTTGGTTGACAACCTCTCCTGGACAGGGGACGTGCTCTTGTTGGACTTCCTTCGCGACGTGGGCAAGCACGTGACGGTGAACCAGATGGTGGCTCGCGAGAGCGTGAAGGCGCGCATGGCGGGGGAGAACGGCATCTCCTTCACCGAGTTCTCCTACATGCTTCTCCAGGCCAACGACTACGCGTGGTTGCACGAGCGCGAGGGGTGTGTCCTGCAGATCGGTGGGTCCGATCAGTGGGGCAACATCCTCTCCGGGGTGGATTTGATCCGCCGCCGTCATGGTGCGGTGGTCCACGGCCTGTGTTGGCCGTTGCTCACCAACGCGGCCGGGGCGAAGTTGGGAAAGTCCACCGGGGCGCGGGTGTGGCTCGACCCTGAGATGACCTCGCCTTATGCCTTCTACCAGCACTTTTTACAGACCGACGACGTCGACGTGCCTCGAATGCTGGCTCAGTTCACCCTCCTGCCGATGGACGACGTCGATGCCCTCGTGGCCGCCCATCAGGCCGCTCCCGACCAACGGTTGGGTCAGAAGACCCTGGCGGCGGAGGTCACCGAGGTGGTGCATGGACCGGCGGCACTGGCGGCGGTCCACCAGGCCGCCGCGGTGCTCTTCGGCGCTGATCCGCGAGAGGCCTCCGCCGAGGCCCTCGCCGCGGTGGCCCGTGAGGTGCCGGGCGCCATCCTGGCTCCGGGAGAGTCGCTGGCCGAGGGTGTCGACCTCGCTGTGGTCCTGGTGCGCACCGGCTTGGCCAGCTCGGGGGGCGATGCCCGCCGCCAGATCGACCAGCACGGGATTTCGGTGAACGGCCGGAAGGTGGAAGCCGGCCGCCCTCTCACCACCGATGATCTCGTCCAGGACCGCTGGGTACTCCTTCGGAAAGGGAAGAAGGGCTGGGCGGTCCTCGACGCCGGGGCCTGATCAGCCCGTTTCCCTCCCCGCCGGCCCGGAGTTGACACTCTTTGTGGCGGCCCGCTAGGTTGTCCCTTCGCCCCACGGAGGCCCCGACACTGTCGGGTAGCCACCGGAAGGGTGTCCCGGCACCACCGTCGCCCCCGAGGTGACGACTGCCGGTTGAGCGCTGCTCTTCGGAGCGGACGAGGCTCCTTGAAAACAGAAGAGAGGACGAAAAAGCGAGTGCGGGCGTCTGCCCGACTCTCCTCGGAGGGTCGCGCAGCCGTTCAAAGAATGAAATGCACTTGATACGGACAGCAGTAAATGCTGGCTGTTCTGGTGCCAGTCGGCAAAGAACGGGATCCTTCACCGGATCCCGGGATCGCCGGCTCTTCAAAACCGATCGAAGGGCCCCCCGCCTCGGTGGAGGGTTCGAGATCTCGATGGAGAGTTTGATCCTGGCTCAGGACGAACGCTGGCGGCGTGCCTAACACATGCAAGTCGAACGAGGTCCAGACAGTGGCAACACTGTGGAAGACCTAGTGGCGAACGGGTGAGTAACACGTGAGGAACTTGCCCCGGAGACCGGGATAACTTTTCGAAAGGAAAGCTAATACCGGATGTCCTCACCGAGTCGCATGGCTTGGTGAGGAAATGGATTCCGCTCCGGGAGAGCCTCGCGGCCTATCAGCTAGTTGGTGGGGTAACGGCCCACCAAGGCATCGACGGGTAGCTGGTCTGAGAGGACGATCAGCCACACTGGGACTGAGACACGGCCCAGACTCCTACGGGAGGCAGCAGTGGGGAATCTTGCGCA
>VFJN01000176.1 GCA_009886035.1 Actinomycetota bacterium
ATGTCCATAGTATTGTACACGACACGAGGCGATGAATCCAGCATTTGGAATCCCGTGCGGATGAGATTGCGAGCCGCTGCGGCTGGCGCCGAAGGGCTCTACTCCCCATGCCCCTGGACCACACTCTCGATCCTTTGGTCCGACCCATGCCACTCGATCCTGACGAGAACGTAGGTGCCAATCGCGGCTGGGCCGGCCGAGCCAACATAACCAGAGGCGGATGAGTCGCGCCGTCTCCAAATCTGCCACGAACCGTGCTCGCGCAGCACTGGTTCTATCGACAAGCGTCGCCGCGTCGATGGGCAGCCTATTGCGAATCAGGTGAGGCGGGAGCCGTTTCAACGTGCTAATCTTGACTCGGTCCTTTTGCACCTATCGCAACTATTGCAGGGTTATGCTCAGCGCAGTCGAAATAGGGTGTCGGAGGACTGTGCTATGCCTGAGCCTTGGGCCTGCCATGAAGTAATGGGTGCGCGGCTGCCGAACGTTGGTTTCCGCACGAACCTGTCGCGAATCGCTGAGGGACTTGCATCAAATTGCGGTTCGTCGTATTCTGTTGGCTGCGGACATGCCGGTCGGCAAGCAGCACGGCGTCTGTTCCAACATCCTGAGACGACGGTGAATGGGTTGCTAAGCGGACACTCTGAGCAGACCGCAGCGCGTTGCGCTGGGCATGAGTTAGTGCTGTGCGTTCAGGACACGACGACCTTGAACTACAGCACGCACAAATGCAAAACAGGCTTGGGCCCGATTGGTACCACGGACAAGCTGCGCGGTCTGCTTGCTCACTCTGTAATGGCGGTTACTCCCGACGGCCTACCGTTAGGGATGTTGCACGTGAAACTCTGGGCGCGCGAGGACGGTCCCCAGACTCTCAAGCAGACGAAACGATACCGCTCAATAGAGGAGAAGGAGAGTTTCAAGTGGATTGAGGGGCTTGCGGCTGTTGCTCGGGCGCTTCCAGCTCATCAGAGTGCGCTCTTGGTACAGGACCGGGAAGCGGACATATACGACCTTCTTGCTGCTCCGCGCCGGTCGCGGCTGCACCTACTCATACGTGCGTGCCAGTCTCGCCGGGTCGAGTTGCTTGATGCAGACGGGCAGCCCGAGGGTGTTTACATGCTCCTAATGGCCGCAATTGAGAGTGCTCCGGTGTCCTCAACGATGGTAGTCTCCGTACCGCGCAAGCCAGGGCAGCCCGAGCGGGAGGCTCGGTTGAGCGTGCAGTATCGTGCGATGAATATACAACCGCCAGTAAGTGGCCTTACCCGCAGCGCAGACAAGCCGCAAGCAGTCACGGTTGTTCGTGCCCTGGAGGTCGAGCCACCCAACGGCATTGAGCCTATCCATTGGCTGCTCTTGACCACCATGCCGGTTGCAGATAGCCAAGAAGCGCAGCGGATGGTTGGCTATTACAAACAGCGATGGCAGATTGAGCGCCTTCACTACACGCTCAAGTCCGGCTGCAACGTGGAGCGTCTTCAGATTGACGATGGTCATGCCTTGCGCAACGCGCTCGGCGTCTACTACATGGTTGCGTGGCGCGTCATGTGGCTGACACACTTGGCGCGTTTTGAGCCCGACACGCCGGCCGAGAAGGTACTGCAGGCCGACGAATTACACGTGCTGCGAGAGGCAGCGCCCAGGCCGGTTGTGACTGTGGAGGACGCATTACGGGAGATTGCGCGCCTAGTCGGGTATGAGCACTACGCGAACGCGCCACCACCAGGCGTCAAGCGCATCTGGCAGGGACTACGGTACCTGGAGGCCCTCACGTACGGATGGAACCTCGCGCGGCGAGCGCAGAAAGAGTGAACCAAGATTAG
>VFJN01000198.1 GCA_009886035.1 Actinomycetota bacterium
ACCCTTTTTCGGCCACCGACCGCACCTCGAAGTTCTCGCCGCCGAGGTCGCAGCGACCGGTGGTGGCGAGCACCACATCGTGCTCGGTGGCGAGACGGCGAGCGATCTGTAGTGCGCGAATACCCGGTCCGGCCATCCGCGCCGACAGCGTGTCGGCGGTGACCACGGCGATGCGTCGGCGGGTACCGGCGCGCTCGGGGGCCGCAAGAACCGCCAGTACCTCTGCCACCGGTACTGCCTGGGGGTCCGTCGCCGCCCAGGCTGCGACCGCACGATGGGCCAGGGGGAGCAACTCTCCATCACCCCGTCGACGCCCGGATTGGATCAACGGTCGTCGCGTCATGGCCGCCCGGCGAGCCTGGCCGTAGCGCGTGTCGTTCCACCCGGCTTCTTCGATGCTGGGATCGTCGAGCACCGAGGCCAGCACGAGGGCAACCCCCGCTCGCAGTTGGTCGGGGTCGCCCAGGGTTGCCGGCGCGTGGGGAGGCGCACCCATGCCCCGCACGCGGTAACCGCCCAGCCACATGCGCCACCCCAGGTCCAGCCCTTCCACCACCGCCGGTACGCGAGCGTCGAATCCACCGAGGCGGTGGAAGGCACGGTGGCGGATCACGCAGGCCGACAGCGGCACAAACAGCTCGAACGCCCCCGATGGCCCCCCGGTGGCCGACCAGCCCACCAGACCGGTTGAGGCGTCGCCCCGCAGTTGCTCGATGGCCCCGGCCACAAAGTGATCCGGCACCTCCACCCCCGCCTCCACCAACACCAGATAGTCCGTCGAAGCCACCGTGGCCGCCGCATTGCGGGCCTCGACCGTAGCGGCGACGTTTTCCAGGACCTCGATGGTGGCGTTGGGTACCACGACTCGTCGCAGCGACTCAGCGGTGGTCGGCGCGGCGGCCGCATCCGCGGGCCCGGCCACCACCAACGCCAGCACCCGGGCCGCCTGCGGCACCACCACACTCATCGGAGTGGCCTTCGAAGATCGCTTCCGCCGACCACCCAGCGACCATTCATGGTGATCAGTCCGCTCCATCCATCGTTGTGCGCACCGGCGTCCACATCGAAGCGCCGGTCCCGGTGTCGCTCGTCGTAGGTATGCAAGGCGGCATGGTCGGTGATGGCCCCCGACAGGTCGTAGGTGCCGGGGAGAAGGGGGAGGTGGTCCACCACCAGGTCCACAAACCCTGAACCCGACACCTCGGGGGGCACAATCTCCGCATTCCGGGTGTGCGGATTGGTCACCACGGCACCCTCCATGGTGTGGATGGCCAGCGTGAAGACGGGGTGGGGCACCGGGGCAGCGGCGGTGTAGTGACACCTAAAGGTGACCGCTTCGCCGGTATGAACCACGTCGGTGACATGCCCGTTGGGTCCGAGGACCTCCAGGGCATCGATGGTGATCTCTCCAGACCCGGATCGGCTGGCGGTGGCATGCGTCTCGCTGGCGTCACGCTTTTCTCGCACCTCCGAGAGGTACTGCTCAATCACGCCCCCCGCTGCGCCCGTGGCCCGCAGCACGCCGTTGTCGAGCCAGGCCACCTCGTCGCAGATCGCCTGAATCGAGCCGAGCGAGTGCGATACCACCACAATCGTGCGCCCCTCCGCCCGGAGGTCGGCAAAGCGTTCGCTACAGCGCCGCTGAAACTCCTCGTCGCCTACCGCCAGCACCTCGTCGACGAGGAGGATGTCGGGGTCCACGTTGATAGCTACCGAAAAACCCAAACGCACGTACATGCCCGAGGAATAGTTCTTCACGGGGGTATCGATGAATCGCTCCAACCCGGCGAAGGCGACGATGTCGTCGAATCGGACATCCAGATCCGCTTTGGACATACCGAGAATGGAACCGTTCAGATACACGTTCTCCCGACCGGAGAGCTCCGGGTGAAACCCGGCGCCGAGTTCCAGCAACGCCGACACCTTGCCCTTGGTACGACAGCTGCCTTCGTCGGGTTCCAAGATGCGGGCCAGGCACTTGAGCAACGTGCTCTTGCCGGAGCCGTTGGTACCGATAAAGCCGTAAGTGGATCCCTCGGCTATCTCCAGGGAGACGTCTCGCAGCGCCCAGAACTCCTCGTAGCGCGCCCGACCGCCTCGCATCACGGCGGCTTTCAAACTCTGGTTGCGTTCGTGGTAGAGCCGGAATCGCTTCGAGAGTTGCTCAACCGAGATGGCGGGTATTGTCACAGTTCCTCCGCCAGGCGGCCCTGCAAGCGGTTGAAGGACACCCATCCGATCACGAGCGCCACCACCGCACAGAGCACCACGTAGCCAACGTCGGAGATGGTGGGAGCCCTCAGCGAGTAGTAGAGATCCCGGTAGATGGCCGAGAATCTGGTCATGGGGTTGAGGCGATAGATGCTCAGGAGGGTGGGGCGATCGGCGAGGGCGCTGTTTACCACCGATACCGGGTACACGATGGGGGTGGCGTAGAACCAAAACTGGAGCCCGATGCCAACAAGATACTCGAGGTCGCGAAAGTAAACATTCCAGACCGACAGGGCGAGCGCCACCCCGAGCACGAACACCCCTTGAATCATCGCCACGCCCAGCATCGGCAGCATCCAGGGCACCACCATGTTCCCGGCGATGATCAAGACGACAGTGAGTACGCCGAGTTCGATGAGGAAGGACACCCCGAAACTGGCCACGGTGGAGGCCACGAGGAATTGCCGCGGAAACCACACTTTCTTCACGAGGCTGGCATTGGCCAGAAGGGACCCCATCCCCCCGGTCATGCCATTGGACAGGAACGTCCAGGGCAGCAGACCACAGAGGAGGAAGAAGGCGAACACATGGAGCCCACTGGGGTCACCGATGGGTGGATCGACCTTCAGGAAGAAGCCGAAGACGAGCGTGAAGATACCCATCTGCGCGATCGGGTTCACCATCGACCAGCCCCAGCCCAAGACCGACCGTTTATACTTTCCCCGCAGTTCCCGCAACGTCAGGTTGAGGAAGAGCTCTCGGTGGCGATGCAGCTCGCGAAGGTTGGTCATGACGGGGGTGGGCCGGAGTCGATCGCAGACCCGGGTTGACCCACTACGTTAGCCCTCTGATGCGCATCACTGTTGTCTCTGCTCATTACCCTCCGAATTTTCTGAGCGGCGGTACCCTGCAACCCCAGCGCCTGGCGCGCGGGCTGCTGGCCCGCGGTCATGACGTGCGGGTCTTTGCCGGATACCTCGACAGCACTCGCGCAGCGCTAGAGGAATGGGACGACCTCGACGAGGTGGGACTCCCGGTGCATTGGGTGGTGTCCACGCCCTGGATGGGGTGGGCGGATCCGCTGAACTACGACAACCCTGCCGTGGCCGAGCGCTTCGCCCGCCACCTGGGAAAACATCCCGCCGAGGTGGTGCACCTGCACGCTCTGCAGACCCTCGGAGCCGGCCTGGTGGGCGTGGCTAAGGCTTCGGGCGCCATCACCGTGGTGACCATGCACGACTTCTGGTGGGTGTGCGCCCGGCAGTTCCTCGTGGACCGCCACCAGCGACCCTGCTCGCTCGTGGTCGACGCGGGGGCGTGCTCCTGTGAGGCCGGTCGGGAGCACCGTGAAACGCGGGCGGCCCGATTAGCCGAACTGCTGGCCCCGGCCGACCTGGTATTGGCGCCGTCCCGCTCGGCGGCGGAGGTACTTAAGGCCAATGGAGTGGCCCCTGATCGGCTGGCCGTGGACGAGAACGGCATGGAGGTTGGCCCGGTCACCGCGCGGGGATCCCGCCGTTCCGGTCAGCCGGTAGTGATCCGCTACACCGGGGGTAGCAACCCCATGAAGGGATCGGCGGTCCTCATCGATGCCGCCCATCAACTCGGCCCGCAGCCGGGTCTGCGCATCATCGCCCATGATCTGCAGGAAGCCGTGGAGCGCGACGGGCGCCCGCTCGAAGCCACCGCGCTGGAGTTGGCTCCGTCCTACCCCCCCGACGACCTCAACGAGCTGCTCTCCGCCACTGATGTACTGCTGCTGCCTTCGGTCATGCGCGAATCGCACTCACTGGTCACCCGGGAGGCCTTGCTGCGGCAGGTTCCGGTGATCGCCACCAACACGTTGGGGCCCGAAGAGGTCGTGGAGGACGGCGTGAACGGGTTGATCGTGCCCGCCGGCGATGCCGAGGTGCTCCGCCACGCCATCGAACGCGTGCTGCACGCCCCCACCCTCGCTGCCCTCCAAACAGGAGCCGAGCGCCCACCCGTGGTGCGTTCCACCCGCGATCAGATCGAGGGCTTGGAGGCTCGATTCGACGCCCTGCTGGCCTCCGGCGGAGTGGCCGCCGCCCCCCCGCCCCTCGGTGTGGTGCTGTTTGTCGTGGGTATCGATGACGCCCCCCTGCGTTACCGCGTCCAACTACCCGCCGAGGCCATCGCCCGCCGGGGCGTCGCCAGCACCATCGCCCACTACCGAGACCCCGACGTGGCGGCGCGGGCGGCGGTCGCCGATGTTGTGGTGGTCTATCGGGTTCCGGCGACGCCCCAGGTGCTCGCCCTTATCGAGGTCACCCGAGCGGCGGGCACCCCGGTGCTGTTCGATGTGGACGACCTCATCTTCGACCCGACCATCGCCGCTGAAATCCCCGCTCTGCAAATGCTTCCCG